>JBBSCM010000206.1:0-7294 GCA_038250295.1 Anaerolineales bacterium | reverse complement strand
TTGGTGGAGATTGCTCACCTGCACTGGCGTGCGGCGCAAGTGTCGACGGAAGAGCGCCGTCTCGCAATGACGGACTCACGCGCCAATCCCGCCGAAAGACTTCATACGCCTTCGACAACTTCCGCGCAGACTGCGGGTCTGCCAGATATGATAATAAATAATTCAACGATCCCGCCGCCGCACGCGTATTAGACGTAGATGAGATCAACTCGATCACTTCGATATTCTTTTTCTTGAGTCCTTCGATCACTTCAATGCCGCGATTGTTTCTTGGGACAAGAATCGCAATCGTTGGTTTTTGCTCATCTTCAGCAAATGAGTCCAAATGACTCTTCACCGACTTGACCACCGCATCCAATTCTTCTTCGGCTGTATATTTTTTGCTGACAAATCTAATCCCCTCTGGGTTATCAGGCGGGTTTTGCTGCGGGTCATCTTCTGGAGCGGGCACAATATGCGGAGTACTTAATGCGCCGCGCACATTTTCATCAGGATGCGCATTCATCGTCCAATCGATCAAATGATTTGCAAGAGCAATAATAGATGGCTGTGACCGTCCCGACTCTGGCATATCCTGACTTGGGTTTTCATTGATGAATCTACGCAGCAGATCTGGGTCTGCGGTTGTGAAGGTTTCAAAGATGGCCTGGTTTGGGTCACCGACGCGCACCCAGTTTCCGTCTCCTCGCTGAGCGGAGGCGCGTTCGGTGCGCCGTAGTCGAAGCGCATCGCCAGCACCGCTCCCTGCGACTGCGCCTCCGCTATCGCTTTGGCTGCGCTCCCCCTTCGGGGGCTTCGCAGGGAGGATGGAACCACTTAATAGTGAGAGTATCCTTTGCTGTGACAAACTCGAATCCTGTGCTTCATCCTCTAAAATGAATGGATAGCGAAAACGCAGCCGCTCTAAAAATTCTTCGTCGCTTTCGAGAATAGTCAATGCAAGGCGGATCAAATCGTCAAAGTCCACTGCACCGCGATAGGCGAGCGCGCGCTGGTAGTCCGCGTAAATGCTCCAGCCGAGTTCAGCGAGTGGTAACGGGGCGAACGATGAATCTAGTTTGCGTCGCAGGCTTTCGGGAGTCAAGAGGCGATCTTTGGATGAACGGATAAATGCCAAAGCGAGGGAATCCGCCAAGTCAGGTAATTGCTTGCGGTTAACCCAATCCCGTTTGGAACTATCGAGGGCAGGGTCAAGAAAATCATCCAGCGAGTGAGATGCAAGCCACGCATTAACCGACTCGCGCCGAATGAAGCCCGCCTCACGCTCGTCAATGATGCTGAATTGATTTTCAAGCCCAACACTCGAAGGCTTTTCGCGGACGATGTCATGCGCGAGGCCATGCAGCGTGCGCACGCGATATTTGTATAACGCCTGCAGAGGATTCTCGAAGAAACGTTTGATGCGCGCCTCGAAATTATCCACTGCCGAGTTGACGAGCGTAACGATCAGCACTTCCTGATCATCCTGCAACGCGCCGCTGTGAATGATCTGCGCCGCCAGCGCGGAGAGGATATGTGTCTTGCCAGCGCCAGGCACCGCGGCAATGCCCAGCCGCCCGCCATCGTAGCGGAGGATGTTTTGTTGGGAGGGTCGAGGGGTGAAGTGATTCATTGATACTTTTGATATGGATAAATATGGAAGATACAATAACGCCTATATATTTTACTTCTTTATCAGTATAATCATCATTGTCAAATGGAAGATAAAACTGTTCTAAATATTGAAACAATGCGAATTCGCCCGTTTACGATTGACCTTGTCATTCTTGTTTTTATATTTTTGATCGTTGCGTTGTTTGCGGCATGGTTTGTGGATTTCAATGCCCATCCTATTGAAGATGCTGCCATGCTGATGCGTTATTCCCAGCATTTTGCAGATGGTAATGGCATAGTCTGGAATATTGGTGAGCCTCCAGTGGATGGTGCAACCGATTTTTTATTTATGATCGCAATAGGGGTATTTGTAAAGACAGGGATTTCACTGGAGTTTGCTACACGTTTTCTCGGTTTTGCCGCTCATTTTTTAACAATTGGAGTTGTATTTTTATCCCTCCGAAAAACTTTTGATGCACCCCGATTGATCGCTTTTGGCACAGCGCTTTTCTTATTGGGAGGTCCTGGCTTTTTTTATGTAGTGGGTTATTTTGGCACAACCGTCTTTGCCCTGTTTGCCAGTATTAGCTGGTGGCTTGCCCTGGATATTATTTATCACGGGGAGAATCAACGAAAAGCTTTGCTCTTTGCCATTGCAAGCCTGATCACCGGTTTGATCAGACCCGAGGGGGTGTTGTTAACGGGACTCATGGTTTTGGTAATCCTGTTCCTTAATGGCTGGAAGAATGCGCGAATCACATTCCTAACCTACACAGGTGTTTTTCTTGTTTTTGGGGGAGCATATTTCCTATGGCGCTGGCAATATTTTGGCTACCCTCTGCCGAATCCATTTTATAAGAAGGGAGGCGGCGTCATACATTATGAAAGTCTAACCGCCTCCTATGCCCACACATTCTTTTTAAATATATGGCTCCTGCCTGCGTTTATTATCGGTATTTTGTTTCATGAAATCCGTCGTAAAACAATTGGCTTTCTGATTTTGATATTGGGCTTTGCTACTTTCTTTATTTTGCTTGCCAATAATATGAATGTACTGGGAAGATTTCAATATGTGACGCTTCCGCTGGCTGCAATGGTATGTTGGCCGTTGACACTGGGTCTTCGTAAATGGTTAAAGATTCATGATTGGGGCATGGTCAACGCTCAACAGAGATTTTTTTATTCATTATTAGCAGTCATGTTCTTTGTTGCTGCCACAAGATTAGCATATGGCATCTATAATGTTCGCTACCATTATGATGGCAAGTACTACGTTGCCTTGATGCTTTCTGAGTATAAAGACTCTGGATATCGGCTGGCAACATCAGAGGCGGGATTGCTTCCCTTATATTCCCAATGGAAATCTCTGGACACTTGGGGTCTGAATGACCAATGGATCGCCCATCACGGAATCATTACCGAAGAATATCTCGCGGCTTTTGATCCGCACATCATCGTGTTTAATGCATATTTTTCTCCAGTGGCCACTTCAAACATCAAAGATGAATGGAACGAAATGACCCTGGTGCTAAAAGAATATGCAGAGACGCATGGCTATATATTAGCTGCAGCTTATGGCGAGACTCCTTATGCGGCAGAATATTATTATGTTCGGCCCGACTTTCCTGAAAGCGCGGAGATCATCCGCTATATTCAGGAAATGGATTATCCCAATGATAATTCTGGCGTGATACAAACGAATTTTGCTGTCGAATCAACGCCTTAAATTGCTTTACTCATTTTGCTTCACCAGAATTCACATCTACTATCATGCCTGAAGTATCTACGGCTTCAAAATCATTGCCAGTCAATACATCCAATAAATGGAGCATATCGTTGTCCCAACGGTCATCGGGCGCACCGCTGATGTACCAATCTGAGCCATTATCCGCGAGAATAATTCCATATGTTTTCATGGCTTGTAAGATGACTTGCATTTCCTGCGGAAAGCCAGAAATATCATAATCGGCATTCAAACGGAAGCGCGCACCCATCGGCGGAATCCCATCTCGTGGATCGTCCGTTTGATGCGTTGCAGGCCAAATATATCCAGCCGTTTCTTCCACGGTGAAGCGTAAGGCATGGTTGATTTCACCAGCCTCGATCTCATCATAACGAGCGAGGCCAGGCAATATTGGCAGGCCCGCCGCGTCGGCAGATGTCCATGTATCGGGGCGTTGGGTGTTAGAGTTCAAATCCCATATTGCGCCACCGCCGCCGCTCCAATTTCCATTATCAAAACTTGCATCAAAGATTTCATATAAAGTGCAAGTCTCTGTGTCAACCACAAGGATATGATGATCGCTCCCTGCTTCAATACTTGGATTATCAGGAATCGGATAAGGTCCAGCATCTGACTCTTCGGGATAATAAAACTCCGCTTCATACTTCGGGACGGTTGACCCTGCTACGACGTCATATGGGATTCCAATTAGGCCGCCGTCGAATTCACCGGCGCCGAAATCCATGTGAAAAGATTCGTCACGGCCAATGTTGTCGATCCACGCATCAGATTGCGGGTGAGTCGGAAGCGAGTCAATGGGCGTGTTCCAGTGGTTGTTTGCAGGGAACATTGGGCAATTCGCGATGGCTGGTCCATCTAAAGATACAACTGGCTCAGTTGCCTCAATCTCATTTGGAACTGCTGTAGGTTGAGGCTCGACGATCTCAGGTGTGGATGTAACTTCACGGGGAGTTGCGAAATTGCACGCAAGGATTGAAAGCAAAAGAATGGTGATCGTGCTAATTTTTTGTAAATTCATTTTTCCTCTTTTAGTGATAAGAATTGTTTTCGCAAAATGTAAATTGTTGTGCCTGTGTTGATTAGCGCAGCAATCATTATAACTATGATCGGTGCCCCTAAAAGAAACGCGGAATAAGATAGCCCTGAGATAAGTTGATACAGCAGCGGAACAAACCACATTTCTGGGATGAAGATAATGGCTGCGTATGAAAATACATCCACAGGATAAAAATAACGGTCATGCATTTTTGGGAGTACAAAAGGCACGAGACTTAATACTGCCAACGCCATCAGAATAATTTGACGATGAGTGAATGTGATCTTTGCGCGCCAGTTTGTCCAACCCAAAATTGCCAGGGCAAGCACGAAGATGCCCAGCCCGATCCTCAAGCCAGTATCATAAAATGAATTTGGGACGAAGATATATAAATTCGGCGCATCCTTTGAGAGATAACGGAATTGTCCCAGCTGCCCAAAATAAATGGATAGGATACTCGCCCAACTTCTTCCGATCAACGCAATTGGAATACCCAAAATCATATAAACCGTCGGGACTAATAAAAAGTGAACCCAGCGAATCCTGCCTTTTAGAAATAAAATTCCAAGAAATGGCAGGAGAAAAATGGATTGCGATTTGAAAGAGAATGCCATACCAAAAGCAACCAATGCCCAGAATGGTTTTTCTTTCAATAATAAATAAACGCAGACCAGCAGAAACGATGTGTACAAACTATCGATCTGTCCCCAGCCTGAACTGTTGAAAAGAATCGTCGGCAAAATGAAAAACCCAGCGGCGATGAAGTAAGGCCTGTCGTCATCGTAGCGCAGGCGGGTCATATGAAAAATCGTGTACGCTGATAATAGATCGAACAACGTTGGGATAAGCTTGAGCGCCGAGACGGGTCCGACCCAGCGTGAAAATAATGTTGAGAGCCAGAGTAGATAAAGATACGCGGGCGGATAATTTGAGAAGTGCTCATCCGCCAACCCCGCCATGCCGTTGATATACAAATGGTCATACCATTTTTGCAGGAGGGTCAAATCGCGGTTTACATATGCAAGTATTTGAAAGCGGACAATTAGTGACAGGGTGAATAAAATAATACTCAAAAACAACAATGGACGCTTCTTAAGGATATTCATTAACCCTCTTGCTGCTGTATGACCTTTTGAAATGCCCGCAGCAATGTCCCGCGCTGCTCGAAGCCGGTCTCGCTCAGATCTGCCAGTGCCAGAAAAATTTTTTCGCGGCAGCGACTCAGCAACCCGCCCGCGAGATGCGCGAGCGATTCGGTCTCGGCGTTGACTTCATCCGTGTCCATCCACAAGCGGCCTGATTGCCAATGACGGGATAACACATACGGATGCGTCAGCGGTTGTGAAAGGCGCTGCACCCATCCGCTTGAACCAGGGTCAAGCCAGAATTGCACAGTCACTGGACGGTTCATCATCAGAAAAGTATGTGCAGGAGCAACCAACACTGTATCTTTATTTTCACTGCGCCATGATTCCAGATATTGCGCGGCGATCACGCCGTCCTCCAGCATGGCAATATATTCCCGTCCGAGATCAAAAGACTCCAGACCTGACAGGTCTTCGCGAGGCGATTTTATATCAGTGCCGTTTCCGTTAAGACCTGTCAGGTCTAACGGCTCCATCGCGTAGCGGAACTTCTTGATTGATTCAATTAGGCTGGATGCAATGCGGACTGAGTCCATATTGCGATGGAATCCATATTCAGGTTGTGAGAGCACTTCGCCAAACAATTTCCGCAGGAAGAAATCAAGCGGTTGGGGAGTCGTTTCACGATATTCATTCAGCCAGTTGCGCAGGTTTGTATATTTTTCGCCAAGCAGGTAGGTGATGCGTTCCTGCATGTCAGATTTGATTTCGTCAAATGGCGAAAGGCGCATATCTTTTTGACGATAAACAATTTCGGTCAGTAATTGTGCGCGGATCAAATCAGTATTCAACGCGAACATTAAAGCGTGGATCACGTCAAATTTGGTGGGGCGCACATTCCAATGCGGATGCGCCAGTGCAGATAATGTCAGTAGTGTTTTGCTGGCGGGTTCGTCACGCAACGAACGTGATGGGCGATGTGAACGCCACGGAATTTTCGCCTCTTCCAAACGATTGGTAATAGAGAAGCGCAGCGCATCTGAAAGATAGGGCGCAAGCACTACGATTTCGGATGGCGGAATGCCATCATCTTCGACCAATGATTTGACTCTGGCAACAATCGCATCCAGCATTTCAGGATAATAATGCGCGAGGATAAAATCCATTGGGTTGTTCGGATTCACTGCGCTTTCAGATTCGCGATGCGTGATCGCTGAAACAAGCATATCGGAAAGTTGGATAATGTTTTCAGACGAAACGAAACTTTCCGAGAATTCTATTTTTTCATCACAAGCCTCGCTCAGGGCGTGACCCGTAACTGCATCGCCTCCGAGGAAGTAGCGGTACCCCGCGTCATTGTCGTAGATCAACAGCGCCGAGTCAAAGTCCGCAAGCCACTCGCCGATAATGTCATGTGCGCGCGGAGCATCCTCTTCTACATTATCGTAGATGAGATGATGATAGATGCGTTTTAGATAACCTTTTACCTGATCTTGCGGCCACAAGATATTCGAGAAGATTTCAAGCTGTAGAGAAAAATCCAGCAGGTTATGCTCAAGGCAATATTGGCGGAAGAGCGTTGCGCAATCCTGTGCATCCTGATAAATGCGGCGCTGTACAGGGTCGCCGAACCAGGCCGCATCCATGCGCGAGCCGATCTCGGTATACGGAAAGCCAACGACTGCGGCTTTGTTTAAGTTGTCAAGGATCTGGGAGTAGAGGCGGTTACGGTCAATGGTGAGAGATTGAAAGTATCCCTCTTCAAGTTTTGGCCCCCCCAAAAAAGCCATGTAATATTGCGCGGTCTCAAGTGTAAGAAAAACTGGCGGTTGCTCT
>JBBSCM010000205.1:0-7367 GCA_038250295.1 Anaerolineales bacterium | reverse complement strand
TCGGGGGGAGCGGAAACACCTATGTGTGTGACTGGAAACAACAAAGCTGTCCGCCTGGGTTTGTAAAGGATCTGACAAGCTATACTGATTACTGTGGGGAGATCACGGGGTGTCCTGGGGCGGGGTCGGCTTAACAGCAGGGAGTGGGAGGTATAATTTGCCAAACAAAAATTTGAAAGATGCGCGCGCGTAAACTAAATCATGAATCGTCCTTATGTTTTCATTAACATCGCCATGACAGCGGATGGAAAGATAGATACCTTTGAACGCAAAGGCTCTGCAATTTCATCGAAGCGCGATAAAGAACGCGTGGATGAACTGCGCGCAGGCGCGGATGCAATCCTGGTCGGGGGGAAAACGCTGCTCGATGAATTGCCCAAACTGACCGTTAAGAGCGAAGCGCTGCGTGAGGGCAGAGTCAAGCGCGGGATGCCGCCAAATCCGATTAAGGTCGGAGTCGTAACGAGTGCAGACATCCCGCTTGAGTCGGATTTTATTAAAGCAGGGCCTGCGAGAGCCGTAATATTTACAACAGATCACACATCTATAAGTCAGCTTGAAAGCCTGCGGGCAAATGGCGTGCAAGTTTTTGTGCATGACGAGCCGCGTGTGGATCTTAATAAAATGATGCAAACATTGAAGGAAATCGGGGTAAACCGTTTAATGGTTGAAGGCGGCGGGACAATAAATTTCGAACTGATGCGTTTGGGTTTGGTGGATGAAATTACCACATACATGGCGCCGATGATCTTTGGCGGAGCGAATGCTCCGACTTTGGCAGACGGCCTCGGGCTGACGCGTGAAGAAGCGCTTCCGCTTGAATTGATGGACTTTGAAAAATGGGAAGATGGCGGGATCTTCTTAAGATATAAAATTATTTCTTCGTCCTCCCGAAGGACATCGGGACGATGTGAGCGGAGTGACGAGCGATAGCGAGGAATGCAGTCGAAGGACAATTTTACATGAGCAATTACAATTATAGAAAAATGTCCTTCGACTGCGCCGCACACCTACCCTGGAGGACGACGCCAGGAAAATCATGCGGCTCCGCTCAGGACGAAATTTAACACGGAGAATAACATGACTACATTTGCACACGAACAAATTCAATTGTTACTGGACGAAAACACCGACCATGAATGTGAAGGTGTTGGAAAAGACAGGATCTGTGTAAAGATCGAAGCGATTGCGGAATTACCCACACGTTTTGGTGATTTTCATATCGTTGCATTTTCAAACAACCGCGACGACAAGGAACATGTCGCCATTATTAAAGGCGAAGTTTTTGAAGCCGAGGATGTGCAGGTACGTTTGCATTCCGAATGTTTAACAGGCGATGTAATGGGGTCGCTGCGCTGCGATTGCCGCGATCAATTGGAATCCGCTTTAGAAATAATCGGTCAAATGGATAAGGGCATTGTGTTATATCTTCGCCAGGAAGGCCGCGGCATCGGATTGACCAACAAGATCCGCGCTTATAGTTTGCAGGACCAGGGACTCGACACCGTGGAAGCAAACCTTGCGCTCGGCTTCCGCGATGATGAACGCGACTATGCAGTGGCCGCGCACATGCTTCATTCGCTTAAGATCCAATCCATTCGTTTGATGACCAACAACCCGAAGAAAGTTGATCAGCTCACACAATACGGCGTGAAGATCAACGGGCGCGTTCCTCATATTTTGCCGACCAATGAACACAATCGTTTTTATCTTGAAACCAAAGCCGCCAAGTCCGGTCATCTGATCGATTTTCACGGCAAGGAACATTTACCTGAACAAAGCGACAGGCCCATTGTGAACGGCATGACTGAATCACAGATCAAGTCAATCTATGAATAGCCCGATCAAGACCCTCGTTATCACTGGAGCAACGGGCGCGTTGGGAAATCTTGTTGCAAAAACTTTCGCCCAACATGGGCACAACATCGCTTTGCTTGATAGAAATCAAGATAAGTTGGATTCTCTCGCGAGCGATTTAAATTTACCCACAGAGAGACTCTACGCCCAGACCATTGACCTGCTCAACGGATCAGCGGTTCACGACTCAGCCGAAGCTGTTCATTCCAAATTTGGCAGTGTCCACGCTTTGTTCCACCTCGTCGGCGGCTGGACTGGCGGCAAAACCTTTGCAGAAACACCTGACGAGGATCTCGAGTTCATGTTGAACCAGCACATACGCACAACATTCAACCTGTTCAAATCTTTTTCAACTTATCTCGGAGCCAACGGGTGGGGACGTGTGATCATCATTTCTCCATCCACAGTACAAAATCCGCCGGAGAAAAGAGGCGTGTATACCGCCGCAAAAGCTGCGCAGGAAAATATGATGTTGAGTCTTTCAGCAGAACTCAAACAAGCGGGCGTGACATCCAATATTATTCAAGTGAAAGCCATCGATGTTGACAACAAAGGAACGGGCACGTCTCCAGAAGAGATCGTGGCCGCGATGACTTATTTATTTTCTGAAGAAGCCAATAAAGTAGATGGGACAAGAATTCCGTTGTATTCGTAAGGCGGGATAACTCCGTGACTTCACTGTAAAAAGGTCTCTAAACACAAAGGGCACTAAGGGAAACCTTTAAGAACTTCCTTTGTGTACTTTGTGTCCTTAGTGGTAAAAAGGTTTTTGCAGGTTATACTCACGGAATGCAAAGCCAATACATCGCTACAAACGGTATAAAACTTCATGTAATGACCGACGGCCCTGAAAACGGAACGGCGGTCATTTTATTGCATGGGTTTCCGCAATTCCATTATGGGTGGAAAGATCAAATCCCTGCGTTGGTGGAAGCTGGGTTTCGAGTCATTGTCCCAGACCAACGCGGATACAACTTATCGGATAAACCAAAAGGAATATCTGCGTATGACGTGGATATTCTTGCCAAAGACATCGTTGGTTTGTTCGATCATTTTGGGATTCAAAAAGCGAAACTGGTTGGGCATGATTGGGGTGCGGTCGTGGCATGGACGATTGCCATAGAGCATCCCGAACGGTTGGGAAAACTTGCCATCTTGAATGTGCCTCATCCCGATGTGATGGCGGATTTTGTATTGCACAATAGTACACAACGAAAAAAATCCTGGTATGTTTTCTTTTTTCAAATCCCCTGGTTTGTAGAATGGATACTGAGCAAAAATGATTTTGAATATTTAGGGCAGATGTTGACGCGCTCAGGGCGCAAAAACACCTTTACAGAAGCTGACATGGCTGAATATAAGAAAGCCTGGTCGCAAAAAGGCGCGTTGACGGGCATGTTAAATTGGTATCGCGCCGCAGTTCGCAAAAGCGTGCGTTATGCGTTCAGCCGCAAGAAGGCACCTGCGCGGAGGGTGAGTGTACCGGCCATGCTGTTATGGGGCAAGCGTGATATTGCGCTGAGCGTGGATATGGCTCAGCCGTCGATTGATCTTTGCGACGACGGAGAATTGACCATTTATGACAAGTCCACCCATTGGGTGCAGCATGATGCCAGCGTGGAAGTGAATCAAAAACTGATTGGGTTCATGAAATAATCCATGCCAATCCCTGCGCTTGTTCTGCTTTTCTTTTCTGCCTCCATGCATGCCTTATGGAATTTTCTGCTTAAGAGTTCAGACGAAAAATATATTGCCATGGGCTGGCAGGTTATTCTCAGCGGCATTTTCTCACTGGGGTTTATCCTCTTCACAGGTTTACCGCCGCGTTCGATGTGGGGCTTTGCAGTCATTAGCATGATCCTGGAAGCAGTCTATTTTATTTTGCTTTGCATGGCCTACAGTGACCACGACTTTTCGCTCGTCTACCCGATTGCGCGAGGGGCGGCTCCCGCTTTGCTGGTGCTGTGGTCGGCAATTTTTCTGCGGGAACAATTGACCGCTGGAGGTTATATCGGACTTGCGCTCATCACCGGCGGCATGATGGTCATTGGCGGGACTACGCTTTTGCAAAACAAAAATGAGAAACCGCATTTGAGAGGCATACTGACTGCTTTATCGGTTGCATTGATCATTTCCATTTACACATTCATAGATGGCACAGCCGTAAAAAATGGACCTGCCCTTCCCTACGGACTATCCATGTTCGTGATGGTTCCGTTCGTGACCACCCCCTATCTCGCGCGCCGCTATGGCTGGAGTCATTTTGCAAACACGTGGAGGAAAAATCGAGGATATTTATTGCTGGGCGGAATGCTCGGGCTTGTTGCTTATATGCTGGCTTTATTTGCGTACACAATCGCCCCGCTTAGTTATTCGGGCGCGATCCGTGAAGTCAGCGCGGTGATCGGCGCATTCCTCGGCTGGAGATTTCTGAAAGAGGAAATGGGCGGTGTCCGCGTGCTGGGATCTGCGATCGTGTTTGCCGGTGTGATGGTGATTGCGATTTTTGGGTAATTCGCCCTGAGCGGAGTGACGAGCGCTCTTCGAGGAACGCAGTCGAAGGGTATTTGGATGTAAAAATAAATAATTTGAAGCCTTATCCTTCGACTACACCGCACAAAGAACGTGCGGCTCCGCTCAGGACGAAAGCTAATAAAATAGGATAACCAATGCCACATCAAATATTTCCAGAACCAACTGTAGGCACTTTTATCTTTAATAGTGCGGGCGAGCTGTTGTTATTAAAGAGTCACAAATGGCCGGGCAAATATGTTGTCCCTGGCGGGCATGTGGAATTGGGGGAAACCATCGAGGAAGCGGCTGTCCGCGAGGCGAAGGAAGAAACGGGGTTGGATATTTACGACCTGAAGTTCATCAATTTTCAGGAGTTCATCTATGATCCTGCCTTCTGGAAAAAACGCCACTTCATCTTTTTCGACTATTCATGTAAGGCGGATTCGCTCGAAGTGAAGCTAAATGACGAGGCACAGGAGCATGTTTGGGTTAAGTTGGATGCGGCTCTTCATCTGCCTTTGGATACATACACGCGGGTTTCCGTCGAGAAGATCGTGGCAGGAAATTTGTCATAAAATCCATGATACTTAAAGAGGTTGCGGACTCGCGCAAAAATGGTTAAGATAAGGAAGCTATGAAGCAAATATTAGGCCTAGTGTTTTTGGGCATTCTTATGCCTTCCTGGTCAGCCAGCCTGATGGGTACCCATGTACCTGTCAGGCTTTTTTTATCTCTACAAGGAGAATAAATGCACACACCGTGGGAATATCGTTACGCGCATCGCATGCAAAAAATGGGGAGTTCTGTCATCCGCGAGTTGTTGAAGTTTACCGAACAGCCGGACATCATTTCATTTGCGGGGGGCCTGCCCGCGCCCGAAATTTTTCCTGTAAAGGAATTTCAGGAAGCCTGCAATCAAGTATTGATGGATCACGGCGCGCAGGCTTTGCAATACAGCACCACCGAAGGCTACCTGCCTCTGCGCGAAATGATCGCACGGCATAATGCCCGCTATAATGTGGCCGTAAATACTGAAAATATTATGATCACCTCCGGCTCGCAGCAAGCGCTGGATTTTATCGGGCGGTTGTTTATTAATCGCGGTGACTATATTGTGGTGGAATCGCCAACTTATTTGGGCGCACTACAGGCGTGGAATGCCTACGGCGCGCAGTACATCTCTGTCCGCGCGGATGAGCACGGCATGATCGTGGATGAATTGGAAGCCGCTCTTCGCATTGGCCCAAAATTTATTTACATCCTGCCTAATTTCCAGAATCCATCAGGCTCTACACTGAGTCTTGAACGCCGCAAGAAGTTAATCGAACTCGCAGATAAATACGGCGTGCCTATCGTTGAAGATGATCCGTACGGCCAGCTTCGTTATGAGGGCGAACATATTCCATCAGTGGTCACTCTCGACAGCCGATATCGTAACCAAGATAACGGCGAATACAGCGGCAATGTTATTTATTTAAGTACATTCTCAAAACTGCTCGCGCCGGGACTGCGCCTCGCGTGGGTCATTGCTCCGCCTCAGGTGATTCGCAAACTGGTAATGACCAAACAAGCGGCGGACCTGCATACATCATCCTTTATTCAGCATGTTGCTTATGAAGTAGCCAAAGGCGGATTCCTGGATGAGCACGTCAAGGTGATCCGCGCCACTTATAAGGAACGACGCAATGTGATGTTCGAAATGATGGAGGAAATGTTTCCGCCCGAAGTCACGTGGACAAAACCATTGGGCGGTATGTTCCTATGGGGCAAGCTGCCAGAACATGTGGATGCGGCTGAAGTGCTCAAAGTTGCGATCGAACGCAAAGTGGCCTTCGTGCCCGGCGCAGCCTTCCACCCGAATGGCGGCGGTGCAAATACCATGCGGCTCAATTTCTCTTTTTCCAACCCGGATAATATTCGCGAGGGCATTACGCGGCTGGGAGTTACATTGAAAGAAGCGTTAAAGAATGGGAAGAAGTAATACGTGATGCGTGATTCGTAATGATAAAAAGATGACCTCGCTGAAAATAGCAGGTCATCTTTTTATTGTCGATTATTTCTAGCAACGACTGAAGTCGCTACTACATTTTTATCTATTCTTCCACATACGGGACATAATCTGCGCGGGCGATGCCTTGCTTGATGGCTGTCTCGGCAACGGCGCGGGCTACGGCGTGATGAACCTTTTTATCCAATGGGCTGGGTACCAATTCACCGGGCGGGGTCATCCTGGCAATCACATGCGCGGCGGCCAGCAGCATTTCATGGGTGATGCGCGGCGCGTTCGCATCGACTGCGCCTCGGAAGATACCGGGGAAACCTAAAACGTTGTTCACCGATTTTCCATCCGCCGCAAAAGCCGCGCCGTGTTTCAGCGCAACCTCAGGATCGATCTCAGGATTCGGGTTTGATAATGCGAGAATGATCTGTCCCTTACGAACCATTTTCGGCTTGATCAAGTTCGGCGCACCGGTGGTGGCGATCACGATGTCACATTTTTCCATGATCTCTTTTAAGTCTGATTTCCTGCCCCCGGCCTTTTCAAACCTATCCAAAGCATCTGGACTCAAGTCTGCGCCATAGACTGCATTCCCGGTCAAGCGCATCATCATCCGACCGATGGCATGACCAGCCGCCCCAAGCCCGATCTGCCCGATGACAGCTTCCTTCAAGTCTGTACCCGTTTCGCGAGTTGCGACTAACAACGCCGCGGTACAAACTACCGCCGTGCCATGCTGGTCGTCATGCAGGACGGGAATGTCAAGCATGGCCTGTAATCTTTCCTCGATCTCGAAACATCGTGGCGCGGATATATCCTCCAGTTGAATGGCCGCAAAGGTGGGAGATATGGCGGCAACAGCGGCGATGATTTCTTCAGTATCTTTTGTATTCAGCAAAATGGGAATCCCCGAAAGACCGACGAGTGTTTCCATCAACATGGCTTTTCCTTCCATTACGGGCATCCCCGCCAGCGGACCGATATCGCCAAGCCCGAG
>JBBSCM010000204.1:0-7394 GCA_038250295.1 Anaerolineales bacterium | reverse complement strand
TGGTTTTGTCAAGATTGAGTTTTGCAAAGTTTGCCCTATTGACATATCTCTCTTATAATCCACTCATTGGGATATTCTCACCATGACCCGACCCCTCCGCGTTTTCCTCTGTCATGCCTCGCAAGACAAACCCGCTGTGCGAAGACTGCACCGTTACCTGAAACAGCACGGGATTCAACCCTGGCTGGATGAATTAGACCTTCTGCCCGGTGAAAACTGGGAGGTAGAAATTCCACGGGCGTTGAACGCTTCGGATGTCATTCTCGTTTGTCTTTCCAAAAACTCGGTCAATAAAGAAGGCTATGTCCAAAAGGAGATTTCCTTCGCATTAGACAAAGCCTTGGAAAAACCTGATGGCACGATTTTCATTATTCCCGCCAAGTTGGAAGCATGTGATGTTCCCAGTCGTTTGAACCGCTATCAGTGGGTGGACTTGTTCCGCCCGGACAGCTATAAACGATTGCTTCTGGGATTGAACAAACGCGCAATCGACCTTGGCGCGGATGTAGCCCCAGTGATTTTGGAAGATACACGCCAAAGAAAATCTAATCTAAAACCTGTTGATATCAACCAGATAGATCGAGATACACAAGAAAAGATTGTCGAAAAGGCAGATGGGGAAATTATTGAAGAAGCTTGGCGTGAAAAAGCTTCTCGTGAAAAACTTGAGTTTGAAACTGCGGAAAAAGACAGGCTTGAAAAAGTAGAACGCGAGAAGGCGCAAATAGAAGCTGCCGACGCTGCGCGAATTGCGCGTGAAAAACTTGAACTTGAAGCCGCAGAAAAAAACAGACTCGAAAAGGCGCAGCGGGAGAAAGAAAAACGCGAAGCCAAAGAGAAGACTGCGCGTGAAAGAAAACCTGCGCTAAAAATTAATCCCCGTTTGCTTGGCGTAGGTGGCATTATTTTGCTTGTCTTGCTGTTCATCATCCTTGGTGGAAATTACCTTGCAAAGAATATCCCTTCTGCTACGCAGACGCCCTTTGTGACCGCATCCGCGACTTTACAGCCGCCCACACCGACAAGGACGAAAATCCCGACGAGCACCCTTGTTCCTCCTACTCCCATACTGGAACCTGGTGCGACTATGATCGGTGAAAAAGGCCAAACTCTTGTCTATGTGCCAGCGGGTGAATTTACAATGGGAAATGATATCAGTGACGCTCCAATTCACACCGTATATCTGGATGCCTTTTGGATCGACCAAACCGAAGTGACCAACAAACAATATAAGGCTTGTGTGGATGCGGGCACCTGTGAACCGCCATCGGATATTAGCTCACACGCACATCCCAGTTATTATGGGAACTCAGAGTTCGATAATTATCCCGTCATGTATGTGAATTGGGACAAAGCCAATCGGTACTGCAAGGTCTGGACAGAGACAGGCGGAAGTTTGCCAACCGAAGCACAATGGGAGAAAGCCGCGCAAGACGATGATAGACGTACTTACCAACGTACTTACCCTTGGGGTGAAGATATAAGTTGCGAGAAAGCCAATTATTACGATTACGATGGTAATAAATCTTGTATTGGTGATACAACACCAGTAGGTTCATATCCTGATGGCGCAAGTTTTTATGGCGCTTATGACATGGCTGGCAATGTTTGGGAATGGGTGAATGATTGGTATAGTGATACCTACTACAAAAATTCATCCTCTTCTAATCCTCAGGGTCCAGACACAGGTCAATATCGAGTGTTGCGGGGTGGCTCGTGGTACGACAACGATAGCTACGCGCGTTCTGCCAGCCGTGACGGGTACGATCCGTCGTTTACGAACCTCAGTATCGGCTTTCGTTGTGCCCGCTCACCATAGTTCTGAAATTCTGTTTTCTGTTATCCTGAAAAACTGAAGCTGGGTCTTGTTCTTTTCCTCCCGCCGCAGGCGGGCCCGAAATATTTTTTATGGCAGAGCATCATGGGAAAAACATATTACAGCCTGTACGATAAAATCCATAATCCATTAAATCTTTGGTGGGCATATAAAGATGCTGCGCGCGGTAAACGCTATACGCCAGTAGTTGCATCTTTTGAATACGATCTTGAAAAGAACTTAATTGAAATTGAGCAGGAATTAAAAAGTGAAACATATCAAGTAGGCGGGTATCATAGTTTTGGTTAAGCGAGTGCGTCGCATATCATCCCCGAATGGGGGCCTTACTTAATAGGACTCATCTTATCGAGTGGATGAGTCTTTTTAATCAGAATTATCTACTCTGGCAGGTGCGACGCACCCTCGTGCGGTAAAATACCCTCCATACCAAGGAGAGCGAATGATCGGATTACCTGAATCAAAAGACAAACGTGTTTTTAATAATGTGCTCGGAGCAATGGGGAATACCCCGTTAGTGAAACTGGAACGAATTGGGCGCGACCTGCCCGTCCCATTGTATGCAAAACTTGAATTCATGAATCCTGGGGGATCGGTCAAAGACCGTGTGGGGGCGTATATTGTTGAACAAGCCGAGAAGAGGGGAGAGCTTAAACCCGGCGGAACGATTGTTGAAGCAACTTCAGGGAATACAGGCGTAGGACTTGCCATCGCTGCGGCGTTGAAAGGCTATAAAACCATCTTCGTCATGCCCGATAAGATGAGCAATGAAAAGATTTTATTGCTGCGTGCTTATGGCGCGAAAGTGGTCATCACGCCAACCGCGGTTGGCCCTGACGATCCGCGCTCATATTATGAAGTCGCAAAGAAATTCGCGCGCGAAACTCCCAACGCAATTTTAGCAAATCAATATCACAATCCCGATAACCCAAAAACGCATGAGCTGACTACCGGCCCCGAGTTGTGGGAGCAAACCGATGGCAAGTTGACCGATGTCATTATTGGCATTGGCACAGGTGGAACGATCTCAGGTGTGGGACGTTATCTTAAGTCGAAAAATCCAAATATCCAAATTGTCGGAATAGATATTGAAGGTTCAATCCTGACCGAGATTTGGCAGAACAAAGGCAAGATTCCCGAAGGCGCTTATCCCAAGACTTACAAAGTGGAAGGTATCGGCGAAGACTTTTTGCCGGGCGCCATGGACATCACCGTTGTCGATGCAATTGAACGCGCGGGTGACCGCGAGTCGTTTTTGTGGGCGCGTCAACTGGTGCGGCAGGAAGGGATTTTCGCAGGCGGCTCGTCAGGCTCTGCGATAGCGGGCGCGATCAAATATTGTCGCAAACTCCCAGCAGGACGCATCCCTGTGGTTATTCTTCCTGATTCGGGTTCGCGTTATCTTTCAAAATTTTATGATGATAAATGGATGCGTGAGTTCGGATTCCTGTCTATGGAATTCGGCGAAACGTCTCTTGGTGATTTGCTGCTTGCCAAGCCGAATAAGATGCTGCAAACTGCCGCATTAGGCGACTCGATCCGCAAAGTGGTCACAGTGATGCACCAGCACGGAGTATCGCAGATGCCAGTTGTCGGCGCGGATGGAACGCTCGTGGGCCTCATCGAAGAAGTGGACTTGCTTAATCATATGCTTGAGAAGCATGAGCATAGTCAGGATGAAACGATAGATTCGCTTGTGCAAAATGCAGGCGCGGTCTTCCCGCCTGAAACTCCGCTCGAAGATGCCATGCCTTCTTTAACTTCGGGTTATGCATTAATTGTCGTCGAACAAAGTAAACCTGTCGGGATTTTAACGAAGATCGATGTGTTGGATTATGTGGCTGGGAAGATATAAGCGTAATGTCATTGCGAGGAGCGCTTTTGCGACGACACTTGCGCCGTACGCCACCAGTGCGGTGAGCAATCCCCATGTGATTAGGAGACTGCTCTGGCTTGGATTCGTTGTTCCTTCGAGTTTAACAAATAAGCTATTTGCAGACCGCTTAAAAGCGTGGGTGCTTGAAGCCGGCAATCACCTTAAGAACTTTACGTTCTTCAGGAATTTTTTTATCCGTCGGGTATACTCAACCCATGCAATCAATTATTCGACTGTATAAATCTGAAGATTTTGAAACCATTACACGTTTATGGTTTGACGCACAGAAAGCAGCCATGCCAAAACTCATGGCGCGTATGGTTTATCAATTCGATGACGCGTGTGAATTCTTCCGCAGGGTCGTTGTCACTGAGAATCAAATTTGGGTCTATGAACGGGATGGTGTTCCTCTTGGTTTCCTGGCCATTCAAGGCGAATTCATCGACCGCTTATACGTTGACCCTGCCTGTCATCGTCAGGGCATTGGTCAGGCGCTGTTGATGAAAGCACGTCAACTTTTGCCGAAACACATGTGGCTATATACACACGTCGCAAATAAAATGGCGCGCGCGTTTTATGAAAAGAATGATTTCGTTGCTGAAAAATTTGGCGTCAGCCCCGAACCCGAATCCGAGCCCGATGTTGAATATCACTGGAGATTAAAATCGTCCTGAGCGGAACCGCTGGTGGTCGAGTAGAGCAAGTGCTTTTCTTGCTCGTATCGAGACCCAGCGGCGCAGCCGAAGGACAGTAAATAGATCATGCGTCCCACATATCTTGAAGTCAACTTATCCCAGCTAAAACAAAACCTCGAAAACATCCGTAAGCATGTTTCACCCGCGAAAGTATTGGTTGTCTTAAAAGCCAATGCCTATGGTCACGGCGTGGATGGCGTTGCGCCGTTCATTGTCCCTTTTGCAGATTACATCGGCGTGGCAATCGTTGAAGAGGCGATTCATCTTCGCAAGTTGGGGATTGCGACTCCGATCCTCGTAATGGGCGGGACTCTCCCTGAGCAGTTGCCTGATTTTTTTGAGTATGACTTAACCCTCGCCGCATCTTCCCTGGACCTGTTAACTGCTGCTGAACAATTGGCATTCGCTTCGGGTAAGCGACTCAAGACCCACCTCAAGATCGATACCGGCATGGAGCGTATTGGAGTCCGCGAGTATGAGGCAGAACCCCTCATCGAAAAGTCTCTAGCGTGTAGCCATTTGGATTTAGAAGGTATCTTTACACATTTTGCGAATTCCGAAACTCTGGAGTCAATCGGCTTGCCGATTGCGGACAGCAAGCTGTCCGACTCCAGAATTGTTAAAGCCTCGCTCCAACTCGAACGCTTTGAAGAAGTCCTGTCCATGTACGAAAAACGAAGTGAACCGCATCCTCGCATTCGTCACACTGCAAATTCTGGTGCCACATTATTATTGCCAGAGAGTTATTATGATATGGTTCGCCCGGGCGTTTTATTTTATGGAGTTTACCCCGCGCATGATATTGAAAAAACAATAGAAGTAAGACCTGCGCTGACGTGGAAATCAAAAGTTGTGTACAGCAAGATCACCCTGCCCGGGCGCTCGGTCAGCTATGGGTCGTTGTGGCAGGCTGAGGCGCCGACAAGAATCGTCACCGTCCCATGCGGATATGCCGATGGCTATTTCCGCCGCATGACAAATCATGCGCAGGTTCTCATCAACGGGAAAAAATATCCGCAAGTTGGAAGGATCTGCATGGATCAATTTATGGTCAATGCGGGAGATGATGATGTGAACGTTGGAGATGAAGTGATCCTGTTCGGCAATGGAATCACCGCCGAAGACCTTGCCGATTGGATGGGCACGAATGAATACGAAGTGATGACGAATATCAGCGCGCGTGTGCCGAGAACCTATGTTGAGGGTGCGGTACAATAGGCGGACTGCCGCCAAAAACATAAGCTGCTTTAATTATTTATGCGGCACTTCGTAATTTAAAGAGGTGTATTTTGAAACGAGTTGTAAAAGATTATCTGATGTTGTTTGGTATCGCGGGCACAATCATCGGACTGGATCAATGGACGAAGTGGCTGGTGCGCGAGAATATCGAATTCGGCGGACAATGGCTTCCTGAATCATTGAATTGGCTTATGCCTTATGCGCGTTTTGTAAATTGGCATAACAGCGGCGCGGCATTTGGCATGTTCCAAAATGGAAACATGGTTTTTATGGTGCTGGCTTTTATTGTGATCGGCGCGATCATTTATTACTATCCACACGTCGAGCAGGAAGACTGGACCTTGAAACTTGCTATGGGGCTGCAGCTTGGCGGCGCGGCTGGAAATCTAATTGACCGGCTGATGGCGGGTAAAGTGACGGATTTTATTTCCATTGGCGTGTTCCCGGTTTTCAATATAGCTGATTCATCAATTACGATTGGCGTGTTGGTGTTGCTGCTGGGTGTCTGGCTCAAAGAGCGAAGCGACACGATGCAGGCAAGTGAACAATCCAAAGTAGATGGCAGCGAACAATCGTCGAATAACGATCAAGCCGTGGTGAATGGTGAGTGACCGCCTTGAGAAATTTCGTTATACAGGGGAAAAAGCAGAACGTCTCGATAAATTCCTTGTGACCTGCCTGCCCGAATTTTCACGGGCGCGTTTGCAAGGCTTGATCGATGATGGTTTTGTTACCATAAATAATGTTCCTGCAAAGAAATCAGGGCAGTCCATTGAATCGGGAGCGGAAATTGAAGTGCGCGTCCCGCCTCCCGTACCCAGCGGATTAGTGGGGGAGGATATTCCGCTCGATATTATCTTTGAGAATGATGAACTGATCGTTGTGAATAAACCTGCGGGCATGGTCGTTCACCCCGCCGCGGGACATGATTCTGGCACGCTGGTCCATGCTGTTTTAGGATACGACCCAGAGATGGAAGGTATTGGCGGCGAAGAACGCCCAGGCTTGGTGCATCGGCTTGATAAGGAAACATCGGGTCTGATCGTGCTTGCGAAGAATGAACGCGCGCATCGCTGGCTGCAGGATCAATTCCGCTTGCGGACAGTTGAAAAAACATACCTCGCGCTTGTAGATGGAAAACCGCCTACGCCTACGGGTCGTGTGGAGGCCTCCATTGGCCGCGACCCGAGCCATAGAAAGAAGATGGCAATTGTTACGGCTGGCAAGGGGCGCGAAGCAGTCAGTGAATATAAAACTCTCGAGACTTTTAAAGATCACACACTTTTGGAGTTCCATCCTTTAACGGGACGCACGCATCAAATCAGGTTGCATTGTCAGTTTTTAGGATGTCCAATTGTGGGAGATTCGATTTATGGGAAGAAAAGTTTAACGGTTGATATCAAGCGTCACTTTTTGCATGCTGCCAAACTTAAGATTGTTTTACCCAATGAAAAAGAAGCGCATATTTTTGAAGCTGAATTGCCAAACGAGTTAAAGGTAGTCATGGAAGAAATAAGAAGGTTGGAATAATTAATTTGTACCGCAACATTTATGTTGCTGGCTGGCAGTGGCGGGCGACATAAATGTCGCTAACTGGCAGTGGCGGGCGACATAAATGTCGCTGACTGGCAGTGGCGGGCGACATGAATGTCGCTGACGGGGAGTGGCGGGCGACATTTATGTAGCTGGCTGGAGTTGGCGGGCGACCTGAATGACTCAGACTGGCCGAGGGGGGCGACATCAATGGCGC
>JBBSCM010000203.1:0-7429 GCA_038250295.1 Anaerolineales bacterium | reverse complement strand
GATTTTGACAACGAGATTCGCGATAAAAATACAAACCTGCCGCATATGATGCCGTCCCCTGAATTCTTTACAGAGGCAATGCAAAAACTGGGCATCAATAGAGACAGCGCCATTGTGGTTTACGATTACGTCGGTGTGTATTCAAGTCCGCGGGCATGGTGGATGTTCCGCGCCATGGGACACGCTTCGCATCAAGTAGCTGTTTTGGATGGCGGCCTGCCTGCATGGAAAAAAGCCGGTCTTCCAGTTGGAGATCAACCAGAAAAAATTGCTAAACAGCGTGGGGACTTTATTGCGAAGCCTCAAAGCGAATTATTCTGTGATTCAGCTGATGTGCTTGAAGCTCTTTCGGACCCGCGTTATGCCGTGCTGGATGCCAGGTCAAATGGGCGATTCAATGGGACAGAACCTGAGCCTCGGCCAGGACTTAGTCCCGGACATATGCCCAACTCGATCAACCTGCCTTATGCAAATATTGTAGTGGATGGCTTTGTATTACCCACTACAAAACTTGATTCCATTTTTTCAAATTTGGTAAATAAAGAACAGAAACTGATTTTCAGTTGCGGCACCGGCGTCACGGCCTGTATCACAGCATTGGCGGCAGAATTGGCAGGTTATAAAAATATTGCAGTTTACGATGGCTCATGGACGGAGTGGGGATCGTCATCTTCCAGCTTGCCGGTTGAGAGAGGAATCCATGAGTGAAACCAAACTCCATTGGGAGGACCAGGATTGGCTTAAGAAAGCCGGCGACTGGATCCATGGGGAGACCTTGAGTCAGCATATCGACATCACAGGTCCGATAGAACAGCCGCAGGTTTAACCATGGTCTACTGTATTGCGAATCCCAACGAATGAAGGGGCATTGTTCTTCAAGGCAACCGCAGCGAAGACAATATACGAAACCGATCAATTCATCTGATTATCGGGTCAATTTGACCGTGACCCAGGAATAGTATATTTAGAAGATTCTCCTCGTTGAGCGGAGAGATGACAGGGCGTGTCCGAACTCAGTCGAAGCGCATCATAACACCCGTCATTGCGAACTGCGGCCAAGCAATCTCCTCCCGTCATCGCTGTAAAACAGCGTCTGAGATTGCGTCGTCGGAGAGCACTCCTCGCAATGACGAAAGCTGATATTTACGGCTGCACAGCTTCCACAGCAGCGGCAATATCCTCGTATGAAGGGATGTAACCCGGAGTTATCATCACTCCATTGACAAACACCGATGGAGCCCCGCTGACGCCCATTGCATTTCCATTTTCAAAGGAAGCCTGAACGTCGGCGGCATAACGGTCTTCATCCACACAGGCCTGAAAGTCTTTCAGATCTAATTCAAGTCCCTTTGCGAATTCCCCAAGATTATCAGCGCTGAAAGCGCCCTGGTTTTCCCCATTCCAATTGGCGAACAAAACGTCATGATATTCCCAGAATTTTCCCTGCTCATTGGCACATAGGCTGGCATTCGCCGCGCCTCTTGATTCTTTTGCAGCGCTGTTTGAATCAAGAAACGGATAATTATTGAAAACATAATAAGCTTTTCCAGTCGCCACCAATTTTTCAAGCACGAGCGGCTCTATATCCGCACTGTACTGCGCACAGGCGGGGCACTGAAAATCTTCGAACACATCTATTCTGGCTGGCGCGGTGATATCTCCCAGGGTCAATCCCTGCCCCGCCGGCCGATCAACCTGCCCGGGCAATATGAGATCCGCCTCGGATTTTAGATTGGGTAATATCAATGCGAATGCGATCAGCAATGCGCCGATGACAACTAATCCGATGGTAAACGTGCGTGAACCGTTACTTGCGTGATGCCTTTTCCGCCTGTTCATTTGTTTGGTCATGATCTTTTCCTTATGCTCAAAATGTGATTGTTCATTTTGCCATGTCATCAGTGATTTGTCAAAACAGGAGAAGAGCACCTTATTTCGCATTGTCCTTATCAAACATATGTGATTAAATCCCCCTGTTAGAAAATCCAACTTAAGGATTGAACCATGCACACTTTCGGAATCGATATTGGCGGATCAGGCATCAAAGGCGCGCCAGTAGACACGGAAACGGGCCAGCTTCTCGCGCAGCGACTTCGCATCAAGACGCCCCAAAAAGGCGAACCCGAACCCGTTGCAGAAGTAGTCAAGCAGATCGCGCAATCCTTTAACTGGAACGGTCCGATCGGGATTGGCTTCCCTGCACCGATCAAAGGTGGAGTCGTCCTGATGGCGGCCAATGTCTCAGAGAAATGGGTCGGCATAAATGCGGATGCTCTCTTTACCAAGATCACAGGCTGCGATTGCACCATGATCAACGATGCGGATGCAGCGGGCCTGGCGGAAATGACTTTCGGCGCCGGGCGCGGCCAGCCCGGGACGGTCATCCTGCTTACCCTGGGAACCGGCATCGGCTCCGCGATCTTCTCCAACGGACAGTTGATCCCCAACACGGAGTTTGGTCACCTCGAAATGGATGGTGAAGATGCAGAATTTCGCACATCCGCTGCAGCCCGTGAACGCGAAGAGCTTTCATGGAAGAAATATGCCAAACGGTTGAATAACTATTTGACAGCCATGGAAAAACTTTTTTGGCCCAACCTGTTCATTATCGGCGGCGGAATCAGCAAAGAGTCTGAAAAATTTTTACCGCTGCTCACCATTGAAACGCATATTGTCCCCGCGCAACTGTTGAACGAAGCGGGCATTGTCGGTGCGGCGCTCGGAGCAAAAGGATTCGCTTAAACCAGTTTGAAAGCATTATAGGAAAAACATACCAGATGAACGATATGCAAAATAATGACGGCACTCAAAAAAAAGAAAATAAATGGCTGGCAGACCGCTCCGCAGGAATATTGATCCTCCTGCTTTCATGCGCTGCAGGTGTTTTCACAATTGTCTGGCCGTTATTGAAAATGCTAAATCACAATGAAGATGTCCTGTACTCTTCAAACCTAATTACGTGGACTATATTGGGTATTCTCTTTGGGCTTGTGTATTCGATCCTTGGCGGGGAAAACCTAAACAAGCTTATTGGCCCCCCGGACAAAAAAGGGGTTGCCCGCTTAATAATTTTCACCGTTGTATTCTTTGCTCTTCTATTCGGCTTTATGCTGATTTGGAATTCGGTAGTCAATACGCTGGGATACGGGTAAGTAGATAGGGTCAAGAAAAGGAGCAACATAGATTATGGCTCATAAAAAAATTCCGATGGAACACGACAAGAAGATAGCCCTCGTTGCGCACGACAATAAAAAACGGGACCTGGTGGAATGGGCAAAATTCAACCGCGATCTTCTGGCTCATCATCAAGTATTTGCAACAGGCACAACGGGGAAAATTCTGGAACAGGAACTTGGCTTCAAGATCATCCGACTCAAAAGCGGACCTCTGGGAGGCGACCAGCAGATCGGCGCGAAGATCGTGGACAACAAGATCGATTTCCTCATCTTCTTTTGGGATCCGCTGGAACCCCAGCCTCACGACCCCGATGTAAAGGCATTGCTGCGCATGGCGGTTGTGTGGAATATCCCCATCGCCTGCAATCGCGCCTCCGCTGACTTCATGATCTCATCCCCGCTCATGGATGGTCAATATGACCGCCTTGTGCCCGATTACGAAAATTATACAACCCGTAAAATTGATCTGGGTGAAAAAACTGACCAGGGGTGAGATCGCTTAACGCCAAGACGCGGAGTCGCAAAAAAAATTGAATCTTCGCATCTTGGCGGCTTCGCGTTAAATAAATAGCGTGGGGATTTAAATTAGCAAACGACGCGAGGTCTTTGACAAAACCAAATACAACGCAGCCAAAAACGCGGCGAAAATCGCGACATTCCATCCGCTGGTGTACGCATCGCCAACTGCCAGCCGTGACATGGCTGTGATGGGCGAAAGATTCAGCAGGGTACTAATAGCCGCCGCAGCCAGCAACATGAGCGAGTAAATAAATTGGGAACGCTCGCGGTCTTTCAAGAGAACCGCCCCCAACGCCGCAGAAGTGGATGTAATGCCTGCGATGATCAATGCCAACAGCAGAATCCAAGCTGTGTTTTGGATGGCGATCCCATTCAACTGTAACAAAGTCAACCAGGCAATACACTGCAAAATGGAAATGATGACCGATGCAACGATCTTCGCTCCGATCATTCCGTTAAGAGTCAGCGGCGCAGATAAAAGTGTTTGCAGTGTGTTGTTTTCCACTTCTTCCGTGATCGAGTCAACAGACATACTGCCTGAAACGAAAGCAGGGAAAAACATCAGCATGGGGATAAGCACCGAGTAGACAAATTCAAAGGAGGTTGAAGGTTTGCCTATGAGGTCCGTGTAACGGACATCGATTCCCTTTTCTTCACGCAGAACATTTTCATATTGTTTAAGCGGTTCCTGAATGACCATGCGGACCAGCGAACTGACCGTATCGGATTCAGGTAGGTACAACTTAATTTCTGTCAGACCATTTGCATCCTGCGGAGTATCTACAATCGCAAGTACTTCGCCGCGATAATAGGCGGCATTGGCATCTGCCAGCGTGGCATATTGAACCATCTGCAAACCGCGTTTGCTCATCAATGATCCCAGCACATTATCGGATGAAACCATCCCAATCTTTATCCCCGCGCCTCCGAATTGCAGGATCGTATCCGCATCATATAAAGACAGCATCCCCAACAACAATGCGGATGAGAAAGATGCGATGAATAACTGGATCAGAATCGAGATCACGATGGTTCGGTCACGGATGACCGAAGCCAGCTCTTTTTTGACAACTGCCAGGAACGGGATCAAAATCCACCTCTCAGCACATAGACGTTATAGAAAAAGTGAACGATGGTCCCAATGCCCAATGCGATAATGTAGGGGAATCTCAATTTTATTCTCAGCAAAGTGATGATGGCTGTGAAAATAAAATGAGAGATGAGCGGAATGAATAATAGCAAACCCGCGCCGAACAACGCACCTGCAACCCGCGCCTCTGATACCATGCTGATCGAAAGCAAAAGCAGAAGTTTTTCACCGATCAAAAACCCGAGTCCGGAGAGGAACGAAAGCCCGATAATACTGCGCCAAGATTTCACCACGCCATGCTCCGCCAGCACTACAATGCCAACGGTCTTGACGATCTCCTCAAACATGGCGGAGCCTAGCAGCGTAAAACCAAGTATCAAGCGGACGGGCAGGTTGGTGGCGAAGGCCAGTAAAATGATCTGGGTCAGATACACGATCGGAACCACCAACAGACTCCACAACGGCACAGAGATGGTTGGTTTGGAATGAGCAAGCATCAGGTAGATGGCATCGCTGACCTTGCGTGTGAGCGGCTTGTAGCCCATCA
Organism: Anaerolineales bacterium; assembly: GCA_038250295.1. Lineage (GTDB taxonomy): Bacteria > Chloroflexota > Anaerolineae > Anaerolineales > Villigracilaceae > Villigracilis. The sequence continues at coordinate 2,097 of JBBSCM010000203.1, read as the reverse complement.
AGAATTCTTCGTTGAGCATGCGCGTGCCCGCAAACATCGCAAATCCAAATATCGCCGCCATCGGCAGTGACGGGAACAAATATTCGCGCCATCCGAACGGCTCGCCGCGATACATCTTCACCGCCAGAGTCAGCGGGGAAATATACGAAAGGTCATTGACGTTGGTGAACATGGCAGGGAAGATCAAATAAGCAGTCGTCAGCGTGGTCACGAGCATCGCGATAAAAGTCGTGTCCTTGAACGTGCGATAGAACAATGGAACCATTAAATAAATTGCAAAAATAAATAATGTGGTCGGTACAAAGATAGCAAGCGCAAGCGGCACGTTCGCCTTTGTGATGACAGCGATAACCGTGGTGCTAAAAAGTGCAAAGATGGCATACGGCAGCATCTTCCCCATAATAATTTGGAACGGCGTGATCGGCGCGGACAGTAGAATCGTCAGGCGGCGGTTTATCTTTTCATCCATAAAACTGCTGGTGAAAAAGATACTGATGAACGTGATCGGCATGATATAGATCAATGTGATTAATACTTGGGCGAACGGCGCGGGAGGCGGCGTAAGCGATGGGATGATGATCTCTTCAGGCTTTGCCGCATCATTCGGACCTGTGGCCTGCTCGGCGCTGAGGTAGTTGATCCCCACCCGCAGAGGGAACGCATCACCCTCCGCGAAGGAATTGCCCACGCGAATCAATTCCTCTTTTTCCATATATTGCTTCAGCGCGCGGACTGCAAACTGAGATTTATCATCTGTACGGGAAATTACATCCACGCCGTTGATGAATACATCTATAACTTTTTCATCGAGCAATGACTTTCCTTCCTCTGCGCTCACTTTCATCACAGCAAAACGGCTATCTTGAATCGGCGGGACGTCGCCCGAAACACCCACGCGATACAAGCCGCTGCCAAGCGAAACCGTATCGCGCAGAAAATAGGCGGACGTGCCGAGCACGGCCAGCAATACCAACACCGCCAGCGGACTCGCTCCGCCGCCGAAACGTTTCCGCAAGCGTGTCACTTCACGCCATGCAATGACAAGGATTTGATTCACTACATACCTCATTCCGTCATTGCGAGGGCTGGTGGTTGAGTAGGGCGAGTGCTCTTATCGCCCGTATCGAAACCCAGCCCGAAGCAATCCCCAACTGTGCAGGAGATTGCCGCGCCGCCAAAAACCAAGAGCGGCGGCTCGCAATGACGGTATACATAATAGGATAAAATTGCAGCATGATTCAACTTACAAATGTTACCAAACGTTACGATAATACTACAGTCGTGCATGATTTGAACCTGGAGATCAAACAGGGCGAGATCGTTGGCATCATTGGTCATAATGGCGCGGGCAAAAGCACCACCATGAAAATGATCGCAGGGCTGATCGAGCCGACTTCGGGGAATGTGCGGGTGATGGGATATGATATTCAAAAAGGAAGCAGCACAAAGGTCAAGCAGAGAATCGGGTATCTGCCTGAGGAGAGTCCGCTTTATGAGGCGATGACTGCCCAACAGTATTTATTATTCTTCTCCGAGCTTTATCAAATGCCGCGTCAAAAGGCGTTGAAAAGAATTGACGAGCTGCTTTCTTCACTCGATCTGTTTGAGAAGGACAAGCTGACTGGCGAATTTTCCAAAGGGATGAAGCGCAAGACCGCCATTGCGCGGACGCTGCTGCACGACCCAGACCTGCTCATCCTCGACGAACCCAACTCGGGGCTTGACCCGCTGACTTCGTTCTTCATCATCAATTATCTAAAGACCCTGCGGCGCGAAGGAAAAACGATCATCCTCAGCGCGCACAATCTCTTTCATGTCGAAACGGTCTGTGACCGCGTGGGCATTATCAAGAACGGGAAGCTGTTGGTATTTGACACCATGGATGCGCTCCGCGCGAAGCTGGGCAAGCGCGAATATCAAGTCATCTTTCATGCTGATCAGAAACTCGATTACGAACAACTCAACGGCAATTACATCTTCCGCACCGCCGAAGTGGATGCGATTGCAGGCATGTTGGAAACCGTCTCCGCCAACAAATGGACGCTGATGGATCTGTCCATGAGAGAGTCAGCGCTGGAAGAGATCTACGTCAAGTTG
>JBBSCM010000202.1:0-7456 GCA_038250295.1 Anaerolineales bacterium | reverse complement strand
AATTGTTTTTCGATTTGTTCTAAAAGGGTCATGGCAACTCTCCTTTTTGTTGACCGAATTATATCTTACCGAGGTAACACCTGACACCCAAACTAAAACCCCTCTGCCACACGCTTCGCGTCGCCCCACCCCACTTGGCGTAAGCTAGAATCCTTCGGCAACATATTCTCCCCAAACATTTCGTAAAGTATTGCAAATCTCTCCCAGCGTGATATCGTGTTCGACGCATTCGATGAAGAGCGGCATGAGGTTGCGCCCTTCGACTGCGCTGAGGGAGGCGGCGGCTTGTAGTTTGGCGAGCAGGTCACGGGTAGTCTGATCGTGACGCCCTGCTCGGAGCGTGGCAAGCCGCTGGCGTTGATTCGCTTCGATGGCAGGGTCAACGCTCAGGCGTTCGAGCGTCATTTCTTCCTGCACCTGAAATTGATTGACGCCCACCACGATCTGTTCCTTGCGCTCGATCTCCTGCTGCGCGGCGTAGGCGGCGTTTTGGATTTCGTTTTGCATGTAACCGCGTTCAATGGATTGCAGCGCGCCGCCCATCTCGTCAATCTTGGCGATGTAATCCAGCGCGCCTTTTTCGATCTCGTCGGTCAGGTACTCAACCAAATAAGAGCCAGCCAGCGGATCAATGGAATCGGCAACACCTGATTCATAAGCAATGATTTGTTGAGTCCGCAGCGCCACGCGCACAGATTTTTCTGTCGGAAGCCAAAGCGCCTCGTCCATGCTGTTGGTGTGCAAACTTTGCGTGCCGCCGAGAACCGCGCTTAATGCCTGTAACGAAACACGCACCACGTTACACTCAGGCTGCTGCGCGGTGAGCGTTGACCCAGCCGTCTGCGTATGAAAACGTAACTGCCACGAAGCTGGCTTCTGCGCCTTGAAACGTTCGCGCATAATGCGTGCCCACATGCGGCGCGCGGCGCGGAACTTGGCAACTTCTTCGAGCAGGTTGTTGTGCGCGTTGAAGAAGAACGAAAGCTGCCCCGCAAAGGCGTCCACGTCCAAGCCAGCCTTGAGCGCGGCTTCCACATACGCAATGCCATTGGCGAGCGTAAAGCCAACTTCCTGCACGGCGGTGGAACCTGCTTCGCGGATGTGATAACCCGAGATCGAGATCGTATTCCAATACGGAACTTCCTGCGCGCAAAAAGAAAAGATATCGGTGATGAGCCGCATCGACGGCGCAGGCGGGAAAATATACGTGCCGCGTGCCACGTACTCTTTGAGAATGTCGTTCTGGATCGTGCCGCGCAACTGGCGCATGTCCGCGCCCTGGCGCTTCGCCACCGCAATGTACATCGCCAGCAAAACGCCCGCGGGCGCGTTGATGGTCATCGAAGTCGAAACTTTGTCGAGCGGAATCTGATCGTACAACTGCATCATGTCGTGGATGGATGAAATGGAGACGCCCACCTTCCCGACCTCTCCCTGCGCGATGGGATCATCCGCATCATACCCAATTTGAGTTGGGAGGTCGAAAGCGACACTCAGCCCCGTTTGACCTTGCGCGAGCAAATAGCGATAACGCTTATTAGACTCCTCCGCTGTGGAGAAGCCCGCATACTGACGCATGGTCCAAAAGCGCGAACGATACATCGTCGGCTGAACTCCGCGCGTGTAGGGATATTCTCCAGGGAAGCCAAGTTTCTCTAAATAAGATTCATCTGCCCCCGCTGGTTGAGTAGGACGAGTGCTCTTCTCGTCCGTATCGAAACCAAGGGGCGTATCGAGACCCGCCGTATCGAAACCACCCGTTGGCAGCGCCACCCTCGGCACCTCCACACCTGCTGAAGTCTCGAAGCGCTCTTTCCGCTCCTTGAATTTCTCCAAAGACTTCTTAAGAGTATTTTCTTTCCATTTGTTGTATTGATCGTTGAGGGTCATGTGTAATCCTTTATATCGTTTCATCATGTCGTTGCGAGGAGGGCTGGTGGTTGAGTAGCCGCGCTCTTGCTCTTTGCGGCGTATCGAAACCCGCCCGACGAAGCAATCCCCAGTTAAACAGATAAATCTTATCGAGGAGTCCTTCATCCTTAATTGAGATTGCTTCGTCGCAACGAACGCTCCTCGCAATGACGGTACAGTGTAAGTATAAGGCCAACCCAAAATAACTTGTAGGATAAGTGACACTCCCTTACAGCGAGAAACATCCCGAATTTACTGCCTGCATTCCTGTGCTAAACTTATCGCTGTCTCATAAATAAGAAAACCTTTCGTTGAAAATCATGAAGGAAAAATCGAAGTTTTTGTTTGCCAAATTATGCGCTGTGTAGCATCGCAAGAGAGGAATATCCCATGGAAATCTGTTACCTGCTCGCCTTCCCTGATACTGAAAACAAGATCGCCCCTAAAAAAGAATTGATCAAAGGGCTGAAAGATTCGCCTTACTTCCAACCCGTAGATATGGACCTGGTCAGCCTCGGTGACGAGACCATCATCATCCAAGGTCGTGCCATCGCCATTATCCGCCATCAATATGACGGGCGTGTGCAAATGGTTGAAGCTCGTTTCACCCTAAAATCTCCTTTTGATTCATCCGCCCTGCAGGAACGCGCCAAGATCGAGAATGCCCTGCAAAGTAAATACATTTCCGAGCAACATCGTCAAAGCGGACTTTTCGAGGAGTACACCATTCTGCTGGTGGATGAGGTCAAAACCACTCCCGACAAATGGATCGATAAGAACGAACTGGAGATCTCCAGATTCATTCGTTCCCAGCGCGATACTTTGGATAAAAACGAGATCAACGAGATTCTCATGTCGCGTACAAGATATTCCGCCGCCGAACTCACCCTCGTCGATTGGGAGGGCGCGGTCATCATCGCGCCGAATGCTGATTATCAGTCCGATATAGTTTTGCTTAAGATTGGCAACTATCAACTACTTCGCTACCGCATGTTGGACCAGTCCATTGACACGATGCTCGACAGGATCCATGAATCTTTTTTTGAGAATAAACGCCGTCCGCGCGCAACACGAGGATTGATCCGCCAGATCGCGGAGCACAAGCTTGAGGTCATGCTCGATTTCGAACGAACCGAACAAAACCTTCTGCTCATCGGTGACTGGTATACCGCCAAACTATATGAAGCCATTCAATCCGAGTTTTATCTCAAAGATTGGAAGGAAAGCCTGCGCGCGAAACTTGACAACCTCGAGAATATCGTCCAAACCATCAAGGACAATCTCTCTATCTCCTGGGAAAACCTGATGGATCGAATCCAGCTCGCCTTGTGGCTGTTCATGCTATTTGGTTATCTTTATTTGTATTTCCTGGATGCAGGCTGGATCACGATTCCCTCAAATTAGCGCTCGAGCATCAACAGCCGTACAATACATGCTATTCTTACGAAGATATTGATAAGGACATTTCATGTCGTCGCGAATCAAGTTCATACTGGTCATATTTCTGCTTTGTTTGGGGGTTGCTTGCGGCTATCTACTTGGCGTCTATTTTTATCCTGTTGAAAATCAAGCAGCTGAAATTTCCTGTCCCAGCACAATGGCAGATATCATCCAAAGTGCAAAGGGAAATGTTTATGAAATCGACGACCCAAATTATGTCGAACCGAAGTCGTATTATTTGGTCACATATGGCGTCAATGGGGATCAGATCACAAATCCAGTTTTTGATTCGATCCCGAATGACCTAAAAGATGAACAACAAGATAACGTGTCGCAGAAGGCAGCCTGGCAAATCTTCATAACGTTGATTCCAGCTGAAGATCGGCAGATGGTCACGCAATATATTATCTTCACGGACGGATATTCAAACACCCTCGCAGCGGTAGACCAGACAGAAGACGATCTCACGAATTGGATACTCGAAATCGACACTGCCGACCTTGAAGACAGGGATGCGCTCCTGTTTACATTGATCCATGAGTATGCCCATTTGCTCACCTTGAACGAATCACAGGTTAACGTGGACGAAGACGTTTTTAACGACCCATATAATTTATCCCTGCTTGAAGAAAAGTCTGCGGCTTGCCCGGATTATTTTACCGACGGAGGCTGTAGTCACCCGAATTCATATATCAATGCTTTTTATCAGCAATTTTGGGTGGACATCAACGCTGAGTGGGAAAAAATAGATGCGCTCCAATACAATACGGAAAACTTCACGCCGTATTATGACGGTCTTTACAATTTCTATCTGGCACAGGCGGACCAGTTTCTGGACGATTACTCCACCACGCACCCCACAGAGGATATTGCTGAATCCTTTGCCTATTTCGTGTTTAGTCCCAAACCAACAGGAACTCTTATCAGGGATCAAAAGATCTTATTTTTCTACGATTACCCTGAATTGATTGAGTTACGGCAGTCCATTTTGCAGGGAACATGTTCTACTATTCAATGATCGTCATTCATATATTGGAGGAAACATGAAAATCGTCGGAATTGAAAATATGGGAAGTATGGAATTAACCACTGAGTTACAAAAAGGCGGAAAGTTCATTACTTATCCGTATGTCATTTCAGTGTTGATCATTACGTTCAGGCGCACCTCGGATGTCTATTTCATCAAAGCCGATGAAAACGCGGTGGTCAAGGGATTGCCATTTGTCTTGTTGTCATTTCTCGTGGGCTGGTGGGGGATTCCGTGGGGCATCATTTACACCATTGGTGCGATATGGACCAATCTCAGCGGTGGGCGGGATGTCACGACTGAGATTCTTTCCGCATTGGGGCAGGTCCAGCCGCCTCAAAACATCACCCCTACATAGCCGTTCTATATGGTATCCTTGCCGAAATTTTTGACAAGGATATTTTATGTTATGGCAAATGATTTATGCAGTTCATTCCCTGAATAATTGGTGAACATGTCCGATCGTCCTATCGCAGAATCTTATTGGGTGGAAGAAGGTCGTTTCCTGGCGGGTGAGCATCCCGGTAGTTATGATTCCGAAACTGCGCGCCGTCATATGGATGCGTTTCTCGAGGCGGGTATCACTACATTTATAGATCTGACCCAACCGCATGAGCTGGTTTCTTATGAGGCGGTCTTAAAAGAACAAGCCCGCATTTATGGAGTTAATTCCTTTTACCATCGTTTCGCGATACGAGACCACGGCATCCCTTCGCGAGAAACGATGATTTCCATCCTCAACACGATAGATGATGCGCTTAATTCGGGGCGTAATGTTTATGTTCATTGCTGGGGTGGGGTGGGGCGTACGGGCATCACGGTTGGCTGTTACCTCGTCCGCCATGAGGTTACAAATGAGCAGGCGCTTACTCAGGTCAACAGATTGTATCGAACGCGCGCCAACACTTTTTACTATCCCACATCGCCGGAAACCGAGGAACAAATCGAGTTTGTTCGCACTTGGCGCGAGTAAAAATCCCCCTTCTTTTGCTTCGCGTAGCCAATTAGTGTCTGGGACGGGATTCATGTTTATTGAAGCAAAATCAATTCAAGGTTAAATGGTGACGCGTTTTTTTTTCGAAAGCCGGAAGTTGAGCGGGGATAAATTGTGTCTGTCAGGAAGAAACCATTTCGAGCCGGGAAGTTTAAGTAATATAAACATGGCAGGCGCCGCTTCGAACCAAATGCTTCCAGCTTCAGCATTTCATATTCTCTTAAATATGAAGTAAGACTTATGGTTCAGTGAACTTCGAAAAAATAGAAGTATAATTTCGGCGTAGGCATGGAGGCACGTTTTGGAAACATTACAGCAAGAAGAGCAGGTTGAAGGACAGGATCCCGCGCAAGACGTTTTGCAGGAGAAAATAAATTGGGGGCGTTTTTTGGTTGATATTGTCGAGACCCTTGTTTTGGCTATTGTTTTGTTTTTAGGTATCAACGCAGTTTCAGCGCGTGTTCGCGTGGATGGCACCAGTATGACCCCCACCCTTGAAAACGGCGAGTTTATGCTGGTGAGTAAAATGAGTTATCGCTTTGGCGATGTTCAGCGCGGCGATATCATTGTTTTTCACTTTCCCATGAACCCGGAAGAGGAATTGGTCAAACGAGTGATCGGTTTGCCCGGTGACCATATAAGTGTGCAGGCCGGAGCTGTATCGGTGAATGGACAGTTGTTGAATGAACCCTATATTGCAGCTGCGCCCGGGTATTCGGGCGAGTGGGATGTTTTGGATGGAGATCTTTTTGTCCTGGGTGATAATCGCAACAACTCAAATGATTCCAAAGACTGGGGTCTTTTGCCTTTTGATAAAGTGGTGGGCAAAGCGGTTTTGATCTATTGGCCGCCGCCGATGTGGGATGTACTTGAGCACACAGACGTGCTTGCCTCACAATGAGGAATTAACATGAGCGACCTTAACGATATTCTTCCGCAATCTGCTCCATGTATTGAATGCCATGCGGGCATTATGCAGCCGCGCCATCTCACGTATTTCACCTGGCTCGGCGACGAACTGATTACTGTGCCGCATTTCCCCGCGTGGATCTGCGATGTATGCGGCCGGCGTGAATATGATGAAAAAGCGATTTTGTGGCTGAATATGATCCTGGATCCAAATGCCGGCAAGCCCACTACTAATAGACGCCGAATTCCGCCTCTTCCCCGGCCTCATGCCGGTTCGCAGCGCCCGGCTCATGATTCTTAGCTGAGAGAGAATCCCAATAATGTCTCTCGACAATTCTTCTCCCCGCACATATCGTTTTCTTCCGGCCGATATTTTGACGTCCGGATATCGTGTGGTGGGGAAGATCATGGTCACCACTCATGGGGCGATGGGAATCTTGAATGACCCCACTCGTTCGGCGATTGAAGTAAATGATGCCCGTCTGGCGCGTTTACATATGCCGACCAAGCTCGTGGATCATTTCGAACTTGTGCGCATGTTGAAGAAACATATTTATGCTGTCTGCATGGCGCGCCGTGAGGACCTTGGCCCACATGCCATTGTGCGCGGCGGATTCTCGAGCGTGATCGAATATCCCATCCGCATTACCACTCAAATGTTTGAAATTGAAGGCATTATGGAATTGCCCGGGCGCTTTGATTTTACATCGCTGGTCACTGAGGGCTCGCGCGAATTCCTTCCCGTATTCAATGCAACGCTCACGGGTATTCTCATTCCAAGTTTACGGGTGGAAAGCGCGGGCCTACTGGTCAATCGTAACCAGGTCGATCTGATGGCTTTGCTCAATCAACGTGTGAAACCAGAAATCTAGTGCCCAAATCGCTTGACTGACATAAAATGGGATGATAGAATTCGCCCGCTCTAAAAATAGAGCCCCCATCGTCTAGAGGCCCAGGACGCATCCCTTTCAAGGATAAAACCGGAGTTCGAATCTCCGTGGGGGCACTACCCTTGAAGACCGGCATTGCGCGGGTCTTTTTGTTTTAAAAACAGTGGTCCCCGCAGGGGGGATGTGATTCGAATCTCCGTGGGGGCACTACCCTTGAAGACCGGCATTGCGCGGGTCTTTTTGTTTTAAATTCTCTAACTACAAATGTCGTTGCGAGGGGCCCTT
>JBBSCM010000201.1:0-7490 GCA_038250295.1 Anaerolineales bacterium | reverse complement strand
TAATGCAGCCAGTTTTGCGATTAGCTGAAACTAAGGACTCGTGGCCGGACCATTAATTCTAAAAGTAAATGCTACGGGATATGGTATGCCTTTAACTCTTATTAAGACGGTAGTATCAGTGCCGCCAGATTTTGCAAAAGCTATCATTCGATTAGCCACATCACCATCTAAATAATTTCTTAAAGGATTGTTGTCAGTTAAAAGACTACTGGACATATCTCCAGTAGCAAAACTAAGGTTTTGTTGGCCATGAGAATAAGGTGATTCATCTAGGAATCCCCAGATTTTATCTATAACATCATCTCTCATTTGCCAATCATGTTGTCCCAAGTGACTGCCAATCATGGAAAGTAAATAAAAAATACTATCGCCAGTTAATTCAATTACGGTCGGGATGGCAATCATCTCGCCATTAACTGTAGTTCCAGGTGTCCAACGACGAATGTGCAGTTTTGGAGCAAGTTCGACATTTACTGTATTTTTAATCCCAAAATCTACTGAGGCATTGAAATCTATCATGGTATTGGGATAATCTTTGATTTCTTGGGTGGGGGCAATAATTTTAGTCGGTGCTGTAGTTGGCACTTTAGTAGCTGTCGGTTCTCTAGTAGCTGTCGGTTCGAGGGTGGCAGGCGCAGATACCGTTGTCGGGGTGCTGTTTACGACTGTCTCTGTGGCAATGGCTGGAGAAGAGCAAGCCGCAAATAATGCCACCATTAAAATACATAAAATTGCAACTTTAACCTTCGGTGACAGGTCGCCAGCAAACCCCCAGATTTTTTCGGCTAAAGCCAAAGCTGATCTGGTTAATCCCACACCGGCTAAAGCTGCCATCTCGACTGGATTGCCGGAAGCAGCTAGATTAAGATCAACCTCTTGTGGTCTGATTTGGGTTCCAACTTGACTATTTTGGCTTAGAGCATTTAATTCCATGACTGATAAGCTGACAGAGCAAAGTGCCACTTTGAGCCTCCTCTTGATAGATAAAAGTTCCATCACTTGATGCATTTTCAATTTCTTGAGAAATTAGTTTTTGTTTGGCTTAATTTTGTATTTAATTTTGAGCCTATTTCGGAAGTGTACTCCTTTTTTCCCGCCATGTAAATAATTATAGGCCTATATGTAATGAATGACTTGCCGCACATCGGCGCGGCCGGGTCAATGAAATCCATCATGCGGTCATAACGTGAGCCGTCGCCATCAGGCGGGATCCACGGAATGCGATGGGCATTATCGCGCCACCAGACCACCTCGGCGAGCAATCTTCTTGCATCGGCATCGTTGAAGCGTGAACAGAGTTCTCCCAACGCCTCAGCCGCGTCGGCAAAGAATCCCAAATCTGCATATTGCCACCCGATCCAGAACAAGGCCTTGCGCGGGCTAATGTTTGGTGGACGTAATCGGGATAGGTGGACATCAAAACAAACCTGGTTGGTTGGGTTGCGCTGGCAATTCAGCGGCTTTCTCTTTCATCCATTCGGGTAACTTCACAGGTTTGTCTTTGAACGGATGTGGAAACGTGAGCGCGCCTTTTTGCAGTAATAATTTATTTCCCTCCGGCATCGCGTCATGTTTCAAAACAAAAATGGGCAGCCAGTTATTTTTCAATGCTTCGGTCGCGCCTGCCCATGTGCCGCCTGTTTCCGCATCCGATGCCACCACGATGGCGTAATCTGCCAGAGTATAAATGAGACGATTGCGACCCATTGCCGCGCCAACGGAGAATCCTGCATTGGGACTGTACGGCGTGACCAGACATAAATCTCCGCGACTCAACGCCTCTTTCCGACTTTTGACTGCTCGCTCCAAACTATCTGCCAGCACGCTGACAGCGGTCCCGCGCGCCTCGAGCGCAGAGTCCATGCTGATCGTGTCCACGCCTTTCGCGCCGCCTGAATACAAGACCATGCCAGAGAGTCCACAGGCGTTGCCGACGAATGCCGCGCATTCTTTTCCCGCGTCGTCGAGGTGACGCGAGCCGACGACAGCAATCCCAGGTTGACCGAGCAATGCTTTCTCGCCCGCGTAAAATAAAACTGTCGGCGCAGAGTCTTTTAATCGCTGGCGATACCGTTCGGGGTAATCTGAGTCGGCGCGGGTGATGGGGGAAATGCCGAGGGAGGCGAGTCGATTCAAATCATGTTGTATATCGCGGGAAAGAAGTTGTGTGATTCGTGTTGCGTGTTCCGTTGGGAGGTCGAGGCGGGTTTGTAAATCTATCTCATTAAATTGCAGCAGGTCGGAGGGTCGGAGTGAGGCGGTTTGCATTTTGCGCGCCAGCGGATTCCATTCGCGCAAAGTCAACGGCTTGAGTGAGTCGTCACCCAATCCGAGTTGGGAGCAGAGCAGGAGCAGGGGTTGAGAGTCGGGATTCATAGTGCGTGTTTCGTGTTCCGTTTGTGGGGTAGGTTGAAGACAGAATATGAGAGGAATTTGTGAGCCGAGTGAAATCATGAAGTTTTCGTAGTGGTTGATTTATGGATTCTCAAAACTTTCTTTGTCTATTTGTTTCAACCTGTCTCTTAATTCAGCAAGCGCAAGATATTCCTTTTTGGTTTTGGATGGATAATACTTGTGGTCTTCCAACGCCGAATCCATGACAGCGGTTAAACATTCAATATCCCACCGATATAAACCGATCGGGCGTTTGCCTTGATAGTTTTCAATGCGACGGTCAAGCCCGAAACTTTCCGCCATCATCCAAACATAGCGTTGAAGTTCATCCAGCTCCAACCCTGTGATGAGGATGCTGATTTTGCGGTCGTATTTACCTGGTTTCATTATGTTTTCCTAATTGTAGTGCGAGATTTATCTCGCTGGTGGCAACATGAATGTTGCAGTACGGTTACGCGTCGGCATGGATGGTGCGGGTTAATGTGAGGACGTTGACGCGGGCGGCTTTATGTTTGAGCAGGAGTTTTGTGATTTCTTCGAGTGTTGCGCCTGAGTCGAAGAGGTCATCTACAAGCAGGACGCGCTTGCCTGTTATACCACCCTTTAGGGTATCACTGTTTGTTGCAAACGCGCCCGCGACGTTATCGCGTTTTTGCGGGAGTGTGTGCATTTCTTTTTGCGGTTTGGTCTGGCGGGTTTTGGTGATGGATGTTTGCATGGGTTTGCCGAAGGTGCGCGATAATGCTTTGCAAAATTCATGAACGGGACTGAATTCGCGCGGTGTGGATGATGGAACGGGAAGAATAATGTCGAACTGATTCATTTCGGGATGTGCGAGAAAAAGTTTGCGTGTGTGTTCGATGAGCGCGGGCAATGAGGATGAGTCGGATTGATATTTGAGGCGATAGGTGAGATTGCCGACACCGCTTCGATTCCAGTCTGCGCCTGTGTAGCTGCTGTGGAAGTCGAGCGCGAAGCCTGTATGCCAGTTGCCTTTGAGCGGGCGAGGGTGGCAGGCGGAGAGATAGGAGGCGATGGGGTCGGGGGTGGAGAGTGTTGCGTCCACTCCGCTCCGCTTCGGGATGATATGTTGCGTGGTGCGTCTGCTCTGCTCTGCTTCGGGATGATATGTTGCGTGTTGCGTTTCAGGCGTCAGGTTTCTTTCTGTGGCTGATTTGTTGCCGCGACATCGTAAGATGGCGACCTTGGCTGAGTCGCGCGTGTAATACTGTTCGCTTTCGTCCTCCGAAATTTTTATAAGCAAATCAATTGCGCGTGGGTCTCCAATCATGCCCAACGCTTTGACTGCATATTGACGAACTTGAGGCTTTGTTTCTGTTGCAAGTAAATTCATCAGAGGTTGAATGGCTTGAGTGTCCTTGATTTTGCCGAGTGCAGAGGCGGCTAACCTTCTTGCGTTTCCGTCTTCACTTTCCAATGCACTGATAAGTTCAGGTACAGCGGTTGATGAGTTTGATTCGCCAAGCGCAACGATATGTTGTATCTGGTTTGATGACGAAGCAGTATTTTCAATTTCTGATTCAGGGTTTTCAGCCGCAGTGTAATTCGCTACAACGCAACGAATCATTTCATAGGTGATTTCTTCGGGGAGTAAACTTTTGATGGGCAGAAGATATTGGGTAGAGCCAATTTTTCGAATCGCATCTTCAACTTTTTGTTGAATATCTTTTGAGATAACTTTATCCAGATCGAGTTTGCCCGCTTCGATGAGTTTGGCGCAGTGACCGTAAATGGTCATCATCGTTAGTCCGCGTTGATGGGCGATTTGTTCGGGCGTGAGTCCACTGTTGATGAGTTGACCCGTGTAAGCGATTGTTCCGCCCGCTTCGAGTTTGGCTTTGCTTTTCAAGACTTCTGACGTGTTTAGCGATTTTGGAAGTTTGAGTGTGATGCTCTCTTTTTGTTGAATGGCGTTTTCGCCGCGTGGGGTCAGGGCGAGAGTTGGATATTCACCGCCGATGACCTTTATATATCCCATTTCCACCAGTTGATTGATTAATCCTTCGATATCGCTTTGCTTGACTGCCGCCAGCCTGCCGTAATAGGTATTCTTGTCGTGATGGAAATTGAGGATGTCTTGCGCTTTTGAGCCGTGCAAAATCTGCGCGAGTTTCCCGCGCCCCACTTTGATTTTGACACGGTGGACGCAATCCAGGATAACGAGCGCGGCGCGTTCGGCGTGATTCATCTGCGCGACATCGCCGTTTGACTCAGGCATGTTCTTTTTTGATTCACAGTTGTCGCAACAGATGGGCGTGTCTGGGTTGGCGCTATCGCCGAAGTGTTTGAGAACGATGCGGCGTCGGCAGGCGTTTGTCTCTGCGTAGTTGACCATGTGATTTAGCTGGTCTTCGCGGCTCTTCGTATGTTCTTTACTTCTCAGCGCGGCTTGTTGAACGGCAACCGAATCCCATTTGCCTTTTCGCAATAACATGCGATAGCCGTCGTCGCTGAGATGTTCGAGCGCGCCGATGCGTTCCAGTTCGGCGAGTCCCACTTTGACTTTGACCTGGTGCATATCTGTGCGGCGCGAGAATTCGTCGCTGGTCATCCAGATGTCACTCTCGGCGTTGCCAAGGGCGCGGTAGAGAACTTGCATTTCTTCAGGTGAAACGACACTGCTCGAAATAAAAAATTCCTGCAAGGCGCGGTCTTGTGGGTCGTAGAGCAGGATGACTTTGGCGGGCAATCCATCGCGTCCCGCGCGACCCGCTTCCTGGTAATACGCTTCAAGTGAACCCGGCAATGTGTAGTGAATGACTTGCCGCACATCGGCACGGTCAATGCCCATGCCGAAGGCGTTTGTCGCAACGATGACGGGCGTTGTGCCGTTGATGAATCGTTCTTGAATCCGTGCGCGGTCTTCGGCGGGTAGACCCGCGTGATAATGTTCGGCTTTGAGTTTGCAGACCACGCGCACGAATTCGGCGACTTCTTCGGAGTCGCGGCGTGTGCCTGTGTATATGAGGGTCGCGGCGTGTAAGTCCGAATTGAATTCGGACTTAGACAATAATTCATTCAAGGCGCGGAACTTAGCTTCCGTATCTGTGGTGTATTTCACTTCGAGCGTAAGGTTGGGACGGTTGAAGCCCGTTACGATTCGTTTTGTAGATTCGGGTAAGCCCAATGAAAGGACAATATCGTTTTGTACTTTGGGGGTCGCGGTAGCGGTGAGCGCAACGGTTAATGGGTTTCCAAGTCGCTTGCGCGCTTCGGCGATATGCAAATAGTCGGGGCGGAAGTCGTGTCCCCACTCTGAGATGCAGTGGGCTTCGTCAACGGCGAGCAGGCTCAAGGTCAGGTTTTGAAGCGCTTGGAGGAAGGTCACATTGCGTAAGCGTTCGGGCGCGACGTAAACGAGTCTATATTTCCCCTGCGATAAAAGAGTCAATCTTTCTTTTTGTTCGGCGGTTGGGATGGCGCTGTTGATGAACGTGGCGGGAATTCCTTTGCGGTGGAGCGCGTCCACCTGGTCTTTCATCAACGCGATGAGCGGCGAGATGACGAGCGTGAGACCGTCGAGTTGCAATGCGGCGAGTTGGTAGATGAGCGATTTTCCCGCGCCTGTGGGCATGATGGCGAGTGTGTGCTGTTTATTGAGCAGGGATTGAATCGCTTCCTCCTGTCCCGCGCGGAAGGTGGCGAATCCGAAGTGGTCGTGGAGGGAGGAGGCGAGGGACATGGGCGAAGTATAAAACAAAATGTGGTGCGTGTTCCGTTTTTTACCTGTATACGTTTGCGTTTTATGTGGTTGAAAGCTGGATGGCTTCCTGCTCGAGTTTTAGTCTGCGTTTGAGGATGTGTTCGATGGTTGGATGGACATCTTTCAGGTTGGGGTTGAGGGTGAGGCGTTTGAGGTTGCGCGCGTCGGATTGGGTGAGCGGACGGGAGAGGTGGGCATGCTTTTCGAATGTGGCGATGTCCATCAGGTAGGGTTGGATGTACGGGCTGATTTGTTTGCGGAGTTGGGCAAGGATGTTGAAGCCGCCGTAATCCATGTCTGACCATAAAAAAATAGGCGTTGTTTCGGGAAGGAGTCGTAGCACACGTCTTACGGCGGGGGAGGGGTTGCCGTAGGTGCAGAGGAGGGCGTGGTGCGTGGTGCGTGTTGCGTGTTCCGTCCGCTCCGCTTCGCTACGGGATGATATGTTGCGTGTTCCGTTGTTTACGTGTTCTGCGTTTTGGATCTGGCGAGTGAATTGGTGGAAGGTGGTGAGATTTTCGATGCAGAGGACTGATTCGGCGCGAACTGCTTGCAGGGTGGCTGTTTGCGCGGCGGGAAATCCAACAGATGGGGTGAAGCCGCTTAGGTTGAGAATTTCCCCTTCGTTGGTGGTGAGTTGCCAGTTGCCTGCAAAGTGGATGTAATTGGGGTTGGCGACGAGATTGAGTTCGCGCAGAACTTCTTCGGCTGAGATTCGTTTCCATTCTGGGTTGCCGAGGCGGGTCAGGCTTATAAGCTGGTTTTTGATGATTTCGAATCGTTTGCTGTCATTGAAGACACGCACGCTGAAGACGCGGTAGGGAGTCTCATTTGTCAGCGTGGGTAATGCTTGTAGAACAGTGAGCAGGTCAAGGGTTAAGTTTGAATCGGTGAGGCTGAACGGAGCGGGAGATTTTTCAGCTTTGATTTGGTTCAAGATGTAGGAAAGTGCGCGGGCGCGCCAGTCATCTTGAAAGCGGAATTTATCGGCGAGCAAAAGGCTTTCGAGACGGGAGCGATTTGTGGCGAGAGGGGTGCGGGAGAGGAGAGTGTAAAGCGTGGTGCGTGTATCGTGTTCTGTTTGCGTGGTGCGTGTATCGTGTTCCGTTTGCGTGATGCGTGTTGCGTGTTCCGTTTTTGGGAGGGTGATTGATTGGAGGATATGATTTTTTTCGCCTGGAAGCCACGTGAGTTTGATGTCTCCATTTTTTTCGAGGAGGATTAATTGTTCGTTGGCGATGAGGCGCGGTGTTGGGTCGGTTTGGGAAAAATAATGTGGGAGGGGAATATTGACGAGAATAATTTTTATGGAGCGTGTTGTGTGTTGCGTCCACTCCGCTTCGCTACGGGATGATATGTTGCGTGTTCCGTT
>JBBSCM010000200.1:0-7567 GCA_038250295.1 Anaerolineales bacterium | reverse complement strand
TGACCGTTGCCGACCACCGTTTGATCAAGGTTATTATTCACGGCGAGGATGTTGTTGGTTTCTTATTCGCTTTCCATGATGTATCTGCCGCACTTCAACGCGCCAAGGGAAAATTATTCCCATTCGGCCTGCCAGATTTATTGCTGGAAATGCGCCGTACGAACACAGTCTCTGTCAATGGCATGGGAATATTGCCCGAGTTTCAAGGCCACGGCGGGAATGCATTACTGTATTATGCGATGGGGAAGACGCTGTTAGAGTTCCAGCAATTCGTCCATGTGGAAATGACCCAGGTCGCAGAAACCACCGAGCAGATGCGGGCTGACTTAAAGAACTTGAATGGCGTGGAGTATAAGAATAATCGGGTATACAGGAAATATTTAAAAAATTAACAACAAAGAGAGTGGACTACTCTATCCACCTTATTTATTAGGACCTATACAAAACCCCAAGAGAATCCACTAATCTACGCCAATCCACGCGAATTTTAAAAAGATTAGCGGATAAAAAACAACTCTGCGTAAGTCATGTTTATATTTGAAATTTTACTGGTTCACTTGTTTTTTGCTCTTCGCCATCTTCAAGCTTGCCCAGCGGAAGAATTACATGGAACTGACTGCCGGGGAAATTGATCTCATCATAACCCGGGCTTTCCACATAGATACGCCCGCCATGCGCTTCGACGATGCCTTTTGAAAGGGCGAGTCCCAGCCCTGCGCCGCCGCCTTTGAAGCGTGTCTTGCTGGTGGAGTGTTTGCCCAGATCACCGGGTTGATAAAACTTGGTAAAAATGATCTCGCGGAAATTTGGGTCAACGCCCACACCGCTGTCGCTGACAATGATCTCGACGCCGCCGTTCGGCAGATTAATGATTGCGGGGATGTGATGACCCGTGATCGTGATGCGCCCATTGTTTGGCGTGTACTTGGCCGCATTGCGGATAATGTGATGGAATAATTTTCGCAATAAGTTCGGGTCCGCTTTTACGTGGGGCAGACTCGGCAGGTTTATAGTTAGAGATTGCATACGCTCTCTCACCGAATTAGCCTGTTCGATGCAAACTTCCTGGATTAAATGTCCCAACTCAACGGGCTGGATGTGCGGTTTCAGGGAGCGCGAATCAATTTGCGCAATGTCGAACATCGAGTCCATAACCTCATGCAAACGGAGTGTGCCTTCGTGGATGCCTTTCATGACCAGTTGAATGTTCTCGGCCAATCTGGAATCTTCAAGCAGCATTTCCGTATATCCTTTGATCACGGTCAAGGGTGTGCGTAGTTCGTGAGAAGCAATACTGATAAAGTCGGACTTGGCGCGGTCAATGCGTTCAAGGTCAAGATTATTTTTTTCAAGCGCGCGGCGCGCATTGCGCAATTCAGTATTTACGTGCATCAGGTTTTCAACAAGCCGCGCATTTTCCAGCGCCACTGCGGTCTGGCTTGCGTGCGAGCTGAGGGTCGCGAGATCATTCTTTGTATAACGGTTGCCGCTTAGTTTTGGGCCAAAGGCTAACAAGCCGATCCATTGTTTTTTGGCAAAGATGGGGATATATACTTCAGCGCTCAATTGATTGAACCAATCCCTCTCAACGGGAGCAGCAGTTCGAAAAGACGGATGCAGGTCAAGGTCATATTGAAGAAGCGGATGCTGCTCCCGAATAAAATATGAAGCGACGATCCCGGTCTCGTCCAATTCCACTGCGATCAATTGTCTTTCTTCAGGACTGCGCGCAGAGCGAAGCCTGTATATTTTATGACCGTCGGCCTCGCGTTCGGAATCCACGAGAAAAAGGAAGCCGCGCTCGATGTGCATGGTTTCGAGAATGATCCCGACGGCAATGCTGGCGAGCCGGTCCATATCAAGGATATTGCTGATGTTTTCGCTGTATTGATGAATGGTAAGGCTTGCGTCGTATTGATCGCCTTTCATCCATGCGTTCACTGTGCGCGAGATCAAAGCCAGCAATGGCGCAAAGATCAGGGCAAGCAGTAATGCAACAGATGCGCCGGCAAGCAGCGGATTAAAATTTGGGTTCTTCCCGAATGTGGCTTCCAGTAATAGGAATCCGATCACATAAAAGCCAACGATCACGACAGCGATCAAGATATAAACCAATACCCGCCGCAGGATCTGTTTCAGGTCGGGGACGTGGTGTGTGCCGATCACATAAGCCATCATGGTCGCAACAACCAATCGAATGGGTTGTCCCGCCGGAGATATCCCCGAAAAAAGCAAAATATCACCAACGAACATCAGGAAAATAGTGGGCCACCAATAGTTCAGGCGGTTTCGATAAAGCTGCTGACGCGCATCCCGGTTTGCGTTCGCAACAGTAATGATCAAACTGATCGAAAAAACAAGCCAGCCCAAAATAGACCACGAAGGGCCGAGTCGTTCGCGTTGTAAGGTGAGATTCCCGTTTGTCCAAAGCACGTCGGGCAGGCGCAGCGCATTGGTGAGAATGAGCGCAAGACCAAGCATCCAAAATGCCCAAAGCCCCACCCAGCCCCACCAGGTATCGCGCTTCAGGAATGTTTGAAGCGCCAGCATCACAATGGTAATGAGCGTGAATGCGATATAGGTTTGTATTTCTTGAAAGAAAGTCACACTATTTTGTGAAGTTTCCCCATTGCGCCAGATCACCTCTGCCACATTCAAAACCAATGCCAGCAAGGCGTAAAAGGCAACGAGCCATGTGGCGGCTCCGTACCCATCATCTCTTCTTTGTGTCGCAAAAAAAATAACGGGCAGGTATAAGGCCCCCAACAAAAGCAGAAAGATAATTTGAGTCAGCGATGCGTTCATGTTTATCGGGTGGGATTTTACCCGAAAAATTTGTATAATCGGTTATCATTGTTAATATGCTAACGTCCCGTGTTTCCCGTCTGAAATATGGTTTTTCTGCGGACTTCTTTCGACCGGACGGGCACGTGATCTTTTCAGATCTGGCCTCCGCCCGCGCTTTTGCGGTCCAAATGTCAACGCTTCGCACCGACCCCGTGCCTGCCACTGACCTATATGCACTTTCCCTGCTTGACGAGGCGTACCATATCCTCCTCAAGCATTTTTATAGCCGATCCACAGGCGTGATGGGACGCGCCATGGGCATGCTGCAATCCAACCTCGGCTCGAAATATGATCTGACACTCAGCAAATTCACCGAAGAATTCCCTCCAATGTCAGTCTATCGCGGTGAGATAACAGCGGGCGTGTATCTGACCACTAATATTCCAGGCTTTGGTGATCTGGGACGCGGCGTGCGCGCAGCCACGGTCGAAGAAATGTTATTGATCAATAACTCAAATAAAAATCCAGCCCTGGCTCGCTATAAGGAATTGATCGATGAATCCGTGATGGGTGTGTCTGCTTACAAGGAATTTTTACAGCACTTATTGGATTTCTTTGCCCGCCAGCCGGGACTTGGGAACGGAGAGTTTTCTTTAGGTGAAACCCTCGCTGATATGCTTGCGGCCCCCATCAAAGCCTCTCCTGATTCTCTGGAAGGACAACTACGTTTTATCATCGAAAAGTGGGGACATTTGCTCGGTGAAACTTTCTCGGTTCGCATCCTGCGCGGATTGGATTATCTGCATGAAGAGATCATCCGCAAGGGACAGGGGCCGATCGATTCGCAAAAGGCTGAAACGTATGTGCCGAATTTTGCGAGTAATGAGTACGCCGAATATGAACGATATAGTCCAGACAAAGATTGGATGCCGAATCTGGTCTTGCTTGCAAAGAATACTTATGTCTGGCTGGGACAACTCTCCAAAAAATATGGACGCGAAATAACGACCCTTGATCAAATCCCTGATGAAGAATTGGACCTGGTCGCCTCGCGCGGATTTACCGGCTTATGGTTGATCGGTTTGTGGCAACGCAGCCCAGCTTCGCAGCGCATCAAGCAACGCATGGGTCAGGACGATGCAGTTGCCTCTGCATACTCTCTTCATTCATACGATATCGCCAATGATCTCGGCGGCTGGGATGCATTGAACAATTTGCGCTCGCGGGCATGGGCGCGCGGCATGCGTCTCTCAGCGGATATGGTCCCAAATCACATGGGCATTGACTCAACCTGGGTCACAGAACATCCTGATTGGTTCTTGTCCTCTTCATTCCCTCCTTATCCTTCGTACACCTTCAACAGCGAAAATCTGTCCGAGGATTCGCGTGTCAGAATTGTTCTTGAAGATCATTACTACAATCATTCAGATGCTTCGGTGGTTTTCAAACGAATTGATTCGCAAACTAACGAAACACGCTATATTTATCATGGCAACGATGGCACATCTTTCCCGTGGAACGATACGGCTCAATTGGATTACACGAATCCTGAAGTGCGCGAGGCTGTCATTCAAGTCATTCTACATGTGGCGCGCAATTTCCCCGTCATTCGTTTTGATGCGGCCATGACCCTCGCCAAGAAACACGTTCAACGCTTATGGTTCCCCGAGCCAGGCGCGGGCGGAGCCATCCCGTCCCGTTCGCAATATGGCATGACTAAATCTGAATTCGATGAAAAAGTCCCCGAGGAATTCTGGCGTGAAGTGGTTGACCGTGTTGCAACGGAAGTCCCTGATACGCTTTTGCTTGCCGAAGCCTTCTGGATGATGGAAGGATATTTTGTCCGCACTTTGGGAATGCACCGCGTTTATAACTCCGCGTTCATGCATATGCTGCGCGACGAAGACAACGCCAAGTATCGCCTCGCCATCAAGAACACGCTTGAGTTCGACCCGCAGATTCTCAAGCGTTATGTCAACTTCATGAACAATCCCGATGAAAAAACCGCTGTCGAACAATTTGGCAATGGCGACAAATATTTTGGTATCTGCACGGTTCTTTCCACGTTGCCCGGCCTGCCCATGTTCGGTCATGGACAAGTGGAAGGTTATTCCGAAAAATATGGGATGGAGTTCCGCCGCGCCAAATGGGACGAGACTCCTGACGATGGCCTCATCCGTGGGCATGAATGGCGCATCTTCCCGCTCCTTCACCGCCGCTCCCTGTTCGCTGACGTGGAGCAATTCCTACTCTATGACTTTTACTCACCCAAAGGCGGCGTGGACGAAGAAGTTTTCGCCTATTCCAACCGCTTCAACGATGAGCGTGGACTCGTCATCTATCACAACAAATTCGCCGACACGCGCGGCTGGATCAAAACCTCCGCATCGTATATTGACAAAGCCTCTGGAAAAACTTTGCGCCGAAACATCGCCGAGGGACTCAGTTTGCCTCGCGTGGGACATGTCATCTTCAAAGACTACGTTACCCAGCTTGAATACATCCGCTCCTGCAAAGAGATCTGGGATAAAGGCATGTACATCGAATTAGGCGCCTATCAATGCCACGCCTTCATGGATTGGCGTTTCGTAGGTGACAGCGAATGGAAAACCATTTGCGATCAACTCGATGGCGCGGGTGTACAGTCCATGCAGGATGAATGGAGGAAGTTGTTTGCAAAGGATGAAGGATCAAGGATGAAGGATGAAGAAGAAAAGGTACCTGTGAAAAAACGCGCTGTCCGAAAAGTTGCGGTCAAGGCGATGAAGGTAAAAAGTAAAAAAGTAACGAGTAAAAAGGAAAAGCTGGCGGCTGTAACAAAGGCGAAAACGTCAGCGAAGGCGAAGAAGGTTGTTGCCAAGAAGGTTGTTCCTGCCAAAGCGAAGCCTGAGAAGAAGGTTTTAGCGAAGGCGAAGCCAGTTGCAAAAAAGGTAGTTGCCACATTGTCCCCGAAGGGGAAGAAGCCTGTGACAAAGAAAGCAGTCGCACCAAAGAAGCCGAAGTAAAATGAAAAAAGACCTCCGAGATTTCAAAAATCTCGGAGGTCTTTGTTTATCGCCTTCGGCGAGAACGATTCAGAAAACCAGAAGAGCAGAAAACAGAACACAGAATCAAGGAAGTGAGCGGGCGCAACGGAAACCAAAATTGTTGTAGGCATCGTCAGGAGTGAGCCTGTCACGATTCGAGGAACGGGCGTTGTTATCGTAGTCGTACCACGAGCCGCCCCGAAGCACGCGATATTGACCTGTGTCTGGTCCCAAAGGATTGGACGCAGACGAACTTTGATAATAGGTTTCGCTGTACCAATCATTTACCCATTCCCAAACATTGCCTGCCATGTCATACGCGCCGTAAAAACTTTTGCCGTTTTCATAACTGCCAACGGGAGTTGTATCGCCTACACAGGCGTTATTTCCATTATCCTTGCCATAATAATTTGCCAGCGCGCAATCAATTGGAATCACCCCAGGGATATACCCGTTTGGTTTTTGTTTCATCATCCCAACTCGCGGCTTTTTCCCATTGGGCTTCGGTCGGCAAATCTCCGCCTGCCCATACCTCGCAATACCTGTTGGCTTTATCCCAATTCACATAGAGGACGGGGTAATCATCAAATTCAGGGTTCCCGTAATAACTTGGATGAGTGTATGAACTTAAAGAGGATGGACGTTCACACGTGCCTGCATCCACACAAGCCTGATATTGTTTGTTGGTTACTTCGTTTTGGTCAATCCAGAAGGCATCCAGATAAACCGTGTGAATGGGTTGTTCATCTGAATTAGTATCGCTTCCCATTGTAAATTCACCTGCTGGCACATAGACAAGAGTCGCACCGTGTTCGCCTGTCATGGTTGAGCCAATTCCAAGGACTGGCGTTGGGATAATGGTCGCTGTTGGTACTGGGGTAATCGTTTTTGTAGGAGCAACAATCGTAAAAGTTGCGGGGATTATCGGCGTGGGGGTTGGGTCAGGGCGCAGGGGGAGGGATGCAAATCCCTGCCAGAGCAGGTATCCAATAAATCCAATCACCAAAATCAAAGCGGGGATTTTCAACTTGGGCAGGAAGGCTTGTGTTGCCTTGTAAGATGTTCTATACGAGCGTTGATAGATTTCGGCAGTTGCGGGAGGCAGGTCTTCTTTTTCGCGGGCAATACGCTCTTCTTCAATTTTTTGTGCGGCAAAGCGGTCAGCGTCTTCTTTGGCTTTGCGTAAGCGGTTATCAGTATCCACATTTTCGCGGGCAATGCGCTCTTCTTCAATCTCTTGCGCTGCAAGACGGTCTGCCTCTAAATTCTGAATTTTGAATTCAGAATTTAGAATTTTCTTGCGTTCTTCTTCCGCTTTTTGTTTCGCCTGTCGCTTCTCAGTCCTCGTTTTTTGCGTGGCTTCCTTTTTGGCTTTTTGTTCCAGCGCATCCAATTCTTCCAAATAAAGTGAAAGCGATGCAGTCACAGAATTCAAGCCCGTCTCTTCGTCTTTGCGAATATCCACAAATTGACGGTTGATCAGGCGCAGTGTGATCGAAGTCTCTTCGTCACCGCGCACCAGCACTGGGAAGACACGCTTTCGATATTGGTCGGCAAGGCTGATCTCCCGCCGTACCCATTCCGAGTTTTTCGAATCAGGCGAAAGTACAACGATGATCGCAGGTGCATTTCTAATTGCCTTTTCAATTTCTTCTTCCCATATTGGAGTTCCAGGAATTAATTTTTCATTATCTACCCACACTTTAATTCCTTCTTTGCGAAGGAAGGAAACAACACGCCGCATGACATCATTG
>JBBSCM010000199.1:0-7601 GCA_038250295.1 Anaerolineales bacterium | reverse complement strand
CTTTAACACGCATTGTAATGACTTCTTCGAGAAGCTTTTCTTCATCGGGCATAAACTCATGCAATGGCGGGTCGATCAAGCGGATGATAACGGGATAGCCATCCATTGCTTCAAAGAGACCATCAAAGTCTTTGCGCTGGGTTGGCAAAAGTTTGTTAAGTGCAGCTGTGCGTCCTTCGCTGGTATCGGAAAGGATCATTTCCTGAACGATGGGCAAACGCTCGGGTTCAAAGAACATATGCTCGGTACGGCAAAGGCCAATACCCACAGCGCCGTAAGAACGGGCGCGCTGCGCATCCTTTGGATAGTCTGCATTCGCCCATACTTGCAGACCGCGAGTTGGTCCGCCATTTGGAGCGGAGCGGAGATTCTTGCGGGCAGAAATTTCATCCGCCCACTTGAGCAGGGTCAACAATTCAACTTGATCTTCGATCGAAGGAATGGTTACAGGAATCTTGCCAACATAAATATTGCCTGTTGTGCCGTCTACTGAAATCCATTCGCCTTCTTTTACAACAGTCTCGCCAACGTTCATGATGCGCTTATCAAGATCGATCTTGATCGCGGAAGCACCCACGACGCACGGAATACCGAATTGACGAGCCACCACCGCTGCGTGAGATGTCGCGCCGCCTTCGCTGGTCAACACACCTTTGGAAGCAATCATTCCATGCACATCATCTGGTTTGGTAAACGGGCGCACCATGATGGTGTCCTGCTTGCCCTCTTTTGCCATCTTCTCAGCCATATCCGCATCAAAATAGATCTGACCAACTGCCGCACCGGGGGAAGCATTCACGCCTTTGGCGATCAACTTGCCTGAATTCTCGGCATCTTTCATTGCTTTTCCATCAAACTGCGGATGTAAAAGTGTGTCCACATTTTCAGGGGTCACGCGCTCAACCGCCTCGTCTTTTGTGATCAAGCCTTCAGTCGCCATATCCACTGCCATTTTGACAGTAGCCTGGGCGGTGCGCTTGCCGTTTCGAGTCTGCAACATCCACAACTTGCCTCGTTCAATCGTGAACTCGACATCCTGCATATCCTTGTAATGTTTTTCAAGACGGCCAGCGATCTGCATGAATTCAGCATAGGCTTTGGGCATACGATCTTTCAACGTGGTAATGGGCAATGCATTGCGGATACCTGCAACGACATCTTCACCTTGCGCATTGAACAGATACTCGCCCATCATCATCTTATCGCCAGTGGATGGGTTACGGGAGAACGCCACACCGGTAGCTGAGTCTTCGCCCATGTTGCCAAATGCCATCGTCTGAATATTGACTGCGGTTCCTAAAGTGTGGGAAATGCCGGTAGCGTTACGATAGTCAATAGCGCGTTTGCCATTCCATGATTTGAATACTGCTTCTGTGGCAAGTTCAAGCTGCTTATATGGATCCTGTGGGAAATCAAATCCCTTCTCGTTTCTGATAACAGCCTTGAATGCCTCAACCATTTCCTTCCAGTCAGCAGCTGTCATTTCCGTATCAAGCTTGTAACCTTTATCGTGCTTGTACTCATGGAGAGGTCCTTCAAATGATTCGTCTGGAATTCCCAGAACTACTGAACCAAACATCTCAACCAAACGGCGGTACGAGTCATATACAAAACGCGCGTTACCTGTCAACTTGACCATGCCCGCGGCGGTCACATCGGTCAAGCCTAAATTTAGTACCGTATCCATCATGCCGGGCATGGAAAATTTTGCACCGGAACGACACGAGACCAATAAAGGATTCTTCGGGTCACCAAACTTCTTGCCCGCTTTCTTTTCAACTTGTTTCAAAGCTTTTAGTTCTTGATCCCATAAACCAGCAGGGAATTTCCCCAATTTTTGATATGCGTTACATGCTTCAGTTGTCACCGTAAAGAACGGTGGGACAGGCACGCCTGCGCGTGTCATATCCAACAGGCCGGAGCCTTTACCCCCCACCAGACCTTTTACAGCGTCCCATGAACCGCCCGCAACTTTCTCAGCTTCCTTCACTTCATTAAATAGATAAACCCATTTCGGCATTGTAGCCTCCTACAAGAATTAGATTTTTGATTGTGAAATATTTTACCAAAAATAGTCTAATTCACAAATGACAAAAATCACCAGATAGTCATGTTACGGCGCGCAAATTTACTCCAAAAAGCCTCAAGGCAGACTTTCAAGCTGTAAACTCATTGCAAAGCACAATTTCATCCTTATAAGAGATAATGGGCGTACGGAAAAAAATTATGACACCCAAAATATTAGTAATCGATGACGATGTAGCAATCACAGAGTTAATGAGTATGTTACTCAAAACTCACGGTTTTGAAGTGATAACAACCAACACAGGTGCGGAAGGAATTAACACCGCCAAAGCAAAAAATCCTGGTGTTGTGCTTCTAGACCTTATGATGCCCGATGTGGATGGATGGCAGGTTTGCAAAGCAATTCGCAAATTTAGCAATGTCCCGATCCTGATCCTCTCGGCCATCAACGACCCTCGCATGGTAGCCAGTGTTCTGGACGCGGGCGCGGATGATTTTCTCGTCAAACCCGTACCAAGCGGTGTACTTGTGGCTCACATCAGAAAGATGATCAGGCGGAATACTGGCGCATTGAACAACATGAATGTTAATAACACGGACTCTCTTTCCGCGCAGCCGCTTCACTCTTGACCCGAACCTGATTCCGTCTAATAAAAATGCCCGTCACTTTAGCTAAAGTGACGGGCATTTCTTTTTTCATGTCTTTTTTGCACTCAGTGAGGTCAGACTGCTAACAACATCAAACCCTCAGCTGTTTCCTTTGCAAACTCCATCATAGGCATGTGGCCCGCACCCTTTAATTCAACAAACTTCGCGGATGGGATCGCCGATTTAATTTCTTTCGAACGATCAATAGGAATCAGCGCGTCTGCATCACCATGAATGAGCGCAACGGGAAAATCAAACGATGAAAGAGTTGACACTAAATCTTCACGCTCAGCCATGGCTTTTAGGGCACCAATCACGCCTGATTTACTCTGTTTTGCAATAACGCCGCGTACAAATGCCTGCACACGCGCATCAGCCGATAATTTTGGGGTCATTGCTTCTACTACAACGCCCACTCCTTTTTCAGCTACATCTGCCGCCGTTTTATATCGTCCTTCCTTGCGTTCAGGAGGATCACCCGCTGCCTGCGATGAGATCAAACCCAATCCATTTACCCGATTCGGGTATTTCTTTACGAAAGCCAATGCAATATATCCCCCCATTGAATGGCCTGCTACTGCAGCTTTCTCAATTCCCAAATGATCCAACAGGCCGGCAATATCATCGGCCATGTCAGAAATTGTATATTGGATTTCCACAGTAGCGGATTGACCAAATCCGCGCAGGTCAGGCAGGATAACATCGAATTTATCCTCCAAAAGTGGAATGATTTCATTCCATGAGCTGGAATCCAACGGAAAGCCATGTATAAGCACAAGCGGAGTCCCTTTGCCACGGCGATCATAAGCCAGATCTATTCCATTTACAGAAATTGTATTCATCTTTTTCTCCTTTTATTTTCTCATTTCCACTTTACTTCTACTTTTAATTTACTGCCCAATTTCGATTTATAAAAAATATGACCGTTGTCACGGCCAAATTCATAGACTCGGCGCGTGATATCCACATCTGCTTTGCAGTATTCAGCGACCTTATCCAAATCGCCTGCGCGAAACCATACCACAGATTGCACACCATCCGCTGTTTTGGCTGCGCCAAGGCTGGCGCTGGCAATGCTGTCCAGGCTGACTCGAAAGCCAAGAATCTTTTGCAGATCGAGGAGCATGTCGAGGGTCGGGAAAGAGGCGAAGCGCATTTCGGGCGCATAGGGTTGAAGTACGAGATAGTCAAATCCACGCAGATTGAATCCGATGACTCTCGTAGCCGATTTTAATTCTTCAAGCAAAGCTGGGATATCTTTCTCCCAATAAACCGAAAAATCATTTTTCTGCGTAGACCAGGTAACAGCGCAGGCGACTCGTAATTTATCAATATTCTCGCGGCCGCCGACATCGTCAAACAGGTTTTGGGATTCCAGATCAAAGAAGACAAGGTTCATGATTCAGCGTTCTTTCCTTTTGTTAATTCTTCGCGAGCAAAAGATAAAGCCTGCTCACGATTTTCAATTTTTCCCGCAGCCTGATTCTCACGAATGGATTCCAAAAGCTGACCAACTTCTGGACCAGACTTGAGCCCTAATTCTTTCATCAGTTCATGTCCATCCAATAGACGCGGCGGGACAATAATTTCCTGCGGCCGTTCCCAATAATTTTCAAGCAAAGTACGAGCTACATCAAGATAAATATTCCAGGTTTCGATCGTCAGGGCATGCGCACGCATGCCTCGGAGGTCGGCAAGCCCAAGCAGAATAAGATCCACGCCTGCTCCACTGCTATCACGAAAAAAACGATAAATGGCTTTGCGCGATGGCGGCTCTTTTTCATTTTCCAATCGATTCGTAAATTGGTGAATCCGCATGTGGTTCTTGATAATAGCATACAAGCGCTCAGTTTCATCGTTGCTTAAGTTAAATGCGTGTGCTCTTTGCGCGGCAATTTCTGCCCCTTTGACATCATGGTCAAAGAAACGTGTACGCCCCGATTCGTCAACGGTCTTTGTCTCTGGTTTGCTCACATCGTGATACAGCGCAGCAAAGAAAAGCAGCGAACGCATTGACCGGTCAACATTGAGCGGTTTGGCAAAATGTTCGGCAATTTGTTCACGATAACGTCCTAATCTCAAAGTGAGCAAACCTGTGAACATGTCATTTGTTTTTTCAGCATCATAGCCAACACGCAGCGCGGATACGATCTGGTCAAGGTAATCAAGCACGGAAAGGGTATGCGTCCATACTTCGTACATGTGCGGCTCGGATTGTTCCACGCCTTTCATCGCAACCAAATCAGGCATTAAATGTGGAAGCACACCCAGCATTTCAAGGGCGCGCATGGTTGCATCTGGTTTAGGGCCAGCGAGCATCTTGAAGACTTCATCGCGCAGGCGTTCAGGCGAAACGCGTCCAAGCTGACCTGCGGCCTGTTTCATTAACTCGCGCGTACCTTTATCTATGTGAAGTCCAAAGGCAGCGGCTTGACGCACTGCTCGCAAAATGCGGACAGGGTCATCAGATAAGGAGGTTGGCGAACAGGCGCGGATAAGTTTTGCGCGCAGATCATTTCCGCCTTCCAGTGGATCGATGATGGTCCCTTTGCGGAGATCATACGCCATTGCGTTGATGGTGAAGTCACGCGCACGAAGATCTTCCTCCAAATTTGCGCCGCGATAGGTTGCGAAATCCAGGAAGGTACGCGAACCATCTTCGTTGGTTACGATGACACGGCCTGTATCGCGCTCATCGTCAAGAGTGAGAAAATCCGCATGGAGGGCGTTGGCAACTTTTCGAGCCAGGGAAATGCCATTTGACGGCAAAGCAAAATCAAGGTCGGGTGAGATGCGGGAAATTAAAAGGTCGCGCACTGC
Organism: Anaerolineales bacterium; assembly: GCA_038250295.1. Lineage (GTDB taxonomy): Bacteria > Chloroflexota > Anaerolineae > Anaerolineales > Villigracilaceae > Villigracilis. The sequence continues at coordinate 2,108 of JBBSCM010000199.1, read as the reverse complement.
GCCGCCGACGAGATAAATTTCCTGCTCGGCAGGCAGAGCATCCATTATTTTTTCTATCAGAGGTGAAAGTACAAAGGAAGCAGGCATGAAAACGATCTCTGGTTTTTCTTTATGACGACTGCGCTGGGAGGCTCGCAGGGCTTGTTCGGGGGTACCCCCTTGCGCTACGACCCTTCCGCGCACAAGAGCAACCCAGCGTCCTGCATAGGGCGAATGACTATTTGCGGGAGAGCGAGGTTCTTCTTGCATTCAGCCACCGTGAAAAAGTCTAGGTCAAGATGATGGTTTGTATTTGTCCAAATCCACGACGCCAACGAAAGGCAAATTACGATAATACTCATCCAGGTCGAGGCCATAGCCAAAAACAAATTTATTGGGAATGGAAAATCCAAGATAATGAATGGCGACTTCTGCCTCGCGGCGCTCGGGTTTATCCAACAAGGCGCATACTTTTAACGATTTTGGTTGCCGTGTCTCAAGCATTTGTAAAACTGAGGAGATCGTATGTCCGCTATCTACAATATCTTCCACGAGGAGCACGTTCTTATCCTTGATGTCAGTTTGCAGGTCTAATGCAACCCTGGCTGATCCGCTGGATTCACGTCTTCCAACGCCGTAGGATGAAACAGCCATGAAGTCGATCGTATGCGGCGTGGTTATATTTCGACTCAGGTCAACCAGGAACGGCACGCCCCCGCGCAGGATGCATATCAACAAGAGATCGCCATCGGGGTAATCCGCGCTGATCTGTAAGCCCAGTTCCTTCACGCGGGCTTGTAAAGTTTCTGTGTCTATTAATATTTCGGCAAGTACATCTTTATAGTTTTGCATATATTTAGTTTGTTGGTTTTTAGTTGGATAGTTGGAGGGTTCCACCAACTACATAACTACTTGGGAACTTCGTGATGCTGTCTGCAACGCGCTTCATACAACTCAGATGCGCCGACGATCACAACCGGGTCATCATAACGGGCGGGCTTGCCATTCACCAGCCTTTGCGTACGGGAGGCATCGTCCCCACACACCATGCAAATGGCGTGAAGTTTTAGAACATCCTCTGCTTCAGACATTAGCACAGGCATGGAGCCAAAAGGCTCGCCCCGAAAATCCGTATCCAGTCCGGCAACCAGTACACGTACACCGCGCGCAGCCAACTCCTGGGCAACATTCACAACTTCGGAGTCAAAAAATTGCGCTTCATCAATACCAACAACGGTTGTATCCTTATCCAGCTTAAGTCGAATCTCTGCGGCTTTTTCAACAGGGATTGCGTCGTAAGTTGAACCCGCATGAGATGCGACCTTCTCCACTGCATATCGAATATCAATCGCAGGTTTGAATACCTGTACTTTTTGTTTGGCGATGGTTGCGCGTACCAGACGGCGGATCAATTCATCCGTTTTGCCGCTAAACATGGAACCGCAAACAACTTCAATGGAACCGTGCGTATGTTTCATTCAAATTCTCCACCCCCTCCCAGCCTCCCCCAAAGTCCGACTGAAGTTCTTCGGATTTTTGGGGAGGTGCCGCTTAAGCGGCGGTGGGGGTAATAAAACAGGCAGATGCATTCGCATCTGCCTGTCTAGTTTACCTGAGAAATCTTTACCTGACAAAGTCCCCGAAAGGTAAAAATCTTATTCGCTTGCTTCGGCCTCGGAAGCTGCCGGAGTCTCAGACACTTCAACAGCCTCGGGCTCTGCAACTACTTTAGGAGCCTTGGGTGCTTTTGGAGGATCGGGAACTTCTGGCACTTCAAAACCGAGGGCGCGCAATTTCTTCTTGGATGCAGTCAGGGAAGATTGGCTAAAGCCGGAGATCTCCAACATGGCCGCGTTGCCTTCGCCAAGTTTTGCAAGAATCTGGCCGATGCTCAAAATACCGGCTTTCTTGAGTGCATCCGCTGCACGAGGAGTCAGGCCGAGATCATCAATGGAACGATCTGGGGAGCTTAATGATTCTTCCTTAGCCTTCAACTCTTCTACATAAGTTTGGCGGGCAGATAGTTTCTTATAGAAGCGATCCACCTGACCTTCGATATCGATAAGGCGGGCTGATTCACCGGTAAAGAACGGATGACAATTGGAGCAAACGTCAATACGTAATTCTTT
>JBBSCM010000198.1:0-7634 GCA_038250295.1 Anaerolineales bacterium | reverse complement strand
CATCTCACAGGCCCCAGTCTATGTGGACTATAACAAACTGTTCGCAGGTTCAACTCCCTTCGATGATGAAATTTTCACTTATCTGATTTCAGTGCCCGGGCTGAGCTACGACGTGCTTGAACGAGCAAGACCGATCCTGATCTATTTGAGAAGCACGAAAAACGCGGATGGCCAATTGCTGGTTGACAAAATGGTCGCAAACACGTTAACAGGCGTTGTTCATTTTCATGAAATTCCGGGCGAGGGAACGCTCGATTTTGCCGCCAGTTTCAAGGCTTTAACGGACAATGGCTTTTCCGGATATGCGTCTGTCGAGTTGTACCACCATGTTCAATCCTGGGAAAAAGCGCTGAACGATAGTTTCAGGCATTTATCACAATTTGTGTAGGGATGGCAGAATCACCGGGAATACTGAAGTTTCCTTAAACCTAATCGGCGCAGCGGATGGTCTGTGCATAAATTGTAAATCCATCCATTCATACAGAGGAGAGACTTATTCATGGTAGATGTTAAACAACTAGGCTGGGAAGCCGGTACAGTCGGGGAACTTGACCACAGATTATTGAAAGCGCCGCATGTGAAGCTGCGCTCTTTCACTGAGGGCCCAAAGGGTGATGTCGTCTATTGCGTTGACCTGCGCATTAACCAGCCAAATACAAATTTTTTGTCCACGACTGAAATGCATTCCTTCGAGCATTTCCTGCTGGCGGGCTTTCAAAAATACATGCCCAGCAATTTTCTTTCCGTGGGACTCATGGGATGCCAGACAGGCTTTTATCTTGTTCTATACAATGAAGGCAGTGCGGAGAATATTCGCAATACATACGAAAGCATTTTGAACGACATTTTGGTTGCCAGCGAAGTACCCTATGCCAACATTCAACAATGCGGAAATTATAAGAATCACAGCCTGGAATTCGCTCAGAATATTGCCAGGAGGATGTTGGACGCGAAACCCAACTGGCGGCAGGTAACATGACAGACAATATATCCAGGCGGCGTGTTACATATCAACATGCCGTTGAGTACGAAGTTGTAACTTCGCCCAGCGTTCTTGATCCGCAAAACCCATCTCTGTTATCTGTGGGAAAAACGGAAAAGGCACGCAGATTTGTAGTCGTGGATCGGAATATCGAAAGACTCTACGCCAATGAAATACGGAATTATTTTTCGCATCACCAGATCGAGGCAAAGATCGTCTCCATTCCCAGCGGCGAGGAAAACAAAACCCTCGAAAACTACCTGCATATTGTACGGGAGTTGGATTCCTTTCCCATCAACAGAAGGAACGAACCGGTCATTGCGATTGGCGGAGGCGTTTTAACGGACGTAGCCGCTTTTGTCGCCAGCACTTACCGCCGCGGCCTGCCGCATATCAAGGTGCCTACAACTTTAATGGGCTATGTTGACGCTTCGATCGGGATCAAGAACGGTATTAATTTCAACGGGAACAAGAACAGGCTGGGCACATTCGCCCCGCCCCAAAAAGTCTTTCTCGACAAAACCTTTCTCAAAACCCTGCCTAGGCGGCACCTATTGAACGGCGTTTGCGAAATCATCAAACTAGCCGTCATCAAAGACGCGGGGTTATTTCATTTACTGGAAATGCATGGCACGCAAAGCATTGAAGCGCAATTCCAGAATGACGAAGGCGACCTTATTCTCGACTCAGCCATTCATGGAATGCTGGAAGAATTGCAGCCGAATTTGTTCGAAGATGATCTGATGCGCAGAGTGGATTTTGGACATACCTTCAGCTACGGGCTGGAAACCCGCAATCAAACTGACCTGCTTCATGGCGAAGCGGTTTTACTTGATATGATCGTTTCAGCGTTGATCGCCAGAGCACGACAGCTACTCTCCGAGGAAGACACAAACAGGATATTTCAATTAACTGCCCGACTGGGCATTTCGCTGGATACAGACATCCTGGACCCCTCTCAACTCTGGCAGTCTTTGGAAGAACGCACCTATCACCGCGACGGATTGCAGCGAGTACCATTACCGCACGGCATCGGAAGCTGTGTCTTTGTGAATGATATAAACATGAAAGAAATTGAATCCGCTGTAAAAATACTGGAAGATTGGATAATTATCAATTATGACCACGCCTGAAAAAAATGTAGATAACAAGGAAATTGAGAAGTTCGACAAGGTTTCCCAGATCTGGTGGGAGCTTGACGGAGAAATGGGCACCCTGCATGTCATCAATCCGCTGCGCACGCACTTCATCATGGAAAAACTGACAACGCCGCATCCGAAAATACTGGATGTGGGCTGCGGCGGCGGCATTCTATCTGAAGCGCTTGCCAAAGCCGGTGCAGAAGTAACAGGCATTGACCTTTCCAACGACTCCATCGAAGCCGCCAAACATCATGCCAGTGAACAGGGATTGAAAATTGATTATCGCTACGAAAGCGCCGAACAGATCGCTCAAAAACAGGCGGGCACTTTTGACGCGGTCACCTGCATGGAAATGCTGGAGCATGTGCCCGAACCGCTAAAAGTTATAGAGGCATGTGCGCGAGCCCTGAAACCGGGCGGACACATCTTTTTTTCGACGATCAACCGCACACCAAAAGCCTTTCTCTTTGCGATCATAGGCGGTGAATATATCCTGCGTTTACTGCCAAGGGGAACTCACACATACAGCAAATTGATACGCCCTCAGGAATTGAAAGATTGGGCAAATCAAACCGGTCTCGAATTTTCCAGGCTTTCCAGCTTGATATACAACCCCTTTATCCGTAAGTTCAAAGTGACCGCGGGAGTAGAGGATGTAAATTACATGGCGCATTTCACAAAGAAGAAATAATCCCCATAGTGAGGTAAGGCAATGAAACGATTTTTTGCACTCTCCAGAACGACTCACGGAGTTTTGGATTTGGCGATGCCAGGCTTTTGCGCCATTCTATGGCTGGGCAATTTCCCCCAATGGCAGGTGATCCTGCTTTCCATATTTACAGCCTTCGCCGCATATACAGCTACTTACGCGCTCAACGATCTGGTGGGCATTGCAGTCGATCAGGAAAAATTTGCGGGCGGCATCAATGCCGGCTATTCTGTGGAAGCATCCGACATGCGTTATCCGCTCGCGCAAAATATACTCAGCTACCGAAGCGGCTGGCTGTGGTTTGCCGGTTGGTTTGCATTGGCGCTGATCGGCTCCTATTTGCTCAACCCGTCAATTGTCATTATCCTGGTTGCCGCCACTGTCCTGGAAGTGGTTTACTGTCTGTTGTTAAAAATCACCTACTTGAGAACTTTCGTCAGCGGGCTTGTTAAATCAAGCGGCCCGATTGCGGCTGTTTTTGTTGTGGACTCAGCCCCCTCACCCTATTTGCTGCTGCTGATTCTCGCCTGGGTGTTTTGTTGGGAAATTGGAGGACAAAACGTTCCCGCAGACTGGAACGATACCGTTGAAGATAAACGCGTCCACGCAAAAACAATTCCCATCCATTTTGGTCCACAAAAAGCAGGGTTGATCGTCCTCCTTGCTCTCGGCCTTACAGTGTTGATTAGCATGTTCCTTCCACGGGTTTCACCAATGACTCTGGGATGGCCTTATCTGCTGGCCAGCGCAGCCGCAGGATATTTTCTACTCTTGAATCCGGGCTTTCAACTGTATCGACTCCAGGAAGGACGGCAGGCTGCTGCGTTATTCGACAAAGCAAGTTATTATCCAATGGCACAACTTTTGATCATCACGGCTTTTGTATTCCTGGGATAATTTCAGCATGGGTTGAAATAAAAAAGTCGGAGCGCTGCTCCGACTTTTTTATTTACGTCAATTTCTCTTCGACTGTTTTTTCAACCTTACCCAGCGCGTCTTTGACATCGCCACCTGAAGCGGGCAAACTGCCCTGTGCCAGATTGGGACGTCCGCCGCCTTTGCCGCCGATGCCTGTGATGAGGTCGCCAGCTTTGAGTCCGCGCTTGACGAGGTCTTCGGTCACCACCGCGATGACAGTTGCCCCTGTTACGAGGACAGCCGCCCCTGCCTTGGGATATTTCTCGCGGAACTTATCGGCTAACATTCGCAGAGTGTCCACGTTTGAATCGGGAATTTCCAACGCAAGCACATTCACATCTTTGACAGTTTGAATGTTGGCAAGGTGCAGGTTGAAGGTTGAAAGAGCTTGTTGTGCGCGAAGATTGGCAAGTTCCTTCTTGAGTTCAGACACTTCATCTTGTAACGCTTCCACTTTGGCCGGAACTTCTTCAACCGAAGACTTCAACTCAGCCGCAGTCTGCTTGAGAGTCTTGAAGCGCTTGTTAATGAGCTCATACGCGCCGCGGCCTGTGACTGCTTCAATACGGCGAATACCCGCCGCCGCCGAACCTTCGCTCACAATGAGGAAAGCGCCGATATCTGAGGTACGATCTAAATGTGTGCCGCCGCAAAGTTCGTAGGAGTATTTACTCTGGAGTGCAGCAGCTTGCTGCTTCGTTTCGGACAGCAAGCTGTCCGACTCCAGAATACTTACCGTTCTCACGATCTCACCATATTTCTCACCAAACAAAGCCATCGCGCCTTCTTTTTTGGCTTCATCCTGTGACTTGGTTTCTTTATGAACAGGCATATCTGCCGCTATCGCTTCGTTGACCATCTTCTCAACGCGTTCAATTTGTTCGGGGGTCATTGCATCGGGTTGGGTGAAGTCGAAGCGCAGATGTGTGGGCGCGACGAGGGAACCTGCCTGGCGGGCATGGTCACCAAGGACTTCATGCAAAGCCTTGTGCAGTAAGTGTGTAGCGGTGTGATTGCGCATGATGTTGTGACGGCGGGCAATATCCACCTCGGCGATAACCTTGTCACCTACTTTGGGTTGACCAGAGATCACCTGTCCGATGTGGGTAATGACTCCTGCCGCGGCACGACGGACACCTGTTATTTCAATCTCCCATGATTGTCCTTGTTGTCCGCCGGTTCTATCGGCAGTTGAACTGCCGATAGAACTCGAGCGGATATAACCTTCATCATTGACCTGACCACCAGACTCTATGTAGAAACCAGTCTTTGGCAGAATGACTTCGACTACATCATCGAGAGAAGCGGATGAAACTGATTCGCCGTTGACGACCAACGCCAACACTTCGCCTTCCACTTTGGGACTGTTGTATGGATCATACTCAACACCATCTTTGCCTAGGAGCGGGGTGACCCCGCCCCTACCAGACTGTAAATCTTTCAAGATATTCGCGAAGAATTCAGAATCTTCACCGCCGAGTTTACCCATGGCTTTACCGCCGCCAGAGGCTTTACTGTGTTCGTTCTTCGCTTCGGTGAAGCCTGCTTCGTCAATATCAAGGCCTTGTTCGCGGGCGATGTCACGGCTGATTTCAAAAGGTAAACCATAAGTGGCGTACAAATCGAAGGCTTTGTGACCGTCTAACATTGCGCTTCGACTGCGCTCCCCTATCGGGTCGCTCCGCTCAGCGAGGAGATCAGAGAGTAGATTCTGCAAGTGAGCAGTACCCGCTTCAACGGTGCGTGCGAAGCGGACTTCCTCTCGAGTCAGATTATCTAAAATGGTCGCCTTATTCTTTTGTAGTTCGGGATAAAAATCGCCGTAGTAATCAATCACAGATTCAGCAACCTTCGCGAGGAACGGTTCGTTGAGTCCGATCTTGGTTCCAAAGCGCGCGGCGCGGCGAATGATCATGCGCGTGACATAGTTGCGGCCACCGTTGCCAGGCACAACGCCATCGGCGATGAGGAAGGCGGCAGAACGCGCATGGTCACAGATGACACGATAGGGCGTGAAGTTTGCGTCCATTTCTTTTTCGCTGTGACCCGTGAGGCTGCGTAAAACTTCGAGCGAGCCAGTGAAGAGATCGGTTTTGTAATTGGAGTCGACGCCCTGCAAAACGGAGACGATACGCTCGAAGCCCATGCCGGTGTCAACGTGTTTGGCGGGCAATGGTTCGAGGCGGCCGTCTTCAAAAAGATTGTATTGGATGAAAACGTTGTTCCACAGTTCGAGGTAGCGCGTGCATTCGCCGTTCACGCCGCAGACGTGGTCTGTGCCACGCAAGTTGTCGCGCTCTTCGCCGAGGTCAAGGTGGATTTCAGAACACGGTCCGCACGGCCCGAACTCTGCCATTTGCCAGAGATTTTCCTTGCGTCCGAAGAACAGAACATGCTCAGGGTTGAAACCTTGTTGCTGTTTCCAAATATCGGCGGCTTCATCATCGCGTGGGATATCACCCATGTCATCTTCAAAACAAGTGGCGTAGAGCTTATCTTTGGGCAAGCCCCACACATCGGTGAGCAACTGCCACGACCACGCAATGGCCTCCTTCTTGTAGTAATCGCCAAATGACCAGTTGCCGAGCATTTCAAAAAACGTGTGATGCGTGTCGTCGCGGCCCACGTCTTCGAGGTCGTTATGTTTGCCAGCCACGCGCAAACACTTCTGCGAGTCGACGGCGCGTTTGTAGGGACGTGTATCGGTGCCGACAAAGACATCCTTAAACTGCACCATGCCCGAATTGGTGAATAGAAGTGTGCCATCCCCACCCGGCACAAGCGACATGGACGGCACGGCGGTATGTCCATGCTCGACGAAGAAATCTATAAAATCCTGGCGGATCTGGTTGCCTGTTAGTTTTTTGCTCATGGGTGCTCCGAGAAAATGAAATGACTGGCGAATTATACCAATTGGGTTTGAAAGTAGGGGCGACCCGTCATGTGGGACGGAGTCGCCTTCATCAACCTTGAAGGGTCGCCCCTACCCGTTACAACAAAAAAAGTCCCGAACCTGTGTAGATTCGGGACTTGAAGGATAAAGTTCAGTCTCACGCTGTCACAGGTTCATAGAGAGCAGTCCCAAAGGCTTGGGCTGCGCTGGCAGCTAATGCGGCAGCGGCTTGATTGTTATTGCAGATTTGTTTCATATTGCGGATTATACCATTATTGAAATGAGATAAATTACATTTAGATGATGAGGTTTTTGATCTACAACAAATCTGTCTTAAAGACATAGCATTATTCAGAAACTAAAAGTAGCTAGAGTCTCTCAACTGACTAATATCAAAAACCATTTGCTCATCTTTATCAAAAGCAGTGTCCAGCATAACCTGATGACGCAATGTATCATCCACTCCACGCAAACACGCTAATTCCTTTAAAAATGGATCATCAGACTTCATCAGAGCCAATGGATTCTCACCACTAACAAACTGATTCAACTGATCGCCAGAAAGCCTTTTAAATAAATCGTCTTTGACATTAACATCAACACCATTTAATTTTAACAAGGCTATCCCTTGAACTTCGGCATCATCAAGTAAATCCAAGGAACAGGTCACTGGAGTTTGGCTAAGCCGAAACACTTGAGCGGCCGCCTGAACTGCATTTGCGCCAAATTTCAATAAAGAATCAACTTCTCTAGTTTGTATTGAGTGCATTACAGCAGACTCCAATAACATCTCAGGATAATTCGCCAAAGACTCTCCTATACCAGATAAAATATCAGAGTCTGCAAGGTAAAATAAACGGCCAGCATAAAAACGAAGCTTTGGAAGAAGTCGTTTCCTTTGATAACCCTTCACTTGGGAATCACCATCTAAAATAGTTTTTACTTTTTCTTGATAAATTCGTCGCGTGCCTAAAGCACTATTAACTAATT
>JBBSCM010000197.1:0-7688 GCA_038250295.1 Anaerolineales bacterium | reverse complement strand
GCAGGCGAGTTGACGATGATATGAGTAGCCCGAGCATATAAAAAATTTTCCAGCCAGCGCGCCAACGCAATCACAATCGGGTTTTTCAGCACGCCCATGCTCACACCGAACTCGGGCCACAAGTCACGGACTTCAAGTAAAAATGGTTTGCGTCGAATCAATGTCACAACCCATGCCGAAACTGCTTGAAAGATGGGAGGCGTTGTACCTATGATAAGGTCAACATCTTTTACGGTGAGCGCTGTCCACACGGAGCTGAACATAAAACTAAAAAAAGAAATAATGCGCCAAAAATAACTACGATGCAGAGCGGGATAAATATACGCACGCAAGATGCGCACGCCGTCAATAATTTGTTCGGCGAAAAGGCCTGTTCGCTTTATGGTGCGCTGACCTGTTTGATAATTCAAGTCGCTGGCGACGATGACGAGTTCATGTCCACTGGCGCGGAGATATTGTCCCATTTCGAAGTGACGTGTATGCCCAGGCTCATCGGGTGAGACGAAGGCTTGATTGATCAATAGAATTTTCATCAAATGTGATTATATTATGGATTGCCCCTTGCTCTTCCCTTCCCAAACGGACAGGAAGGGATTTGTTATTTTCTCAGTTCCCTTTGCAAGTAGGGAATGGTCATTGCGGATAATAATGCTGCCAGACCAAATAACACCGTAGGTACAAACCATCGGGCATTGACCAGAAAATCCTGATACAAAAGGATTCCTTGAATGTGTATTTTTGTCAGAAGGATGGGTGGCAGGTTTTGCACTGCAAAGAATAACGCGCCAATACACAAAGCAATAACGAGGCTCAACACAAAGTCATTCCATGTGACGAGCGCAGGGCGAACATCCTTTTGGATGCGTGCCATTACATCCATAGTAATGCTGCGCGGCATGGGCGCAAGCGGATATTTTTTCAACGCGTCTTCAATGATCACGTTTTCTTTCTCGGGAGTTAAGCGGTTATCCATGAGGTCTCCAAATGTGCGAGCGCGTTTCGCAGTTGTGCTTTCGCGCGGAAAATGCCTGTTTTGACAGTACCAAGCGGCAGGTTAAGAGTCGATGCGATCTCGTCGTAGGAGAGTTCATCCTGATATCTAAGAGTAATTAGTAATTTGTAATTAGGGTCCAAATCATCAATCGCTCGATGTAAATATCGACTTGTTTCATTTGATTCAAATTCCCTGGCAGGCGTGTTGAAGTTAGATTCGGGAAGGTCTTCCATCACATCATCGCCGAGATCGTTGAGAGAACGCCGCAGATTGGGAAGCCTGTTATAGCAAAGATTGGTGACGATGCGGTACAGCCACGTGCGGAGCTGCGACTGGCCTTTGAAATTTGGGAGAGCCGTCCATGCACGTATGAAAGTTTCCTGCGTCAGGTCAAGTGCCTCGTTCTCATCTTTGACGACGCGCAAGGCAAGGTTATAGACATAGCGTTGATGTTCATCCACAAGCGCGGCGAAAGCATCGTGATCACCTTTCTGCGCGCGCTGAATAAGGGTGGCTTCGGTCTCTGGCATGGGTTCTCTACAGGGTTAGACAGGGATTCGATGAAAAAGTTTCAAGTTTCTCGTCGTCATTGCGAGCCTGTAGGGCGAAGCAATCTCCTAATTTGTTGGGGATTGCTTCGTCGTCGCTCCGCTCCTTCTCGCAATGACGGAGGCTGGGTGAAACTTTTTGGGTATTCGCCTGTCAAACGTAGTGAGAATATCCTACCGCAATATGCGGCAATTTGTAAACAAGGAGAACGAAAATGAAAAGACCTGTTGTAATAATCCTTTTAGTTATAGCGCTCGCACTGGTGTGCGCGGGCATTGGTGCGGTGATCGTCTTCGGCATCGGTTTCCCAACCAATAACCCGTTCGATGTGCGGAATATTTCCTCACAGTTGGAGGAAAGCAAGACCCTCAAAGTGGATGCAGAAAAATCACTCACCCTGAAAGTGATTGACGATTCAGGCGAGGTCACCGTCACAGGTGCAGATGTGGAAACTGTGCAGGTCAAGGCGGTCAAGACTGCCTACGACTCCACTCAGGCTCGTGCAGATGAGGAAGTGAAGACGATCAAGTACACCATCGAACAGACTGGCAACAACATCACCATAAAATACGAGCTGCCCAAGTCCATGAACTTCAACAATAATGTTAACAGTGTGGATTTCATCATCACTGTTCCCAATGAAACCACAGTGGATATTGACACCAACATGGGCGCAGTCAGTGTTACCGACACTATTGGAAAAGTTGATGTCAAGAACGACTTTGGCGATGTGACCCTTGAGAACATTGAAGGCGCGTTGTCTGCTCAAACGAACAGCGGCGAGGTCAATGCCACTTCCATCGTGGCAGGCAGTGAAAATATTGAGCTGAGTTCAAACTTCGGAGATATCACGCTTGAAAAAGCTGGCGGCGCAGATATTACACTACATTCAAATAGCGGTGCCATTAAATTGAATGAAGTCCGCGCTAGCGGTGATCTGGTCACAAAGACTGATTTTGGCGATACCAAGTTTGAGAACGGTTCCGCTGATTCACTCAATATCGAGACCAATAGCGGCAAGGTATCTCTCGTCAAGTTGAAGATCAGCAAGGAATTAAAAGTGGATGATGATTTCGGCGAAATCGAGTTGGAACAAGCTGCTGCAGGATCCTATGATCTGCACACCAACAGCGGCGGCATCACAGTGGATGGCGCAAAGAACAAGGTCAAAGCCTATACAGATTTTGGAAATATAACCATTGAGAACGCGCAATCGGTCACACTCGACCTCAAGACCAACAGCGGCACAATCGAATTCAGCGGCTCGCTTGGCAAAGGCCCGCACAATGTCAAGTCTGATTTTGGCGGCATTAATATCAGCCTGCCCACAGATTCAAAATTAGACGTCGATCTCAATACGGATTTTGGCAGGATCAGTTCTGATATTCCGATCACGGTCACATTGACCGAAAGTTCCAGTTCGGATAATAGCCAGATCGTTGGCAGTGTCAACGGAGGCGGCGACCTGCTGACGGTCCAAACGAACAGCGGCGGCATAAACATCAAAACCATCAAGTAAAATAACAGGGTGTGGAACCAATCCACACCCTGTTTTATTTTCAAAAGGAATCCGCATGAACGATATCATCCCCTGCCTTGGTGTTGTTGCCACACTGATCATCATATTCGGCTTTCTCGCTTTCCTTCGTTACATGAATTACAAGGAAACGATTGCTCTCGCAGAGAAGGGACTAAGCCGCCCTGAGGTGAAATCTGGCAAAGGACTTTTACGTTGGGGAATTGTCATCGCCGCAATCGGATTCGCCCTTTCACTTGGACTCTACCCAATCGGCTTTGACGCTGGCGAGAATTACCCGCTTCACCTCGGACCCTGGATGCTGGGTGGCTTCGTCCCGCTTTTTCTCGGCCTCGGCCTGATCCTGCTTCATTACCTGACCGAGAAAGAATAGTCCTCTCAAATCCTATCCAAACAAAACATTGCAATTTTATTTTTAACCTTGATAGTCTTTGATAGTTCTGAGGGATAGAATTAGCTCCATAGAAAGGAACTAATCCAATGGAAATCCCAAGACACTGGCGACTCAAGAAACAACGATACGGACTGGTCGGCGAAGTATGCCCCCACTGCGATCACAAAATCTTCCCTCCACGCGATGTATGTCCCAACTGCGGCGACGAGGCAAAAGAACAATTTGCATTCAGCGGCAAAGGCGAAGTCTATTCATATACAACCGTTTATGAAGCCCCTGCAGGCTTCGACGCAAACGCTCCCTACACGGTAGCCATCGTAAAACTCGAGGAAGGTCCGATGCTCACTGCTCAATTAACCGATATTGGCGAGCAGCCCATTGAGATCGGCATGCCGGTTGAAATGGTCACCCGCAAAATGAGGAATGATGGTGATGAGCGTGGCTTGATCGTATACGGGTACAAATTTCGCAGGCGGGACGTAGGCGTTACGTAGGCGGCAAGCTATACCGCTTTTCGAACCTATTTCGACCAAAAACTGGTTGGCAATAAAGCTAAAATCTAAAGCGGTGGAGATTTATCTCTGCCGCTATTGATTTACATCCTTCACCAACTTTCAGCCTCTGCAAAAAGAACGTCCCGAAGGTTTGGTCGAGAAAATTTGGTCGTTTGTGCCAACCTTCGGGACGGTTTCAACTGAAATGAAACACACCCTTTTGATTTACATCCTTCACCAACTTTCAGCCTCTGACACTTATACAGGGGTATTGAGGGTGGATTGTAAAAAACTCAGCCACACCCTCAAACTGGGTCGCACCATTGCAAACTTGGCGGGACGAGGAAATCCACTCCGCGCATCTCAGACTGAGAGCGAAAATCAATCCACAGCTGACGCGGATTGCAACGATCTGGTTACTTGAGCCGAAAGATTGAAATGAATCAAAGCGCCCTGCCGAAAATAACAAGCAGGGCACTTTCCCACAGAGTTTATCGCCCCTGCTTCTTCCTTAATTCATCCGCCGCTTTATTCAACTCCATAGCGTTCTTTTGGATCTTCTTGATCGCCGCTACCGCATCGTCCACGCCTTTGGGGCCCTCGCGAAAGATTGCTTCATCCAGCCAGACGGCTTCATGTTCGCAGGCGCGTGTCGCCTCGGGGAGATTCATCTCGCTGAATTTGAAATATTCAGGAAAGGCATTCGGCACAGCGAGTTTGGATTTTTGCGGCTGGAACAGATCGTAGTTGTGCATGGCGTTATAACCCGTCCAACAATCGATCCCTTCGGCATCCATCGCGCCGCATAAGACATCATGTTCCACACCAAAATCACTTGGGTTGATCGCGAAGATATAACGATAGAACGAGCGCGTGGTGTGGCGTTCATCGCGCTTCATCACGCGCACGCCTGGAATTTCGCTCAGGGCTTCATCCATGTATGCCGCCATTTCTTCGCGCTGTTTCGCCTGCGCAGGGAAACGCTCGATGCCCACCAACGCCATTGCTGATTGCATTTCACTCATGCGGAAGTTGCCGCCCTGCATGGCGAGTCCGTTCGGGTCATCAGCGCCGCCGCCCAATGCATGCGGACGTCCACAGTCAATGATCGAAGCGGCGAGCGCGGCATGTTCCGCCGATCTGCAGAGCAGGATGCCGCCTTCGCCCGAGGTCAACGTTTTGGAGCTTTGCAAAGAGAAAGAGCCGAAGTGACCAATCGTCCCTGCGCCCCGACCGTTCCACTTCGCGCCGTGGGCATGCGCACAATCTTCGATCACGATCAAATTATATTTTTCGGCCAAGGCCATGATGGCATCCATATCCGCCATGTTCGAACCGAGATGCACAGGGATGATCGCTTTGGTCTTCGGCGTGATGGCTTTCTCCACCGCCTGCGGGTCGAGACAATATGTGTTCGGGTCCACATCCACGATGACGGGGATCGCTCCCGCGCCCATTGGGGCTGATGCGGTTGCCTGGAACGTATACGCCGGGACAATGACTTCATCACCCCAGCCGATACCCGCCGCGCGTAACGCCACTTCCATTGTGACGGTGCCATTGATCATCGGCACAGCATAGCCACCGCCCTGCAACTCGGAAAATTTCCTGGCGAGTTCCGCGGTCTTCGGTCCGGGATAAGGATAGCCGCCCCATTGTCCTGATTTGATGACTTCAGTCACTGCATCAATATCACGTTGATCCCACACCGGCCATTGCGGATACGGCTCCGTGCGTGTTTTCGGTCCACCTAAGATTGCTAATTCAGACATGTTGATTTCTCCTTTTTATAAGACCTGTGTTTTTAACTGCGCAGGTTTTTGTTGTGATACTACCAAAGCCGCCCAGGCTAGAAAGGTCCCAACCGTGGCGATGATGTACAGTGGATAAGCTCCGAACTTGTCGAAGAGTGCGCCGGTCAACGGGGAAGTGACCAGCGAAATGACGCCTGCCAGGGTCACATAATACAACGAGAGCATGGTTGCACCCTGTCCTGCGGGCGCGTTCTCAACGGTATATGCCACAGAAGCGATGGCGTAAAAGCTGTAGTAAAACCCGCTAGCGGCGCGCACGAACAGCATCGCTTTCATGGACGGGAAAAAGACAATTGCCAATAACGCAACTGCCTCCATCAATATCGAAGCGGATAATAATTTGCCCGCGCCATATTTTCGAACGAGCTTGTCCGCCCAGAGCATGATCGGTAATTCCATCAAGGCGGGGTAGGTATACGCCCAGCCGATCAACTGCTCGCTCGCGCCGAGCTTTTGCATGTATAACGTTTCAAATTGGAAGCGTCCATTGTTGGCGGCATAGAAAAGCGTGAGGGCAGCGGTCAAACCCAACAGGGTGCGTTGGGTCACCAGCGAGCGGATCACAATGCGCAGGGGCACCTGCGGCTCCTCGGATGACCGGACCAGCTTCGGGGTTGTAATGATGCGTCCGAGCACGAGGATACAGAGTCCATACAGGATCGAATATCCAATGAAGACGGAAACGAGTCCGGCGCGGCTCACCATCCAGCCGCCGACAAAAGCAGTGACCGCCCAACCAAGCGAGCCCCACAAACGGATGGAGCCGAAGCCTTCTTTTTCATTGGAGATGCTGAGCGCTTGCGCGTCGGACAACGGGTAAACTGGTGCGCCGACAAAAGCCTCGACCGCCACGATGAGCGCGATCCAGATAAAAAGATGTTGCTGACTAAGCATCAACATGAGGATGCCCGAGCCGAGCAGACAAAGCTGTAACACACGGCGCGGATGCGGGAGGGTATCGCTCAGGCGTCCGATGAAGGGCGCGCTGACCAACCCGACAAGACTGCCGATGGTGCCGAGCCAGCCCATCTGTGTGCCGCTTAAACCCTGTTGGGCATAGAAGAGCGTGATGAACGGAAAGATGAAACCACCTGCGCCCGTCCAGAGCAGATAGTAGATGCGCATGAGCCAGAGCGAGGTGCGGGAGGTCATTGAGGTTGCTCAAAGAATTTCGAAAGATAGGGTTGGTTGGCTTCGAGCAATTCATCGAGCATTTGTTTTGCCTGTGAGATCGTCAAGCGGCTTGATAATGGATCGTTCAATAAGACTTGAAGTGCAAGTTGCCTGTCACCATTGAGCGCCGCTTCGACCGTCATCTCCTGTTGGTGGATGTGATGTTCCAGAATATTTTGTACACTATCTGGGACATAGCCGTACGTGATAGCATGTGCGCCGGTGGCGTCGATCACGCCGTAGGTTTCAACGACAGCGTCGTAGGGCAAATTGGCAATTTGTCCTACATTGGGCAGATTCATGATCCCAACATATTTTTCATTACGTGTGATCGCACGGATAATTTTATTCGCGGCTTCGGTGGAGACATCCGCCATGAACGGCTCAAGCGGCACATCACCCCGCAGTGCGGCTTCGATCAGCCCTTTCGCTTCGGCTTCCATGACACAGCGGTCTTCTACGCTGGTCAAAATCAAATCATATTGCCCGCCCCAACCTGTGGACTCATTGATAAAGTGCGGAAAGAACTCCGCAATATGACGATCGCCCGCCGCTGGCAAGGCACCATACAACTCGAACAAGATTGATTTCACCTTCGCATGATCCGCGAACACGGATGTATCGTCTTCATCCACTTTGATTTCTCCGCTAAGAATCTTTTCTGTGAGCGCGGGAATTTCATCCCAAACATGTTTCCCATCCGCATACAGATCCGTAACCCATATCAGATGAT
>JBBSCM010000196.1:0-7700 GCA_038250295.1 Anaerolineales bacterium | reverse complement strand
TCTTCAGACAAACCTGCGCGCGCCAATCCCGCTAAAAAGTTTTCGCGTCCGCTGTATGGGTTTTGCAAATCACTGTGACGTAGATGACCAGCCAACGCACTGCTCCCAAGCAGACTCAAGTGCGTGCCTTCTTCATCTGTAAAATCAATCGCTTCAAGATTTAACTTGAGGTTGATCCTGTTTTCTTTGATAGTTCTCAACACTTCAAGAGCCGCCATTACACCGAGCGCGCCGTCGAAGCGCCCGCCGCTGGGGACAGAATCAAGGTGCGAGCCAATGAGCAATGTCTTTGCGAGGCGGCGCTCTTCCGCCGAAGCAATCTCCTCATCGTGTTGGGGATTGCTTCGGTCGCTCCGCTTCCTCGCAATGACGGAAGACACTAAAAACGCAGAATGATTCCCCGCACCATCCATGCGGAATTCAAACCCGGAATTTTCTACTTCGTTTTGAAACCATTTTCGAGCGGAAAGATGTGCTTCACTGAAGGTGGGACGGTTTACACCGCCGTCCCCTGTCGCGCCGATCAATGCCAGTTGGTTAAACGCAGCCAGCATACGGTCCGCATTGACGCGCAGGGTTGAGAATGATTCAGCCATGGGATGAGTCTCCAATCCCTGCAATCATACCGCTTGTTACCCAAATGATTAGGGTGTGTTTCAACTGAGTTGACCAAAAGAACGTCCCGAAGGTTTTGTCGAGAAAATTTGGTCGTTTGTGCCAACCTTCGGGACGGTTTCAACTGGAATGAAACACACCCAAATGATTATTCTTTCTGCAAAAAATTACGCGGCACTTTGTAAAACAAAAACAGGAGCCGGGAGAAAATTCGGCTCCTGTTTCACGATTGCGGTTTTATTATTCTTTGCCGCGTTTATAATCCACAAAGCGATAACCCACGCCGCGTTCAGTGAGAATATACTTGGGATCGGCGGGGTCTTTCTCAAGTTTTTGCCGCAAATAGTTTATATAGAGGCGTACATAATGCGGCTCGTCGCGATATTCATAACCCCAAACTTTTTGAAGCAGTTGGTCATGCGAAACGACCCAGCCCGCGTTTTGTACAAGGTGAAAGAGCAGGCGATATTCCGTTGGACGGAGTTTTACGAGTTTGCCTTCGAGCCAAATCTCGCGGCGGTCAAAGTCGATTTTGAGGCGTTTGTCTATTTCAAGCAGGCCGTGCATTGAGCCAGTAGCGCCTTCCGTACGGCGTAGAACAGCTTTGATGCGGCTCACCAGCTCACGCGGGCTGAACGGCTTGGTAATGTAATCATCCGCGCCGTGTTCGAGGCCACGGACACGATCATCTTCCTCGCCCCTGGCTGTCAGCATAATGACGGGCACATTGGTGATCTCACGGACGGTTTCGAGCACTTCAAAACCATCCAAATCGGGCATCATTACATCGAGCAAGATCAGGTCCGGTGTAACATCACGCAATTTTTGTATGGCTTGCTTGCCATTGAAAGCTTCACTAACTTGAAAACCATCATGCTCAAGATTCATGCGGATAAAGCGCACCATGCGCTCTTCATCATCTACAACAAGAATACGACGGCGTTCCAAAGACTCAGACATGCTACTCCCTCACAAAACCAATGATCTTTTCTTCCTCGGTGCCTTCGAGAATTTCGATAAAACTCACCTTGGCTAAAGGCCAAATGACCCTGACAACATTATGGTCAATATAATGCAAATCCTTGCCATCCTTCTGGCGCGGGTTCGAAACCACGATTATATTATCCGTGGGCTTGGGGATGTCCTCTATTTCCCCGGCTATGGAGGTTTCACCGGAAATATGTAAAATAACCGAATAAGGCATGGGGCACTCTCTTTTCTAAATATTCTTGACAAGGATTTGCATCTTCAGTTTTCCAAGTGCGATGATATCGCCGTGATTGAGTATCTGCTCGGCATTCGGGGTCAGGCGCTTGCCATTTATATAAGTTCCGTTGGCAGAACCAAGGTCCATAAAAAGAATTCGTCCGCCTTCTTTCTTAATGACCCCGTGCAGGCGCGAAACACCGGCAGCGTATGCCTGATAAGGGGAAAGGTCAATATCAGGCATAATAGGCTGGCCCTCGCTAATACGTCCCATGGTGAATTCAAGTCTCGATGAAAGAGGCAGTACCTGGCCGGTATCCAGCAAATGCAGGCTCCCCCAGGCATCGCTGCCATCGAACGGTTGATACATGTCTTTTTTTGGCGACTTTTGTTCAGCCGCCTTGCCGAATTGCTCTGTGGTAATGTTTTGGGTGATGAGATTATCCCTGCCCACCAATTGAGCGCCGCACTCTGCGCAGAACATGGTTCCATCAAGATTTGTATGCTTGCAATTGGAACAAACGATCATCTGACCTTCTCCTTCGTACCAGCCAATAGGAGCGCTCGAGTACTATATTTGATATCCTTGTTACCGCTGGCGCTCCAGGCATGCATTTTTTCCAGATTATCTGCTTCGAATAGGGCGGTTTTAGCCAACGAGTTTTCGCCCTGTGAAAGGAGGTGAGTTGCAAGATTCTGCAAGTGGCGGACCGCCTCATCGAATTGACCTGCATCTGCCGCAGCACGAGCGCGTTCCTGCATTCGATACAGGGTGAGTCGGGAAAGCGCGCTCAGGATACGTGTGGGCGGAGGTTCGGCGGAGGGGTTTGTATGAATCTCCCGATTAAGATGCAATCGAATGGGTGGAACAGGAGTCGGGCGGGCGGTGATGGAAGTCCTTAATGAACCATTCAGCAATGTAAGATCGTCTCCATTCAATGCGGAGGGCGTCACAAGGATTTCAAACAACACATGCAGCGGGGTATCCAGCAAGATGGGTCCAAGATGCAACGGGGATTCCATTTCAACAGGACCACCTTCGGGCTGCAGGCGAAAGGCATAATTAATCTTTACATGTTCCTGTTGATTGAATTCAAGTATGACTTCATCTGCATAAGTGCTGATGAGGGCATTAAATTTATCGACCAACAGGCGTTGAATATCTTTTGGCTTTGAGATATAAGCGGAGGAGCCGCCTGTTTTACTGGCAAGGGCATCCAGAAAGATATCATTCCACTCATGTCCGATACCCATGCCGCTGATCCCAATATTCTGGGATGCGGCTTCTTCAGCGAGCTTCAAGCAGGCTTGCTCATCCCCGTATGTTTGACCATCAGTAAGCAAAATGATGTGGTTAACACGGGAGGGGTCCAGAGTCCGGCGGATCTCTTTTAATCCCGCTTCCAATCCATTGAAAATTTCAGTCGCTCCAGATGCCTGTATCATCTGGATACGGCCTTCCTGTTTCTTATTATCCATGTTAAAGCCGGCAGGAACGATCACCTCTGCACGATCACTAAAGGCAACGACACTTAACACATCCTGTGGACGTAAACCGCGAAGTAATTGGATCGCAGTCGCTTTCACCATATCCATCTTATCGCCTTGCATGGAGGTGGAACGGTCAAGGACAAGGCAGATATTCAGGGGAGGGGTTGGCAGGCTTTCTTTTTCTTCACGAGGACTAACTTCAAGAAGCACGTAAATCAGCTGCGCCTCCCCCATTTTCACAAGGTTGGAACGACTAAAATAGATTTCATGCTTTACTACAGAGTTAACGTCGATTTCAGGCGGCAGTGTGGCATCGTATAGATTTCGGCGTTTGGGATTCGAGAGAATCTCATAAGCCTGTTGTATTTCAAGGAATAATTCCGTTTCGCCGGCCGCGACGTTTTTATCCGGATGCAATCGCTGAGCCGCATCGAAATAGGCGCGTTTGATCTCCTCTGGCGAGGCATCACGAAAGACACCCAAAATAGCGTAATAATCCGGCTTGGAGGAGGGCATGATTATCCGATCATTTGCGCAAGAATAACTGTGATGTTATCAGGGCCACCGGCAGCATTCGCGGCTTCAACCAGATTCTGGCAGGCGCGGTGCTGGTTGGGCGCTTCATTAATGGCACGAAGGATGTCTTTTTCATTGATCACGCCCCATAGCCCATCACTGCAGATCATAAGATAGCCAGTTTGAGGGAAAGGAACCGTGAATATATCGGCTTCGAGTGATTCACCCTGGCCCAATGCACGGATCAGAACGTTTCGATGTGGGAAGTTTTCGGCTTCGTCTTTGCTGAGGTGACCGAGTTCTTCCAGTCGTTTGACCAGTGAATGGTCGCGTGTGATCGGCTCCACTCTTCCATCGGGGTAAATGGAATAGGCGCGGCTATCGCCTACATGTGCGACAGTTACCTGTTGTCCCAATACCAACGCAGCCGTAACCGTGGTGCCGCTGCCCGGTGCCTCACGCTGCACGTATTGATGCGCCTCCATGATCGAGGCTTCCATCACCTCTTGCAGGGATTCTTGAAGGGTCTGGGGGGGCAAATTGTAGAGATAGGAATGAAATTTTTTGGTTATATTGCCACCCATAATGCGGATGGCAGCATTACTGGCTACTTCGCCAAATTGATGTCCGCCCATCCCGTCTGCAACGATATACAACCCGAAGGGGACGCTTTCTGCGCTCCCGGAAATGGTGGATGTAAGCGCGAGCACGCTATCTTCATTGTGTTCACGTTGTTTACCGACAGATTGCCCCACACTGGCAACAAGCTGTTTCATTTCATACTTCAAATTCTGATTCGAAATAATGGTACTGATCTGTTGATCAGTAAGCGGCGCAGTGGTAGCCATATCAACTTGCTTCGGTTTTTGTTTTTCCGGTTCTTCTTTTTTACCAAATAGTTTATGAAAGAAATCAGCCACAATAACTCCTTTTAGGCGAACAGAGCATAAACGTGATGATCTGTCGAGCCAAAATATACAATATCATCAAACACCACTGGCGAGCCTGTTATTGCGGCTTTCGATTCAAATTTCCAGCGCAAGCGACCCGTGCGATATTCAAGACAATACATGTTGCCATCCACAGACCCGCAATACACGGAGTCTTTGTAAATGGCAGGTGAACTACTCACTTGATTTTCAGTGCGGAAACGCCAGACTTCCTTGGCTGTGCGCGCATCCACGCAATATATAAAACCATCCGCCGCACCGATAAAAATGAGATCGTCTGCTATCGCCGGGGAGGAAACCGAGCCTTTGCCCAGTCGAAACTTCCATATTGCCCAGCCGTTTTTTGCATCCAATGAATATAGCGTTCCGTCCACGGAAGCAACAAAAATAGCCTGTCCTTTAAGGGTTGGGGAAGAAGTCACGGGGCGCTTGGCTTGAAAACGCCATTTCATTTCACCACGGAAGTCGAGGGCGTAGAACGAGCCGATCTCAGTGCCAAAATAGATCATTTCGTTTGCGACCAGAGGTGTGGAATGAATCGCGCCATCCGTGGAAAACTTCCATATCGCGCGGCCGGTATTGACATTCACCGCATGTAAGTCCTGGTCATCTGAGCCGAAAAATATATGTCCTTCCGCGATGCGCGGCGAAGAGTATATTTTTCCCTCCGTGTAATAGGTCCACACTACTTTGCCTGTCCGTACGTTTACCACATGCAGACGTTGATCTTCTGAGCCAAAAAAAACATTATTCTCAAAAACCAGGGGTCGGGAAACAATCCCGCCTTCCGTGGCATATTTCCATTGGAATTGTCCATCTGCCGCGTTTAGAGCATATAGATTGTTATCATAGCACCCGATAAATAATGAGCCTTGATGCAGCACCGGTGTACTACGGATCTCGTCCTCACATTTGAACGACCAGAGCGGTTTTACACCGCCGCTGGCAACCGGCAGCGCTGAAGTGATCTTGGCAAAAGACCCGGTTTTGCGTGCCACATTCATTAAGGCATCCTTCATGGCTGTGGCGCTGGAGAAGCGATCTGCAGGATTGTATTGTAAAGCAGTATTAACGACGGCCTCAAGCTCAGTTGAAATATTGGAATTAATGCGCTTTAGCGGACGCTCCGCAAATGAGAAAGGCGGTTCAAGGCGCGGATCACGACGGGTAATTGCATGGTGCAGCGCGGCGCCAAGCGAGTATATATCCGCAATCGGAGTGGCTTCGCCGCGATACTGTTCGGGAGGTGAGTATCCCTCTGTACCGATCATGGTCCCTTTTTGCCCGGTTTGGAAAGTCTTTGCAATACCAAAGTCGACCAAAACCACATCCCCATTATGGTTGATCATCACATTGGATGGCTTCATGTCCCGGAAGATTATGGGGTCGGGTTTATGTCCGTGTAGGTAAGCCAGCACATCGCAAAGTTGGATCGCCCAGCTGATGATCTGATCCTCTGGTAAAAATCCATTTGCATCAGCGATAACGGTTTCCAGATCCTTGCCATGGACAAATTCCAGAACAAGATATGAATGATCATTCTGGGTAAAATAATCATAAATGCGCGGAATGGCGGGATGATTAAGCGTAGCCAGCATGTTCGCTTCGCGCTCGAAATTCTGCACAATGGTTTGGCGTATAAGCGGATCTGGAGCAAGGTTGATCATTTCCTTCACAGCCACCAACTTCACCACATTCGGGAAGTGCAAGTCGCGGGCGCGATATACAGACCCCATACCACCCACGCCGATTACATCTTGAATGTTGTAACGGTCAACAAGCGTGACTCCAGCATGGAGTTGTTGGCGAGGGACTGAATTATCCCCTGATTCCGAATCGCTCGAGGTAATATTTCTGGTTTCCAGAGAAGGCTCCTATTCACAAACCGTGAATTAATGAATTATAGTGTGCAGTAGTGGGAATTGCAACTGGAAGATAATGGCAATTTTGTCTTAAATAACTTGCAGAGAAATGCATTCTACGGCACAATTCAGAAACTGTGAAAATCCTCGCCGTAAGTGACCAGGTCCAGGAACGCATCTATACGCTCGCTTCCAGCGGCCATTTTAAGGAGGTAGAGCTCGTTATCGGCTGTGGCGATATGCCTTATGCATATCTGGAATATCTTGTTACCATGTTAAATGTGCAGATGTTCTACGTTCCGGGAAACCATGATCCTCAATATGATCTGCGAAACGCGGATTCATGCGCTGAGGGCGGCATCAACCTGGACCTGAAAATTGTCCGCCACAATAAGTTCCTGATCGGCGGTTTTGGCGGAAGTGTCCGTTACCGCCCCGATGGGACAAATCAATATACCCAATCGGATGCATATTCACGGGCCATTCTCATGCTCCCCCGCCTATTGCTTAACCATCTTCAATATGGGCGCGCATTGGATATTCTCATCAGTCATTCGCCGCCATTTGGCATTCACGACGATTCAGACCCGGCCCATAACGGTTTGAAGGCTTTGAATTGGCTGCTCCGCATTGCCAGGCCGCGTTACCATTTTCACGGTCATATCCATTTATACAAGAGAAATCTCGAGAATATAGAAACAAATTTTGGCCTTACCAAGATCATTAATGTTTATCCTTATAAAACCATTGAAGTGAGTCATTAAAAATGTCTGATGAATTAACCTCCCGCGTACGTGCGGATTTCAGCAAAGCACGCTTTAAGTCCTTTATTAATCAAGCCATCGCCTTTCTATCGGGTCAGCGTCCAACCACCTTATTGTCGTACGATGAGATCAAGGAAAAGCTGCATATTGGCGGTCCCATCTATCGGGGTGTAAAAACCATTCGCGTGGAACAGATCGCAGGGAGTCTGAACCGCTATCACGAATTTGACCGCGCGTTCCTGCCGAAGGAAGATCAACTCGCCAGCCGCTGGCAAAAGGTCGATCGCGCCTTTTAT
>JBBSCM010000195.1:0-7715 GCA_038250295.1 Anaerolineales bacterium | reverse complement strand
TTTTGCCATTGATGGTGACGGGGATGTGAGTCAGGTGGCGGTAGGATGGGATGTTTTTGACAGAGACTTTATTGGGGTATAAGTCATTTATCAGCATGTCGCTGCGAGGCGCTTTTGTTCTTTGCCGAAGCAGTCTCCCGTCGACAGGAGATTGCTTCGTCGGTAAGAGCAAGTGCCCTCCTCGCAACGACATGGGATGCAGGGTTGCTTCAACAACCCCAACAGGAGTTTCAACGCGGATTACTCCAGGTTGAACTTTGCCTAAATAGGCAAGCGATGCGATGAGACCAATCGTGCCATGTCCGCACATGCCGAGGTAGCCGACATTGTTGAAGAAGACGACTCCGAATTCACAAGTTGGATCAGCAGGTGGGACGAGGTATGCGCCGACGAGCACGTCTGATCCGCGCGGTTCATTGAGGACGGTGCGGCGCAGGTTGTCGTGATTCTTTTTCAGCGCGAATAATTTGTCAGCAACGGAACCAGTTCCGAGGTCGAAGGGAAGCGCGGTGATTAATCGCGTGGGTTCGCCGCCAGTGTGGGAATCTAAGAAGGGGATTCGAATCATTTTCATCCTATTCGTCCTGAGCGGAGCCGCGCACTTTGCGGCGCAGTCGAAGGACAGGGTTCAAGGAAAGTTTAAGTTTTCATTTTACGGGCGCTTCGACTATGTTCGACCGAAGAGCACGGTCTCACTCCGCTCAGCGCGTAGCTGCTTTAAATATTTTCTCAAATTCCGCGCGGTCTTCAGCGGACAGGGGCAGCAACGGCATGCGCGGATTGCCGACGGGGATGCCCTGCAGTTCACATCCAACTTTGACCTTTTGGGTGTAGCCGCCGCTTTCCATGTTGCGTAGGAGCGGGAGCAATTTGTTCATGTGGGCGCGGGCTGCCACGAAGTCGTTGGCGAGGGCGGCTTCGAGAACGCGGTGATGTTCGAGCGGAGCGCAGGAGGCCGCGCCGCCGATCCAACTGGTTGTGCCCCACAGGAAGTAGTCGAGCGCTTGGTCGTCGGAGCCGCAGATCATTTGATAGCGGCCGCCGAAGCGCAGGTGCATTTCATACACGCGCGACATGTCGCCGCTGGCTTCCTTGATGCCGATGACGTGATCGTATTTGGTGAGACCGTCCATCACTTCGTAGCCGACTTCGGTGCCCGCGCGCCAGGGGAAGTTGTAGAGGACGATGGGAATCTTGACCGACTCGGCAACGGCGGAATAATGCGCGAGCAGTTCGCGTTGGTTTGGACGTGAATACGGCGGGACAGCGACCATGAGTGCGTCGTAACCCATGCCCTCGGCGAGCTGCGAATAGCGGATGACGTCGCGCGTGGCGCCAGAGTTCGTGCCTGCAATGAGCGCCGCGCGTCCGTCCACTTTGTCTTTGACGAATTTGAAAACCTCCAGCCGTTCGGCTTCGGTGAAGGCGTAGACTTCGCCCGTGGTGCCGCCGGGGACAAAGCCTGCGATCTTGTTCGCAAGCAGGTATTCAATGAGTTGTTCAAGGACGGGGTAGTTGATGCTTTCGTCCGCGTTGAAGGGGGTGACGATGGGGGCGTAGATTCCTTTGAGGTGCATGAGGGGCTCCAGTTGGTAATTGGTAATTGGTGAATGGTAATTGGTGGTGAAAGTTTACTTCCCCCAGTGGAAGTGGGCAAGAGAAAAAAAGGGCGACTCACGCTGGGATGGTCGCGGAGCGCCATGCGAAGCGTGAGTCTCTTTTATATTCGCCTGAACGCCCTCCCCAATCCGCTTTCACCGCCCATTGATGAAAAAGGAAAACGCCCAGCCAGGGCATTGACTGCACTTTCTCTCCTGTTGTGCCTCGGCTTACATCCGTGAATGTAGAGCACTTCTGGCGTTGGAAAATCCCGTTTTAGACCTCCGAGGTTTTAAAAACCTCGGAGGTCTTGCATACAGGACGTATCCACTCAAATAGTGAGAAATGGGACGCCACCACACGAAAACCGATGTTGTTGTTGAAGTTGTTGAAGTTGTTGATGTTGTCGTTGCGGTAGGCACAGCGCGCGTTCCTCTCATTGTTGTTGAAGGAACCGCCGCGCAGCACACGGGCGTTTCCAGCCAGCCCCGTCACTCGAAAGCGACATCTTCATTATACCGAAAACCTGACAGGTTTGATGAAACCTGTCAGGTCTGATTCAAAATTAAAAAAATCCCGCCCGCGAAGCGGGCGGGAAAGAAAGAGCACAGAAAACAGAAAATCAGAAAACAGAAATTCAAAACCATCAGGAGAGAACAGGGGACGCCACCACACGAAAACCGACGTCGCTGCTGAAGAGGCTGAAGCGGCTGATGCTGACGAAGCGGTAGGCACAGCGCGCGAGCCCCTCATAGCTGCTGAAGGAACCGCCGCGCAACACACGGGCGTCAGAAGCCTTTTCATCTTCGCGTCCATCATTGACCTTATACGGATATACTTTCTTCAAACTGTGTGTCCATTCCCAAACATTGCCCGACATATCCGCGCAGCCGTAAGGCGAGTCACCGCTTGGAGAATAAATTCCAACGGAGGTTGTGCCGCCTTTTTCGCCTTCCCTTGAATTACATTTATTTTTATCAAACGTATTTCCCCAAGGGTATTCGCGTCCGTCCGTTCTGCGCGCGGCTTTCTCCCACTCGGCTTCAGTGGGCAGGCGCAAGACCAATCCCGAAGGTAGTTCGGCTTTTATCAGGCTGTTCAGCCATTGGCAATATTCCATTGCGTCTGTCCATTTGACATTCACAACAGGATGGTCTTTTTTCTTTTCCCAACCAGAGACGGGATGTTTGATTCCTTTGGCTTTTGCGTAAGTATTATATAACTCGTTTGTTACAGGGAAACGCGCCATCCAGTAATCGTAGGGGATGTCTACGGTGTGTTGAGGTTTTTCGTCGGAGTCGCCATTATTACTTCCCATCAAAAATTTACCCGCAGGCACGCGCAATAATTCCATGCCGCTGGAGAGGGTGATTTTGTTTGAAGTAGTTTCAACCTTTTTTGAGGTTACAACTTGTTGAGCAGGCTTTGGTGTTTCGATAACAGGTTTCTTTGCTTCGACTGGGTTCGATTCTCTTTTAGGTGCAGATTCTTCTACTTTTAATCCAAGCGAATCTGCGCGTCTTTGTAAACTAACTAATAACCTTTGCAATCCGCGTTCACGTTGACCTTCAAAATAATCCGCATATTGCCACGGGCGCAGTCTGCGCGGCGGCTCACATTCTTCCAATCGCACGGGCATTATATACAAAGTGCCTTCGGGTTTGTAATCGGCAAAATCCAATACGATTCTTAATTCGCGTTGAATGTAACCTTCTTTTGTAATTGAACCTTTGGAAAGGCAAACGATGATCGCGTCGGCGGCTTCGACGGCTTTTTCGATCTCCATGTTCCAATCCTGCCCTGGGTAAAGCTCTTCTTCGTCCAGCCAGGGTTGAATCCATGCTTCGGCGCGCAGCTTTTGATACAACTCGCGCACGGCGGGTTTGTCATTGGAGGAATGGCAGAGAAAAACGCGGAGAGGGCGGGTCATGGGAAAGGATGAAGGATGAAATATGAAGGATGAATGGCGAAAGTTAGTCTTCGTAGAATTTTAGGAAGTCGTCGCGGGAAATTCCGCATTGGGAAAGGATGGTTCGCAGAGTGGAACTTTTTATTGTGCGGTGGTTTGGCATGGTCAGAGGCGTTTTTGTCCCATTAGGGTTTTCGCGCTGCATGGCAATATGATTCCCCTCACGGACAAGTCGGAATCCCAGCCGTTCAAACGCTTTAATGACCCTTGCCTTTGGAGCGTCAACGGGGAATTTGGGCATTAGATCGCGACTCTCGCTTCGGCGATGAACGCTTCCAATACGGGCGTTTCATCGTTCAATATATCCATACCAAATGTTTCGATATGGAATTGAATGGCAGATTTTACGTCATCAAGGGCTTCTTGATAGGTGTCACCTTCTGCAACAACCACGCCTTTTAAGCCAAGCGGGTAAGCCACATATCCATCTGGGTGTTTTTCAACGATAATTTTGAATTGTTGTAACATCTTTGCTCCTTTACTAAGCGGCAACACTGGGTAATTCGTTTGATTTGCTGGCAAACAAAATGCAGGCTTGAATATCTGATTTGGTCAAACCTTTGTATTCTTCCATGATTTCCTGAACTGTCGAGCCGTGCGCCCTGAGATTAAGAATGAACTCAACTGTTAAGCGCGTCCCTTTGATGACGGGTTTGCCTGTCATCACTTTTGGATTGATGGCAATGCGTTCGAGTAATTTTTTGTCGGTCATACCGCTAACTCCTTCGTTATGCAAGTATCATACTTCCGAGAAGATTAGGTGTCAATTGATTTCTTTTTCCATGTTCCAATCCTGCCCTGGGTGGAGTTCTTCTTCGCGCCAAAGGCGAGCCAGGGTTGGATCCACGCCTTATCATCCCCTTGTGGGGCGGCGCGCAGTTTTTGGTACAACTCGTCCCCTTGCAGGGCGGCGGGTTTGCGAAGTGCCCGTCAGGGTATCATTGGAGGAGTGGCAGAGAAAGACGCGGAGAGGGCGGGAGGTCATAAGGATGAATTATGAAAGGTGAAGGATGAACGGAAAAGCGAAACTACAAGGTTTCGTCCATAATATTGGGGGTACTTGCAAGCCATGAACGCAGGACATTGGTAATCTGTTCAACATCCCCCAAGTGAGAGGCGCAAATTTCAAACAATTCGTCCGCGCTGACATCGTGATAGAAATGGACAAGTCGGTTGCGGTAGCCTGCCAATTTTTTCATCAGGTCAAGGTCGCTGGCTGAGATTACATTTCGCCTGTTCAAAGTTACCGCAATCTCTTTATATTCCGTGACGGCTTCGCCAAACCCTTTTGCGGCGATATGCCTGCCCATGTCAAAGAGTGCTTCCAACGCGCGGCGCAGGCAGGATTCTGCCGCCCAAATATTCCTTGTATCCTGCATAAATGTTGATTTGGAATCCAATGGCAAAGCGCGGATTTCACTTAACATCCTATCCACCCAGGCAAGACGGTCACTGACAACTCTTTTTGAGATTTTCCCTGGAACCATGTTAAACCTCCTGCAAGATCATTGCCATGCGCTGTCGTTCTAATTCAGCCAGGTCGCCTGCGCGGCGAAGCACAAATAATTCATATTCATCCGCAAGATATGTGTCTTCCGCAAAGACACGCTCGCCGCGAATAATGTTCGCTGCGAGGAAGGCGTCCACTTCCTGCAGGATAAATAAATCAATGTCCGAAAGACCAAACAGGGTTTCCAACTCCAGTGTCAGGTTGACCTTGTCCTCCATTGAAAATGGCGAACGGGTCAACGCGCCAAAATCAAGGTCGCTTGGCGATTTGGCTGGTTGAATTGCATCATCTTGAATTGCCTGGAACAATTCCGCACCGCGGCTGCCAAAAACATAAAACGCCCTGATTTGATACTTTTTGCAAATCTGCTCAATCTTTTGAAGTTTTGCGCTCATACGCTAATTATACTCTCCGTCCAGCCAGGGTTCAATCCATGCTTTATCATCCCCTTGTGGGGCGGCACGCAGTTTTTGGGACAACTCCCCGCTTCGCGTATCATCCCCTTGTGGGACGGCGGGTTTGCGAAGTGCCCGTCAGGGTGTCATTGGAAGAATGACAGAGGCAGACTCTTAGTGGACGATTGGTATCAGGCATTGCTGGAGCCCCCCTAACGGGGATACATGGCAGAGGCGGTGTCCTGACGGTTCGTCTTTCGCTCACCGTGTCGAAGGGAAAACGCAGAGTTTACGGTCAGCGGTGGACAAGGCAAATGGTTCCTAAAGTTTTTATGATTTGATTTGGTTCAATAACTCAATGAAATCTCTTGCCGTAATAATTGGAACCTCCCTGAAAGAGCCAAGGTCGAGCAAATGTCCATCCCCGCTGACAATATATTTCACCTTTCCTGCAATTGCCGCTTCAAGGAATTTGTTATCCGTTGGGTCAGCAACAATGACGACAATCTCTTCTTCGGGCGTCACAAATTCTGCATTTTGTAAAAGGTACTCGGTTGCAGTGATAATTTCTGTTTGCGGAATCTTGAATTTCGGGCGGTTGATCACGTCAAGGTATTCATGAGCAATTGCCTCTGAGACAATCAACTTGAATTTCCCCGCTTTCCATTCATCAACGATAAGGCCCAATCTTCCGCCCAAAGTAGCGGAAATAAAAATGTTCGTATCCAGAACCACCCGCATTATTCGCCTTTCCGCACAGCGCGAATTTCCGCAGCAATGTCTTCATCGGTAATGTTCATTTCCTTTGCGCGTGCGCGGATCGACTTTAAGGCTTTATCGAATCTTTCTTCCAACTCTTTTTCTTCAGCAGGTATGCTCAATTTCAAGTAGCGAACGAATGCCAAAACATCCGCCAAACGTCTTTCTGGCAGTGTGGAAATTTCAAGAAGAATGGTTTGTTCCATATTGGTCATGGCTCACCTCGTTGACGAGATTATACCAATATCAACAGTTTTTTCGATTTCCATGTTCCAATCTGGTAGATTGAGCCTGTCGAAATCCTGCCCTGGGTAGAGTTCTTCTTCGCGCCAAAGGCGAGCCAGGGTTGAATCCACGGCTTATCATCCCCTTGTGGGGCGGCGCGCAGTTTTTGATATAACTTCGTCCGCTTTGCGTATCATCCCCTTGTGGGACGGCGGGCTTGTCATTGGAAGAATGACAGAGGAAAACGCGGAGAGGACGGGAAGACATAAGGATTAATTAGAAGGATGAAGGATGAAATTTATAACTCGCCGATTTCAGAAAGAATGTTTTTGAGTAGACTGTCGGTGATGTAAAACCCCGCTTCATTCATTAGTTTGTTGAGGACTTCTTTCACAGAATCAATATCGCCATTTTGTTTTGCGCGGATTAAAACCCCTATAATACCAATCGGGATAAGCTCCATGGATTTTGCTATGGAACGTCCATCACGTTCATCCATCAAAATGGATTCAACTTTCAATTGCAGAGCCAGCGCAATGGCTTCGGCTTCTCCATCGTCTAATTCCCGCCTTAATGCTCTTGCCACCTTGTCATCTTCCAGATTGATTTGTTTCAACCATCCAACCTTCATGGCAGTACGAATCTCATTTGTGCCAGGATAATCAGTATCCAGTTTGAGTTCGTCAATCACAGCTGCAGGGACAACGACTTCTGCAAACTGTTGGCGCAGTAAATCCAACATACCGACCGCCGCCAGATTCATGATCGGGGATGTGTTGCTAACCACGAGCATAATTTAAGTCGTCCTGCAAATCTTCCTGAGTGTAATGACGAGGTATGTCACGCCGACCAAGCAGGACGCCGAACTCGTACTTTGTCATGCCGCATAACTGACGCGCCTTGCCAAAGGACAAAATCCCCTGCGCGTACAGCGAGACAGCGAGTTCGATCAATATGCGCTGTTGACGTTCGCCTGCTGGCAGACGCATGGCTTCAGTAACAGTATCTGGAATTTCAAGATGGATCACCATATTTTGCTCCTGCGGATATTATAGCGCACAAGCATATCGAGTCTCTGGGTAAAGTTCTTCTTCGCGCCAGCCAGGGTTGAATCCATGGCTTATCATCCCCTTGTGGGGCGGCGTGCAGTTTTCGGTACAGCCCGTCCGCTTCGCGTATCATCCCCTTGTGGGACGGCGGGTTTGCGAAGTGCCCGTCAGGGTATCACTGCTGGAGCCCTCTAAGGGAGATACATGGC
>JBBSCM010000194.1:0-7800 GCA_038250295.1 Anaerolineales bacterium | reverse complement strand
TTTGTAAAATTATAGCATCTCTGGTTTTGTATACTGTGACATAATAAGGTGCATCTTCCAGCGCGATAATAATACCTCGTGTGGTTTGCTGGAATGTATCCACGGCCCTGCAATTATCTGTCGGCGTTTTTATCGATACATAAATGTAATCAAATTCATCCCCAAAATATTTGATTTCACGATCCAGACATTCCAAATTTTCGTCAATGCAGCGTTGCAGGCTCGCTCTGTGCCCTATGAATTCGCCAAATTTATTTCCAAGTACCCATTCCCTGCCTTGCAAAGTGGACAGACTGGTTCTATCTGACAGAGCCGGGAACCATTCCGCGCTGGACTCGCACATTGATTCTGGCTCGCCTGTCAATACAAGAAATTGACTGTTTTCAGGTGTGTTCTCTTTCACCCATTGCATTGCAGTTTGCTCGCCATCGGAGACGTGGTTTTGCGAAAGCATGAAACCTTGGTAGGTGGAGTTGATCAGCAGGTAGGGGGTTATCAATATAAGGAATATCTTGACACCGTGATTGCTGTTTGTCTCATCAAGCTTTGAAATTGCAGGTAATAATATTTCAGTGATAAATAATCCTGCGGCGATTGCAAGCGGAATATTTCCAACTGTATGTGCGCTGCGCGGCTGGACAAGATACATTAGCACCAGCATCGCAGGAATAAAATATTGTTTTTTGATGATTAAGAATATCATTCCTAAAACGCCGAATACCCCCAAAAGGTCAAGGTAAGGCTCCTCGGTGACAATGTCGATATTTGTCAGCCGCAGAAGAGACCAGATGGTTTGCCCCCCAGTTTGCAGGGCGGAAAGAAGCGGCTCAAATCCGTGCCTGTTGATGACCAGTCCGTACCAGGGTCCAGCAAGCAGCAATACTCCAAATGCAATCAATCCGCTTTGTAAAGCACTTTTCATTGAACGGGATTTTGCAAACCAAATATAGATCGGAATTGCGACCGCAAATATTGTTGATTCGGTATGGCTGAGCACCGTTAGACTTCCGAAGAGTATTGTCCACCAGATGGACTCTTTTTTGTGATGGGTAAAAAATTTATAGGCATGCAAAATTGTCAGAATCATAAAGAGCGTGCCAAAACTGCGAGTCAAACCGCCGCCTACTGAAAGCCAGGTATTCAGGTGCGGCGTGAGCGCAAAGACCAGTGCTGCAATTGCACCCTTGAATTTGTCTTCTAAGATTTCTTCTGCGAGAAAATAAAATGCGAGTACGCATAGTGTATTGATAAATGCAGGCATCCATCGCAAAATATCAATTAATGAAACATGAAACAAATCGCTTGTGATTGCGCCGATATAAAATGCCAGCGGCGGATACGCAAACGGGATATTCAAATGATTGTAGGTTGTATACAAGGGCGGGATGTAATGGTTTGCCTGCAAGTCCTTCATCATTACATAAAACATGCCGCCGTCGTTGACGGGGAAGCCTGCCATCCACGGCGACAGGAATCTAAAAAGCCCGCCGAAGAGCAATACGGCGAGAAGGATCAAAGTTCCCACTTCATCCATACTGAGTTTTGATTTATTCAGCATTAAGTTTTCAGATTATCTTTTGGTGAACATTTTTTGCCATTCAAACAATTTATTCAGCGCCTCGATCGGAGACAAGGCGTTTATATCCAAATCTTTCAATTCATCCAGCAATGGACTGGTTTCAGGAAATAGCGCAGCTTGCTGTGCGGCCTGCGGATGAATCTTCACCGCGCGGCCCGATGTCTTTTCAAGTTCCGCCATAATTTCATTTGCGCGTTGAATAACAGGCGCAGGCAAGCCTGCCAATTGTGCCACATGGATTCCATACGAACGATCTGCGCCGCCTGCAATGATCTTGTGCAGAAACACCACTTTGTTATCCGCCTCGCTCACGGCTACGTTATAGTTGCGAATGCCGGGCAGCAGGTCTGCCAATTGCGTGAGCTCATGATAGTGTGTTGCGAATAATGTCTTTGCGCGCAGTTGTGGGTGGTTGTGAATGTATTCAATGATTCCCCATGCAATCGACAAGCCATCATAAGTTGAAGTGCCGCGCCCAATTTCGTCGAGTATCAATAATGAACGCGATGTGGCATGATGCAAAATATTCGCGGCTTCCACCATCTCCACCATAAACGTGGATTGCCCCGCATGGATTTCATCCTGCGCGCCGATACGTGTGAAAATCCTGTCCACCAACCCGATCTTTGCAGATGACGCTGGCACGAACGATCCCATCTGTGCCATCAACACGATCAATGCGGCCTGTCGTAAATAAGTGGATTTACCCGCCATGTTCGGCCCGGTGATGACCCGTACCACTTCGCCTTTTTCAAAGATGACATCATTGGGAATGTATCTGTCGTTTTTCAATAGCTGTTCCACAACAGGGTGACGCCCCTCGTGGATTTCCAATTCGCTTCCTTCGTGGACCTCGGGCCTGTTGTAGCCTTCGAGGGCAGCTGCCTCCCCCAAAGCGGACAACACATCCAGTTCCGCGATGGCACGCGCTGTTGAAAGCATCCTGTGCGCGGCTTTCGCCAACTCCGCGCACACCTCACGAAACAAGCGTGTCTCAATTTCCTTGATGCGTTCTTCTGCATTCAAGACAAGCGTTTCATATTCTTTCATCTCAGGCGTGATAAAACGCTCTGCATTGACCAGTGTTTGCTTGCGGATGTAACTCTCAGGTGCCTTATCGGCTGCGCCTCGTGAGATCTCAATGTAATATCCAAAGACCTTGTTGTAACCAACTTTGAGGGTCTTGATGCCTGTCTTTTCGCGTTCAATGCCTTCGAGGTTTGCGATCCAATCGCGCGCATGTTTGGATGCTTCGATCACGCCATCCAATTCTGCTGAATATCCAGCGCGGATCACGCCGGTGTTTTGCAGGGTGGCAGGTGGGTCGTCATCAATCGCATTTTGCAACAAGGAATACTGTTCTTCACAGAGCGACCACTGACTACTGATCACTGAAGACTGTTTACTAATTACTTCCTTGACCTTCGGCAATTGCTCGAGGGTATTTCTCATCGCCACTAAATCTCGCGGTTGAGCCTGCCCCGCAATGACACGGTTGATCAATCGCTCTAGATCTGCAAGAGGTTTCAACACATCGCGCAGCTCAGCGCGGATCATCCCATTGCTGACAAAATATTGCACGCCATCCTGTCTTTGAATGATCTTGTCCACTTGCAATAAAGGCTGGCTGACCCATTGATGCATGAGTCTTTTTCCCATGGGGGTGATGCTGTAATCCAATGTGCCAAGCAGGGAACCTCTTCGGTCGCCGCGCAGGGTTTCGTCCAGTTCCAGATTTCTGCGAGTGGATGCGTCGAGAGTCATAAATTCGTTCAGGCTGTAATTTCGCAGGGATGTAAGCAAATTTAATGCGTCTGGCTGGGTCTCTTTGAGATACTGGATGATCGCGCCCGTTGCTCTTACGGAAAGGCTGTGATCTTTCAACCCAAAGCCGACTAGTGTGTAAGCCTTGAAATGTGAAAGTAAAGTCTCGTTACACTTACCGGGTTCAAATTTCCATGAAGGTAGGGCGGTTAAGTGCCCCGTAATATTATCTGGCAGGATTTGATTGTCAGAATAAATGATTTCGGCAGGATGTAAACGAGTCAACTCGGCGCGTAAGGCTTCGAGCGGAAGTTCGGTAACGGCGAATTCTCCAGTGGTCACATCTGTATAGGAAACAGAAGCAGTTTGTTGTCCAGCAGTTGAACTGTTGGACGAACTCGAATCCAGAACGACCGCGGCCAGATAGTTGTTTGCATCGCCGGGCAGGAGTCCCGGTTCCGTCACAGTTCCTGGCGTCACAACCCTTACTACTTTTCGCGGGAAGATTCCCTTGGCGGGTTGGTCGCCGACCTGTTCACAGATGGCAACGTGATAGCCTTTCTCGATGAGGCGCGCGAGATAGTTTTCGGCGGCATGATAGGGAATTCCGGCGAGCGGCGTCCGTACACCCTTGCCAATGGGGCGTGATGTCAAAACAATGTCCAGTTCGCGCGCCGTGATCTCCGCGTCTTCGTCAAATGTTTCGTAAAAATCCCCGAGGCGAAAGAAGACGATCGTATCGGGATAATCACGCTTAATATCTAAATATTGTTGTCGAACGGGGGTCACATCTTCATTGTTTGGCATAATCACATTCTACGTGTAAGCCCTGAAATGGACAAGGGATGTGATGTCAGATATAATCTTATTCCGACATAAAAAGGAGTGTCTAAAATGTATATTGATCCAAATACTGGTGGACTTCTGTTCCAAGCATTGGCCGCGTTATTTGTCGCTGGCTCAGGGGTGTTGTTGTTCTTTTCCCGTAATATCCGTGAAGGAATAGCCAAACTGCGCCGAAAAATGCGCAAAGAAGAAGATGTCGATCAGGAAAAATAACCCGGCTATATGAAGACGATCATTCTTGGTTTTGACTCTTTTGACCCCGCCGTGTTTGAAAACATGGCGGGGAAAAATAAATTAAAGAACCTGTCAAAGTTTGTGGAAGCAGGCGGGTATTCACGACTTGATGTTTGTTCACCCCCGCAAACCGAGGTTTCCTGGACGAGTATTGCAACCGGCGCAGACCCGGGCGGGCATGGTATTTTTGATTTTGTGCATCGCGACCCATCCACATACGCGCCTTATGTGTCCATTTTGCCGATGAAGAAAACTGCCGTGGGGGAGCAATTTGTGCCTCCCTACATTGCTAAAACCCTTTTTGAGGAAGCGGCTGAAATGGGTTACCCAGCCACAGCTTTGTGGTGGCCGGCGATGTTCCCTGCGCGGCCTGAATTACCGGTTAACACATTGCCCGGACTTGGTACGCCGGATATTCGCGGTCAGCTTGGCGTTGGCACATTATTTTCAACCGATGATGAAAAGAAAAACAAAACTGCCGTCACACGATTTGAATCCAGCGGTAAGGGCAGGTATGCGGCTTTATTAAATGGGCCGCAAGTGCAGGGGAAATCAGGTCCGCAGCCTGCTACTTTGCCGTTGACCCTGGATGTCATTGATTCAAATACAGCCAAACTAACGCTTGGCGACAAACAGCTTGAACTGCGTGTGGGCGAGTGGAGCGACATTGTTGAAGTTAAATTCAAGGCAGGTTTATTTTTCAACGTCCATGCCGTTACCCGTGTAATTCTTACCAGCTTGAACGGTGTTGTGCGGTTGTACACGTTGCCATTGCAGATTCACCCATTACATGCTTTGTCGCATTATGCGTCTTCGAAATCGTTTGCCAAAGATCTGTGGCAAAAAGTAGGACCCTATCTTACACTTGGCTGGCCGCAGGATACCACCGGCCTTGAGGATGGCTGTATTACCGACGAGCAATTTCTGGCCCTGTGCGAAATGATCTTTGAGCGCCGCAAGCAAATATTTTTTTATTTGCTTGATAACTTTAAAGAGGGTGTGCTCGGCAGTATTTTTGATGATCTGGATCGTGTCCAGCACATGTTCTATCATAACCGCCTCGATGTTGCGGAATCCTGGTATCAAAAACTTGACGCCTTTGTGGGCGAGGTTAGTCAGCGGATAAGCGGCTGGTCTGGTAAATATAATTACCTTGTAATGTCTGACCATGGGTTTACCACTTATGAAAATAGAATCCACTTAAACCGTTGGCTGGCTGATAACAATTACCTTGCATTAAAAGACGGCAATACGACTGGCGATTTATCAAATGTCAATTGGGCCCAAACCAAAGCCTATGCGGTTGGACTGAACAGCCTTTACTTAAATATCGCAGGCCGTGAAGGACAGGGCGTGGTCGCCGCGAATGAGATCGAGACGCTTTTGGCTGAAATTCAGCAAAAGCTGATGGATTGGAAAGCCCCTAACGGCGAATCAGTAACTCACCGTGTGCGACTCAAGCATGAGATTTATAACGGACCGTATACCCGCCTCGGACCCGACCTGCTGGTTGGCTACGCTCCCGGATATCGGGCTTCATCTGATACCGGGCTTGGCAAAGTACCTCAGGCCTTGATCGAGCCAAACCACGATCATTGGGGTGCAGACCATTGTGTGGATGCGGATGTTGTGCCTGGTGTGATCTTTGCAAATCGCGATCTCCAAAATTTCGGCGGCGTATCCTTCCGCGATATACCCTTCCTTGCGATTGGGAAACACCTCGACCAGTCTCACATCAAACCGCCTTCGCAGATCAGCGGGCATGGACAAAAAGACCTGGAAGAAAGATTAAAAGGGCTGGGCTACCTTTAGTCTTCGTCCTGAGCGGAGGAATTGCGCGCTTTTTGCAATTCCAAAGTCGAAGGACAGTTTCCGGCAAACCATCGCATTCAGAGTCCGCCTTGAATGGTTCGCTCGATCTTTAAATCAATAGGGTAATTACTTTGAAGAATTTATTTACGAACCGAAACCAGAAAAAAGAAAATAAGAAAGTCGTCATTGTTTCAGGGTTGCCGCGTTCAGGCACCTCCATGATGATGAAAATGCTTACAGAAGGCGGCCTGTCTGCCGTTGTAGATTCGCTTCGCCAGGCTGACGAAGATAACCCCAATGGCTATTTTGAAATTGAGTCGAGCAAGGCGCTCAAAGACGGCGATAAAAAATGGCTTTACGAAGCAAAGGGAAAAGTTGTAAAAGTTATTTCCTATCTGCTTGAATTCCTGCCCGACGACCTTGCCTATGATGTCATCTTCATGGAGCGTGAGATCAGCGAAATTCTTGCATCCCAGCGAAAGATGCTCCAGAGAAGGAATGAAACATCCACGCTCACCGATGCTGAAATGGAAGCTCAGTTTCGAGAGCATCTGCGTGCCGTAAAATATTGGGCAGCACGCAAACCTAATATGCGTATTTTATTTGTCAAATACAACCAAATGGTTGAATCCCCTGAAACCTTTTGCAAGTCAATCGTTGAGTTCCTTGAAATTCCTCTTGACCTGAAAGCCATGCAGTCGGTGCCAAGCCAATCGTTGTATCGAAACCGTTCATAATTGGAGTTGCGTAATGTATAAGTTAGTTCTCGTCCGTCATGGACAAAGCACCTGGAATCTTGAAAATCGTTTCACGGGCTGGACAGATGTTGACCTTACAGACCTGGGCCGTGCAGAAGCACGCGAAGCAGGGAAGTTGCTGCGTGCAGGCGGATATGATTTTGATATTGCATACACCTCAGTATTAAAGCGCGCCATAAAGACGCTTGGACTGGTTCAGGATGAAATGGATCGTGAGTGGCTGCCCGTAATCCGTGCCTGGCAGTTGAATGAGAGGCATTACGGCGCTTTGCAAGGCTTGAACAAATCGGAGACGGCTGAAAAATTTGGCGAAGCCCAGGTGAAAATTTGGCGACGCTCATATGACGTCCCGCCGCCTGCGCTGGAGTTGACCGATGAACGCCATCCAAAATTTGACCGCCGCTACGCTTCATTGACTCCCGAGCAGTTGCCAGCCACCGAGTCGCTTAAGATTACGCTGGATCGAGTTCTGCCCTATTGGCATTCCACGCTTGTGCCTGATATC
The DNA here is from genome assembly GCA_038250295.1 of Anaerolineales bacterium. GTDB lineage: Bacteria > Chloroflexota > Anaerolineae > Anaerolineales > Villigracilaceae > Villigracilis. The sequence continues at coordinate 302 of JBBSCM010000194.1, read as the reverse complement.
AAATCTGGCAGGCGTGTTTTGATCGTTGCGCATGGGAACTCCATTCGCGCATTGGTGAAATACCTCGATAATATTTCTGAAGCAGAAATCACCGAGCTTAACATTCCAACAGGCTTGCCGCTGGTTTATGAGTTGGGCGAAGATCTAAAACCCATCAAGAATTATTATCTTGGTGACGCGGATGAAGCCGCAAAGAAAGCTGCGGCAGTTGCAAATCAGGGCAAGGCCAAATGATCGGGAGTGCCCAGCAGAGATTGACGAGGCTGTTTAGCGAGAGACTGCCCGATAGGAAAAGTGTTTGG
>JBBSCM010000193.1:0-7816 GCA_038250295.1 Anaerolineales bacterium | reverse complement strand
TTTTGTTTTAAAAACAGTTGTCCCCGCAGGGGGGATGTGATTCGAATCTCCGTGGGGGCACTACCCTTGAAGACCGGCATTGCGCGGGTCTTTTTGTTTTAAAAACAGTTGTCCCCGCAGGGGGGATGTGATTCGAATCTCCGTGGGGGCACTTCCGTGAAGACCTGCTCTTAGTGGGTCTTTTGTTTTAAAAACAGTTGTCCCCGCAGGGGGGATGTGATTCGAATCTCCGTGGGGGCACTACCCTTGAAGACCGGCATTGCGCGGGTCTTTTTGTTTTAAATTCTCTAACTACAAATGTCGTTGCGAGGGGCCCTTGCCCGAAGCAATCTCCAACTAATGGAGTAATCTACTCGATAAGAGTTGCTCATTTAACTGGGGATTGCTTCGCACAAACCGCTCGCAACGACATCGTTAAAAGGTTTGGACGGTAGCAAAGTTAATATAGCCTGAACAGGTTTAATTGTATTAGTGTGAAACTTTATGGGCATGAAATGGAATTAAGAGTAGGAATCCCAGTGCAATGATTCCCTGACCGATCAATACCCCCGTAGCCTGCCATGGTCCAAAATATGGGACTTGCGGAAAGGGTTGTGAACCCATTCCAAAAATATCAGCCATGCCTGCAAAGACGGCAACAATATAGCCTGTCCCAACCAGCCTCGCGCCGATTTCTGAAATGATCGTGCGTTCATATCCCCACCATAGAGTAAGCAAGCCCATATATCCACCCAAACAAATAATGGCGAGTCCAATAATAAAAACAGCAATTTGTACGAAGCCGACAACGGGCGCACGGTCCCAGCCGAAAAGGTCAGGTTTGGCGCCAATTGCGAAGAGGATAAATCCGAGCATGGTGATCGAAATGCTCACGCGGATGCGAGGCGTGGCTGAATTCTCCATGCGCGGTGTCGTTTCTACGGGAGTGGATGCGGGAACAGGTTTGTTATTCATGAGCTTGGCAAATCTCTTTTTAAACGCGCGAGCCAGTTACCGCTAAAAATATTGGCGATATCTGTTTCGGAATAGCCGCGCGCTCCTAATAAGGATACCAGCTTTTGAAGGTCGGCAATGGTATCAATTTCCGGTGGAACAGATTGTAAGCCGAAGCCGCCATCGAAATCTGACCCAATACCCGCGTGCAGCGCATCTCCCGCGATCTGGCAGATGTGGTCAATGTGATCTGCAACATAGCTAAGGGGGACTTCCGAGCGCTGATTTTTGTCGACGGTCCAACCTGACTTCAGGTAGGCATTATAAGGAACCACTCCCACCACGCCATCACGTTCGATGATTCCCTCAATGATACGGTCTGAAAAGTGCCGATTGGAATTTGAATTCGGCATTAAAGATAAACAATTACCGTGGGTACCAACGATAGGGCCGCGATACATATCAAGCGCTTCCACTGCGGCTTGTTCATCCATGTGACTGAGGTCAAGCACGAAATTGTGGTCTGCCATTCCAGAGAGTAATTGTCGCCCGTCTTTTGTTAACGGACCTGGTTCTTTCCAGCCGCCGCAATAGCGTGTGCCAACCCAGGCAGGACCTATCAAGCGCACGCCAAGCTCATACCATTCATCAAGTTCGGAAAGTGTGCGAATACATTCAGCGCCTTCCATCAGGACAACCATGCCAACAGGATGTCCGCTCTCGGTGGGGGAATTCCAGTGGTCGAGAATCAGGTCGAGGTCGCGGGAAGAGGCGACCAGTCGAAATTTATCAGGCTCGGAATCTGTCATCCGATGATAGGTCATTAATTGCTGGCGATAAATTTCATGAGCCTCATCAAATGTTTTATAGGACTGCAACTTATTTTGACTTGTGCGCCAGCGAGCCGGCAGTGCGAAAAGGGTGGAGAAAACAACTGCTGTCTGTCCGCGCTGGTAATCGGGCCATCCGATGGTGCAATCTTCATTATCAGCGACGGTGGGGCTGCCCACTTCAAGCAGGCGCGTTTCTGCGGCGGAGCGCGAGTAGTCCCGCCCATATTTCAACATGTTATAAGCTAGGTCTGCGTGAGCATCAATAATGATTGGCATGGGGTTATTGAAAAGCGCACCTTTCGGTGCGCTCTGTCGATTTTATTCTGGTTTGTCTTCCGACGGGATGACTGGGTTATCTGGGGTTTCATCATCCTGCTCGCCGAATTCCTGTGTGAGCATTTTGAAATCCTTGTCTGCGAATGCGGCTGAGTCCACTTTTCGAAGACTGAGACCGATGCGATGCTGTTCGCCGTCAATGCGGATGACGCGCAGGGTCTTGACATCGCCTTCCTTGAGAACTTCCTTGGGATGCTCGACACGGTTCTCACTCAACTCGGAGATGTGGATGAGGCCTTCGATATCGCCTTCGAGACGGGCAAATGCGCCAAACTTGGTCAGGCGGGTAATCACGCCTTCCACGAGCTGGCCGACGCTGAACTTCTCAACGCGATTCTTCCAGGGATCATCCTGCAAGGCGCGCATGGAAAGGCCGATGCGTTTTTTGTCGCGGTCGATATTGATGACCTTGACTTTGACTTCCTGCCCAACTTCAAGCATTTCCTTGGGATGCTGGAGGCGGTCCCATGAAAGCTCGGAGAGGTGAACAAGGCCGTCGGCGCCATTGACGTTGACGAAAGCGCCAAAATCTGCGAGGCTGGTGACTTTGCCGGTGTAGATCTTGCCTTCTTCCAATTCGCTGATCACGCGGTCTTTCATGGAAGAACGGGATTCTGTATTGGTTGAACGTTCGGAAAGAATGAGGCGGCGGCGTTCGCGGTCCACTTCGATGATGCGGACTGAAATTGGCTGGCCGACCATTTTTTGCCAGCGCTGTTCGGGGGTATCTCCCGACGACTGCGCGCGGCGCACACCGCTGATCTGTGAGGATGGCACGAAACCTCGCAGGTTACCAACTGCAACAATCAAACCGCCTTTATTAAACCCGATGATCTTTGTATCGATCAGGGTCTCTTCGGCGATCATCTTCTCAACGTTTTCCCAGGACATTTCCTCTTGTGCCCGTTTGAAGGACAAAACGACATTGCCGTTTTGGTCTTCCGGGTTAAGCACGAAGACGCTTACTTCCTGGCCGACTTTTAGCTCGGCGCGTTCTTCGGCTGTCAGTTGTTCCAGCTCACGGCCGGCAACAACGCCCTCGGATTTTGCACCAACGCTAATGAGAATCTGACTTGGGCTAATGCTTGCGATCATCCCCTTTCGGATCTCACCTACCTGAGGTAATTCAACGCTCAGGGATTCTGATTCGAGCAGTGACTCCATCGTTTGATGATTGTTCTGTTGTTCTCCTGACTCTTGCCCTTGTGGGGCTTCATGTTCATCCATTACTTGCGGCTCCAATTAACTGAAATGTAAGGCGGATTATACAAGTGAATGAGTAACTTGACAACCCTGCCATTTATGCCTTCCATTTAACGATGCTCTTGTGTTGAAATATAAAGCATCCGTTTCAGAGCGCCGAAAAAACAACATATAAACCCGTTATTGCGAGCCGCCGTTCCTGTGCTTTGGCAGCGGAGCAATCCCCTGGCTGGCTCCGAGATTGCTTCGTCGGGCTTCGCCCTCTTCGCAATGACGGATATGTTGATTTCGATGTTGGACGCTCCCGATCAACCTTAAGTTTATTAAATTATGCAACCGGCGGTATAATCACGGGCTGGAGTAACCCATGCCCGCTATTTTCCCATTTACAGCCATCGTTGGACAGGAGCGCATGAAACGCGCCCTCATTCTCAATGCCGTTGATACCCGTATCGGCGGTGTATTGATTCGCGGCGAACGCGGCACAGCAAAATCCACTGCTGCGCGTTCATTGGCCGCCTTGTTGCCGCATGTAAAGATCGTTCAAGACTGCCGTTTCGGGTGCGACCCCGATAAATCTGGCACCTGGTGTACGGAGTGCAAGGAACGTTATGCAGCCGCAAAGAAACTTCCCATCGCAGAGCGTGCCACACCGTTCGTTAACCTTCCCGTTTCTGCAACCGAAGACCGCGTGGTCGGTACGCTTGATATTGAAAAAGCAATTCAAAAAGGCGAACGTCATTTTGAACCTGGTGTGCTCGCAAGCGCCAACCGTGGTCTCCTTTATATCGACGAAGTGAATCTGCTCGACGATCATGTAGTAGATATTTTGTTAGACTCGGCAGCCATGGGCGTGAACACGGTCGAACGCGAGGGGATTTCCTTTGCCCACCCGGCGCGCTTCATTCTCGTTGGGACGATGAATCCTGAAGAAGGAGATCTCCGCCCCCAATTACTGGATCGCTTCGCGCTATCTGTGGACATCGTCGGCATCCGTGATGCGCGTGAACGTGTGACCATCATGGAACGCAACCTTTCCTATGAACGGGATGCGGAAGCCTTCCGTAAGTTATGGCTTGTCAAAGAAGACGAACTTTCGCAGAAAATTGCGCGTGGACGTGAACTCGTTGACCAGGTCACACACACCAGCCGTGACCTGCTTTCCATCGCCGCATTAACTTCCTCCTTAAACGTAGACGGTCACCGCGCAGACTTGGTCATCCTCAAAGCCGCGCGCGCTGAAGCTGCCTTCGAAGGCCGCACCAAGATCAACAATCATGATATCGCGCTGGCCGCAGAGTTGGCGCTGCCTCATCGCATCAAACGCACACCCTTCCAACAAGCCGAGATGACAGCCGAACAGTTGCAGGAGCGCATCGAGCAGTTGGCAGGCCAATCGGTCCCGAGCGAATCGGATGATGAGTCCGAAAGCAAGCAAGAGGGCGAGTCCGAGGAAAAAAAAACTTAAAACTCGAAGATGAGCAGCAGGAAGGTCCGCAGCAGGGCAACCCCGAACCCATGCAGCAGCAGGAAGTGTTCGCGAGTTCGAATGCGAATTGGTGGGACGGCGGACAAAAAGTAAAAGCAGGCGAGACCTTCCAGCCGCGCAAGCTCAACACCCCGCTCGATAAATTAACCCGTCAAAAAGCAGGCAGGCGTTCGCTCACCAAAACCGAGCGTAAACATGGCCGCTATATCAAGTCGCGTCCTGCGGGTGATAACCTGACGGATATTGCTTTTGATGCCACATTCCGCGCCGCTGCGCCTTTTCAGATTCAACGCGTAGAAGAACGCAAGAAGCTCGCATTCTCCATTAAAAGAAGTGACTTGCAGCGCAAGATCCGCGTCAAGCGTGTTGCGAATCTCGTTTTATTCCTTGTGGATGCTTCATGGTCGATGGCGGTGGCTGAGCGCATGAATGCAACGAAGGGCGCAATCCTTTCGCTGTTGACAGACGCCTATCAACGCCGTGACCGCGTGGGCTTGATCGTCTTCCAGAAAGACCGCGCCACATTGGTATTATCCCCGACCAACTCAATTCAACTGGCGCAACGCGCACTGATGGATATTCCCGTCGGCGGAAAAACCCCGCTTTCGGCGGGACTGTTCATGGCGCATGATGTGCTTACGCACGAGAAACATATTCATCCCGATGTGGAACCGCTTCTCATTGTATTAACCGATGGCGCAGGCAACGTATCCATTGGGACTTTGCCGCCACAGGAAGAGGGTTTCAAATTCGCAGAAATGATCGCACAAGAAAAAACTCGCTCCGTGGTCATCAACATGGAACACGCCGCCTTTGACCAGGGACTCGCCCAGCAACTCGCCGACCACCTCAAAGCGCCATGTTATGCGCTCAGTGATTTGAAGGCAGAGAGTTTGTATAATACGGTTAGGGATGAGATGGCGAAGCCGGGGAAGAAGTAAATTGGTAAATGGTGCTTGGTAATTGGTGAGTAGCAAAAAGTAAGAAGTAAAAAACCTCGGAGTTCTTGCCCACAGGGCGCTTCGCGGAGAATTCCGAGGTCTGGCATATAATCAACCACAGCAAAAGGAGATAATTCATGAGCACAAAATCTTTTCAATTTACCGCCGTAATTGAACGCGAAGATGACTGGTTCGTGGCAACCTGCCCTGAAGTGGATGTGGTCAGTCAGGGAAAAACAATCGAAGATGCGCGCTCCAACCTGCTCGAAGCAGTGGAATTGTTTTTTGAAGTTGCATCCCCTTCCGAAATCAAGCGGCGACTTAAGAAAGAGACGTACGTCATGCCGCTCATGCCTGTTATCCCCAGCCTGAAAAGCAAGCCAACTGCGAGGCTGTAATGCCAAGATTACGTGTGCTCTCAGGCAGGAAATTATGCAAAATTCTGGCACAGCATGGATTTGAAAAAGTACGCCAGAAGGGTAGTCACATCATTATGCAAAAACAACAGGGGCATACAACGATTACCATCCCTGTGCCTAACCATGATGAATTGAAAACAGGCACACTGCTGGGGATTATCAGGCAATTAGAATTACCTCGTTCACTTTTTGAGGCGAAGTAAGAAGTTAGAAAAACCTAAAGACCCTAAAGGTTTGCTTTGCTGACCAGCGTCACATCAGGTAGGACTGTCCTGCCGACCGTGGTGTAAGTTAGGAGGGAAAACCTTTAGGGTCTTTGATGTCACGCCGTCGTTATTGAAATTTTCATCGGATGCAAGCGGGGGAGCAATGGGTTGGATATCGAGAAATGTTGCCATGGCGGTATTTTACTATGGAAAGGGAGGAGAGGTGAGTGATAGTGGAGAGTCACAAGGGGAAAGTAAAAAGTGGGAAGTGAAAGATCCGTATAACCTCAAGACCCTAAAGGTTTCTTTTGCCAACCAGCGCTATTTTGGGCAGGATTGTCTTGCCGACCGTGGTGTAAGTTAGACGGGAAAACCTTTAGGGTCTGGGATTCAACATGGAACACGGAGGGTGCGTCGCACCTGAATTAATGAGATGATGCTTATCGAGCAGATGATTCTTATTAAGCAGGAGAATCTACCCTGTCAGGTGCGACGCACTCCGGTCTCATCACGAATCAAACCCCAACCCCAACGCATCCAGCAATTTCAACCACAAATTTCTTTTCCCTTGATGATCGTCCGCGCGGTTGAGTGACCATCTTGTGAAATTGACTATCGGCGAACGAAACGGTTCGGGCGGGAATGGGAATGGTTTCGATTTCACCATTTGTAATTCGGTGAGTTCTGTTTTCTTATGATCCAATAAGTCCAGCATCACTTGCGCGCCGAAGCGGGATGCGCCGACGCCAAGGCCGGTGTATCCCAGCGAGTACGCAACTTTGCCATGATGGGCCTTGCCCCAAAATACAGTGTAACGCGAGCACGTATCTATCGCACCGCCCCAGGCGTGCGTGAAGCGTAAACCCGTCAGCTGGGGGAATGTTTGGAAGAAGTGCCCAGCCAATCGGGCGAAAGATGCGGGGCGATTTTCCAGATGCGATCCCATTTCATTATTCCGATAATAAACGGCGTCGAACCCGCCCCATAGAATCCGTCCATCCGCAGTGGTGCGATAATAATGAAATTGATTTCCGTAATCGCCTACGCCCTCGCGGCCCTGCCAGCCAATCGCGGTGCGTTGTTCGTTGGAAAGCGGCTCGGTCATTAAAGCATAATCATAAACAGGCACGACGTAAAACGAAAGATGTTTGAGCAATGGCGGGAATGCATTGGTGGCGAGCGCAACTTTTTTTGATTCGACTTGACTCCGCGGAGTTTTGACGACAACTGAAGTGCGCTTCTCTTCCAGCCCTGTAACCTGCGTGCCCTCAAACAAGCGGACTCCAACTTCCAAACATGCTCTTCTTAATCCCCACGCCAATTGCGCGGGGTTGACCAAGGCCACAGCAGGGTCATGTATTGCGGCAAGATAGGTGGGCGAATTAACTCGCGCGCGGATTTGATCCTGATCGAGAAATTGAATATGCTCCCCATATTGCGCGGAGTGTTCAGCCTC
>JBBSCM010000192.1:0-7848 GCA_038250295.1 Anaerolineales bacterium | reverse complement strand
TTCGGTTCTGGCGCGTTGGAATATTCTGCTGAGCAAGAGCAGAACATCTTTGAGTTGGTTCGCAATTCAGCGTGGATTTCAAGTCCAATGACGGGTTCGTATTGAGTCATGGGTGGGAGTCCTTTGGGGCGTGGTGATTGGCAAGTGGTAAATAGTAATTGGTAATTACCATTTACTATTTACCAATCACTGGATTTCTCTTATGCCAGTCAGTTTCCTGCTGATACGCATGACCGACCTGGAACAATGTCTGCTCATCCAAGTGCTTGCCGATGAGCTGCATCCCGACGGGCATGTTATTTGAAAATCCGCAGGGTAATGCTAATGCAGGCACACCTGCTGGATTCGTGGCGACGACATAAATATCGGAGAGATACATTTCGAGCGGGTCATTTGTCTTCTCGCCAAGTTTGAAGGCCGTGGTGGGGCAGGTCGGGGCGAGCAGAATGTCAACGGAGGCAAGAGCAGTTTCAAAGTCACGACGAAGAAGCGTGCGGACTTTTTGAGCTTTGAGATAATATGAGTCATAGTATCCAGCGGATAAGGCATATGCTCCAAGCATAATCCTGCGTTTGACTTCATCACCGAATCCCTCATGGCGAGTCTGCAAATAAATGTCGATCACATCTTTTGCATTTTCTGAAACGGAGAGACCGAAGCGCGTGCCGTCCATGCGCGCAAGATTTGAACTAGCTTCGGCCATGAGCAAAAGATAATAAACGGGAAGCGCGTATCGGGTGTTGGGAAGCGAGACTTCTTGAATCTTCATGCCGAGTTTTTCGTATGTGCGAATAGCTTCTTGAATGGAACTTTCCACGCCCGCTTCCATGCCTGACACAAAATATTCTTTTGGAATACCGATGGTCATGCCTTTGACGGATTTGTTGATGGCGTCGTGGTAATTAGTAACTGGTGATTGGTAAGTGGTGGAGTCTTTTGGATCGTGACCTTCGATATGTTCAAGCACGGTCGCGCAATCATAGACATCGCGAGTCATCGGACCGATGCAATCGAATGAAGAGACGAGCGAGATCAAGCCGTAACGTGAAACGCGACCGTAAGTGGGCTTGATACCGGTGACGTTGCAAAAACCCGCGGGCATGCGCACCGATCCGCCCGTGTCCTCGCCCAGTGAAAATGAACATAGGCTGGCGGACATGGCAGCGGCGGAACCTCCGCTTGAACCGCCTGGGACGCGGTCGAGATCCCATGGATTGTGTGTGTTGAAGAAAGCAGAATTTTCACAGGATGAACCCATGCCGAATTCATCCATGTTGGTTTTGCCAATCAACACCGCGCCTGATTCCGCAAGTTTGTTTGTGACGGTGGTGTTGTACTGCGGAACGTAATCTTCGAGAATTTTCGATGAACAGGTGGTGCGGACTCCGCGTGTGGAAATGCAATCCTTCATTGCAAAGGGAATGCCCGTGAGAGGAGTGACGTTTTCAGCTTTGGCGATGCGTTCATCGGCTTGCCTGGCTTGTTCGAGCGCGAGGTCATCGGTGATGGTGACGTAGGATTGAATCTGTGGGTCAATTTCGTGGGCGCGTTGAAGAGTCGCCTGCGTGAGTTCGACGCTGGAGATTTGTTTTGTTGCGAGCATTTCATGTGCTTCGCGGATGGTGAGGTTGTGTAGTTGCATGGCGGAAGGTAATTGGTAATTGGAGATTAGTAATTAGGTTTGAAGAATTAGACGATTGCAAAAAGGTGATTGGCGGGAGGTAATTGGGGTGGAAATTACCCAATTACTATTTACCAATTACCAATCACTCATCTCCTAAAACGGTTGGCACTTTGACATATCCGCGTTCCGATTGGGGCGCGTTGTTGAGAAATTCTTCGCGGCTCATGGAAGTCTTGGCTACATCTTCGCGCAGGACATTGGTGTTGTTGGTAATATCGGATGCAGGCGGAATGTTTTCGGTGTTCACTTCATTGAGCATGTTGAAGTACTCAATAATGGATGTGAATTGCGGGCTGAATTTTTCAGCTTCCTCATCAGAGATTCCAAGCCGCACAAGGTTGGCTACGTGCTTGACCATGGCTGTGTCTATTTTATTCGTCATAAACCACCTTCCATGTCATTGCGAGGAGGGCGCTCTTCCCGACGAAGCAATCTCCAACCTGTGACGGGGATTGCTTCGTCGCAAAGAGCAAGAGCGCTCCTCGCAACGACATTATTCAAACTTAATATGCAGCTCTTTCAACTGCTTCGGTTCTGCTGCAGATGGCGCATCTGCCATCACATCGCGGCCTGCTTGATTCTTCGGGAAGGCGATCACTTCACGGATGTTCGGTTCGTCCGCGAGCAGCATGACGAGACGGTCGATGCCAGGTGCCATGCCGCCGTGCGGTGGCGCGCCGTATTCAAAGGCTTCGAGCATGTGCCCGAACTTGGCTTGAATATCGTCATCGCTCAACCCAAGCATTTGGAACATTTTCATTTGAATATCGCGGCGATGAATACGAATGGAGCCAGAAGCCGTCTCATATCCGTTGCAGACCATATCGTACGCGTCCGACATCACTGCGCCTGGGTCGGTGTCGAACTTGGGAAGGTCTTCCAACTTCGGCATGGTGAATGGATGATGTTCCGACTCCCAGGCCTTGTTTTCTTCGTTGTATGCGAAGAACGGAAAATCCACAACCCATGCGAATGCCATCATGTTTTTATCGGCGAGGTCGAGTTTATCGCGGAACCACAAGCGAAGCCCGCCCAGAACTTTATTGACCACTTTGCGCGCGTCGGTTGCGAAGACGATCAGATCGCCGACTCCTGCTTCCGTTTTGGATTTCAACGCTTCGACTTCTTCCGCCGTCACAAACTTTGCCGCGCTTCCTTTCACGCCCTCAGCTGTGATTGCCAACGTGGGCATTCCCTTCGCTCCGAAAGTTTTCGCTACCTCTGTGAGAGCATCCACTTCCTTGCGGGACATGTCCGCGCTTCGGGGGGCGACAATGCACTTGATCACACCACCAGCTTCGAGCGTAGATTGAAAGACGCGGAATTCACTCTTGGCAAAAATGTCATTCAGTTCGATCAATTCCATTCCGAAGCGCAGGTCAGGCTTATCCGATCCATATTTTTCCAACACTTCACGATACGAGAATTTCGGCCACGGTGATGAGAGCAATTTCTTGTGCGGTGTGACAGCGGGAATCATTTTGGTAAATAGGTCTTCCACCAGCGCAAGCACATCATCGCGGTGGACAAAGGACATCTCAAGATCGAGTTGCGTGAACTCAGGCTGACGGTCGCCGCGCAGGTCTTCGTCGCGGAAACAGCGCGCGATCTGGAAATATTTGTCCATGCCAGCCACCATCAGCAGTTGCTTCAACTGTTGCGGAGATTGCGGCAGCGCATAGAATTGACCAGGAAAAAGTCGGGAGGGCACGAGATAATCGCGCGCGCCTTCGGGCGTGGCCTTGAACATGATCGGCGTTTCGATTTCGATGAAGCCTTGCTCATCAAGATAGTCGCGCATGAACTTGATGACCTTGTGGCGCAGAACCATGTTGCGAGTCATACGTTCACGGCGCAGATCAAGATAACGATATTTGAGGCGCGTATTTTCGTCGGCGAGGTCTGTATCTGAACTGACCATGAAGGGCAGAGTCTTTGCAGGATTCAAAATCGTGATGTTCTTGGCAATGATCTCAATCTCGCCCGTTTCCATTTTAGGATTTGCCATCCCATCGGGACGCTTTTGAACGAGTCCTTCAACTTGAAGCACCCATTCAAAACGGACATTGGCGACTTGATCGAGTATTTCTTTCGGCATGTCTGGATTAATGGTGACTTGCACCAATCCCGTGCGGTCACGCAGGTCAAAAATGCCACCCCGCCATGGTCGCGGCGTCGGTGTACCCAGCCAGAAAGAGTGATCGTCTGCCCCGCGTGGCTGGCCCGTAATTCTCCACAAGTATGAGTTCTATACATAATACGCCTCCGAAAGTTTTCCTCGTCACTGCGAGCCGCGCTCTTGTACTTAGGCGGCGAAGCAATCTCTATGTCTTTGAGGGAGATTGCTTCGTCGGGAAGAGCACCCTCCTCGCAATGACGGGTGGTGTAGTGTAGATAAAATAAATCGCCCTTCGCATCCCTTTGGGAGCGTCGGGCGATTGGTTTTGACTTTAGTTATTTGTCAACCAGCAAGGCTTCGCCCAACGATACAGGGATCGTCATTATTATTATCATTATTGGCGAAGTAATTGCGGTTAATCATCGTGGCGCGATTATAGCACAAAGTTATTTGATTTTTACGGACAACTTGCCTCAAGAATAACCCTGGCAATCTTTTCCGCCAGTATTTTTTCTCCGTTGGCAGTTCTATGTACGGCTGAATCTGTAAATTCAGTCGGAGGAATGATATTCCATAAATCTTTGTAGTTCCATTGGCGTTCTGTCGATTGAAAGTTCATCAAGTCACGATATTGATCATAAGCCCAGCGCGGATAATTTTTGTTGTAGCGAATTTCCCTGTTTTCCCCGGTCACGATCTGTATGGGTTCATTCACCATGATGACAGGTGTGTTCTGCGCAATTAAAGTCCCTGCTTGAAGAATATCAAACTGAATTAGATAAGGATCAAGCGTTGGCGGAAGCAGGCCGCCAAAAGTATTGTCCGCTTTCACATCCAACCCGATCGGATCATATTTTTTGTGGCCCTCCTCTCCTGTGGATTCCCAGCGGATGCCGTCCAATTGATACTGAATGAATCTGGAGAGCTCATTTCTTCGGGCAAGAAATGTTTTTTGGTGCAAGGATGAATCGTCGCCTGAATTGATCTCTACTGCGAGACCATATTTGTCGATCAATTCCTGAGCCACCTCTGAATTTTTATTCACCATGGGGTGCTGCTCATTTTCGCGCAAGGTGGAATTGAGCGTGATCATCCAGATAATTAAATCTGGTTCATATTTCATGGCTTCCTGAAGAAGTATTAGATCCTTGAATAGAGAAAGTTTCGGGTACCCAAGGTTATAAACATGGACAGGTTGCTGGTGGCAGATTTCCAGGTTGGAGGAGTTGAGCACTCCCGAAAAAGTTTCCTCCGGGTTCAATAGATAACCCCAGGTTGAAGAGTCTCCCAGCACGATAACCTTGTATTCATTCGGGATCTGGGCGGAGTTTGCGATCTCATGCGTTCCAAACAGCAAATTCAGGTCGTCTTCCTGTATAAAGCGCGGACGTCCTGGCAGCACGGTGTTGTATAGCGATAGTTTCCATATGGCTGAGTTCGGCACAAATGCAAAGGCATAATTAAATATTGTAAACAATAAAACAGCCTTAATTAATATCCGCGCGGATTTTAGATGACCTTGTTTCATGAGCTAGGAGTTAAATCCAAAAAGCATTTTGAGCGCTGTGGGAATTTGATTTGCTGGAAGTGCGAAAAATAGCCAGCCAAGGGCCACATAATGAAAAGTGAGAAAAATCCCGCATATGGACAGAATATTTTTTCGAAATGGATTAATTGCCCATGTTGAAAACCTCGGGCCCGTATATTCCTTCCAGCGATTGTGGATGAAAAGGCCCGCTCCATGCCAGAGCCCCCATACCATGAAGTTTAAAGCAACCCCGTGCCATAATCCGATCAATACCATTGTGGAAACCTGTAATATTAGGATCAAAATCCATGAGGGAATTTGTACTGGCGATGACCGCAGACCTCTTTGCAATGGGTTGAAAAAATAAGAACGGAACCATTGAGTTAATGTCATGTGCCATGAGTTCCAAAAGAGAGTGATGTTTGATTTTAAATATGGAGAATTGAAGTTCTCAGGTAAATTGATTCCCATTAATTTGGATAATCCAATGGCAATGTCGGTGTACCCGCTGAAATCAAAATAGATCTGGAAAGCATAGGCATATAATAATGTCCAATACCATCCGCTTGAGCTGATGTGCGCGGCTGTGTCGGAGTTTAGCGCAAAGGCTGCCAGCGCATCGGCTATTACAAATTTTTTGAAAAGCCCAACAACGAGTCGGCCACCCGCATCTGACCAATCCAAATTTGCCCGGGGTTTGATTTTATTTAGATCCATGCTAAAGCGCTCAACCCGGTCAATGGGGCCAGCCGCAAAGGATGGGAAAAAGATCGCGTAGTTCATATATTCGTTGAATGTGACGGGCGGCAGTACTCCATTTTGCCGATCTCGGATGGTGTGAATTATTCTGAATCCAAAGTATGAAAAACCAAGCCACACAAAAAATCCATTGCTCCTGGGCGGACTGCCCGTGTATTCAGAAACAGCTGCATACACATAATTATTAAGTAAAGGTGTTTTTATGATTATAAATATCAAAAGTGTTATAAGAAGCAATATTGGAAGCGCTGCTTGTTTAAGAGCGGATATTCGCAAGGAAATTACAAGTGCCAGTGAAATCGCAGCTAGAACAGAAAAAACGATGATTGGCCGGGGAATGGCAATATTTGGAAAAAGTAGATTTGTTTCCCCAAAATATCTGGTTAAGTTGATTGCAAATATCATAATGATGGCTGTAAGAAAACCATGCCAGTTTTTCTTTAAAGTTCGGGTTTCCGAAGGAGATGTCAATGCCCAGGGAAAAGCTGCAAAAACAATAGTGAAGGTTGGCAGCCAAAAGGTAACGTTGTAGATCGTTGTCGTTCTGGATTGGAGCCAGTAAACAACAATAATGCTCGCAGCTAATAATAAATGGGACCGAATTTTTGGATGGGATATCGAACCTATGACAAGCGCAACAAGAGTGAGGGCCAGTACCTCAAGGATGCTCATTAAAATCCCTGATAGATCCAGGTGGGGGATGTATCTGCTGTAAATAATACAAGCGCGACGATGATCAAAAATAACAGGATCGCCTGCAAATTTTCTCTTGTCAAAATTGAACGAATTATTTTCATTGTGGTCAAAATTATATCATTTGGGTGTGTTTCAAATGAGTTGACAAAAAGAACGTCCCGAAGGTTTTGTCGAGAAAATTTGGTCGTTTGTGCCAACCTTCGGGACGGTTTCAACTGAAATGAAAGACACCCATATCATTTGGTTTAATGTTCCTGCAGGCGCTCCATGCGAGTGCGGGATGCCAGTTGATAGTCCAAATGGGTGATGTCGATTCGGGTCTTATGCAAAGTAAATGTAAGTTTTAGCGGGCGATTTTTCTTCCTCTTCATTTCAAGATATTGTATATTTATTTTATCGATCCCATTTTGTTATCTAAAAAAGGAGAATAAAATGACCTACCGTTTAATGTTCATCTTGAATGCCATTGTAGTAGCAGCATTTGGCGTACTGTTTTTAGCCGTGCCCGAATCTGCCCTTACGTTGTTCGACACCGAAACATACGCCGCAACAGTGTTTGTGGCGCGCTTCATGGGTGCAGGACTGCTCCTGGCGGGCATGTTCATTTGGCTTGCGAAAGATCTGATAGAGCCGCGAACCGAACGAACCATGGTCATTGCCTTATTGACCAGTTCAGTAGTAGGATTTGTCCTGACTCTGTTTGGTATCGTTGGCGTCCATGTGATCCGCGCCAATGGCTGGGTATTGCTTGTGATCCACATCATTTTTGTCCTCGGGTATGGATATTTGCTCTCGGGAGTTGCAATTGTCCCTAAAAGCCAGCAGCAATACAGACAGTCGTAAAAGTGTGATTTGAAAACAGCGCCCCAGATTTGGGACGCTGTTTTTTTCTTAAAAACTTTTTCCAGCATTTAGTACCTCAGAAGTTAAATGCTTGCTTTTTGTACAAGAATTTTTTGAACCACGAAGGGTCACAAAGGGTCACGAAGGTTTTTTTAGGTTTTCCTTTGTGTTCCTTTGTTGCCTTTGTGGTTGAATCCTTTTTGGTTTCGGCTTGTCCGA
>JBBSCM010000191.1:0-7950 GCA_038250295.1 Anaerolineales bacterium | reverse complement strand
ATCATTACGTTGTGAATATAGAAAAAATCCTCTGGGCATTGATGTAGCTCAACCGCGCCTCAGTTGGGAAATCGAAAGCCCGCGCCGTGGCGTATTTCAGAAAGCGTACCGTATTCAAGTAGCATTGTCCGACTCCGCCTTTGTTACCCAAGCTGACTTGCTTTGGGATAGCGGTCAGATCGAATCCAGCGCTTCCGTCCAGGTGCAATATGCAGGGACAAAACTCAACTCCGCTCAGAGAGCGTATTGGAAAGTTACCGTTTGGGACGATGCCGACAATCAGGCAGAGAGTGAACTTGCCTGGTGGGAGATGGGGTTATTGACCGAAAGCGATTGGCAGGCACAGTGGATCGGCTCTGCATTCATTGGTGGCCCCCGAACGACCAGCCCATCTCCCTATCTGCGGAGAGAATTTGATCTTCCGAACAAAACAATTATTTCGGCGCGTTTGTACGTCACCGCGCTGGGTGTGTATGAATACTATATCAACGGTTCCCGCGTTGGAGAAGATATTTTCACTCCCGGCTGGACGGACTATTCAAAACGTATTCAATATCAAACCTATGATGTTACCGCGCTGATCAAGTCCGGAGTCAATGCGCTGGGCGCGATCCTGGGCGATGGCTGGGCAGTGGGGAATGTTGCTTGGGAAGGCCGCCAATTATATTCCGACCGACCTAAACTGCTTGCGCAAATCGTTGCAGCCTATGAAGATGGTTCGATTGAAACATTGCAAACCGACTCTAACTGGAAAGTAAGTATGGGCCCGATCCTTGAATCCGATATGCTCATGGGTGAAAGTTACGATGCCCGCCGCGAATTTCCCGGATGGAACCTGATCGGCTTCGATGAAAAACAGTGGCTTCCGGTAGAGGTGTTCTCCAACACAAATATTCCTCTTGTAGCAACCAATGGTCCCGCGATACGACGACACGAAGAGTTGAAACCTGTTTCGATTAAGGATAAACGTGAATTTACCCAATCACGTTGGATATTTGATATGGGGCAAAATATGGTTGGACGGGTACGACTCAAAGTTAGCGGGTCAGCCGGAACCACAATTACATTGAAGTATGCTGAGATCCTTAACCCTGACGGCACGCTATACACCGCCAATTTACGCACTGCACGGAGTGTGGATTACTATACATTACGCGGAGATGAGATCGAAGTATGGGAATCGCGATTTACATTTCACGGGTTTCGCTACGTTGAATTGAGGGGATATTCTGGCTCTGTAGATATTGAGACGATCACAGGGATTGTCATACATTCAGACACTCCTACAACAGGCTCCTTTGAATGTTCCGACCCGCAGATCAATCAACTCCAACAAAACATCGTTTGGGGTCAAAAGGGAAATTTTGTAGATATACCTTCAGACTGTCCGCAGCGCGATGAACGCCTGGGATGGACCGGCGACGCCCAGGTTTTTATTCGCACCGCCGCGTTCAATATGGACGTTGCCGGATTCTTCAATAAATGGTCACAGGATTTAGAGGATGCCCAATATCCTAATGGCGCCTATCCAGCAGTTGCGCCTAATCCCGTATGGCACATAGGCGATGGTGGTCCCGGATGGGCAGATGCAGGTGTCATCTGCCCCTGGACAACCTATTTATGCTACGGCGACAAACAGATCCTGGCAAGCCGATATGTGTCCATGCAGAAGTTCATCGATTTTCTTTCGCAGACCAGCCGGAATGGCTTGCGCTGTTATGCAGAGTATGAAGGCTGGCATGGATTCGGCGACTGGCTGGCGCTCGATGGCAGCGACGGGCGCGAAGGCGGAACATCCAAGGAATTAATAGGCACTGCCTTTTATGCGCACAGCACACGGTTACTGGCACAGATCGCCAGCATCCTTGGGCATGAAGAAGATTCCCGCCGTTACAATGCCCAATCGGATGAAGTTAGGAATGCATTTTGCAATCGCTACCTTTTACCCGATAACACGTTGACTGGCGGGACGCAAACCGGATATATCCTGGCTTTACACTTCAATTTGTTACCAGACCATGCCAGGCAGGTTGCCATGGATGAATTGGTCAAGAATATTCAAGGAAGGGACACCCATTTAAGCACGGGCTTTCTCGGCACTCCATACATCAACTGGGTCTTAAGCGAGAATGGACACATCGATGTCGCTTATGCCTTGCTTCGCCAGACCACCTGGCCCTCATGGCTTTATTCGGTCACTCAGGGCGCGACCACGATCTGGGAACGCTGGGATGGCTGGACACAGGATAAGGGTTTTCAGGATGTCAGCATGAATTCCTTCAACCATTACGCCTATGGCGCCATTGGAGCCTGGATGTATGCCGTCATCGGGGGCATCGATCTTGACCCTGCCGAACCCGGGTACAGACATATCATGATGCAGCCAAAGCCGGGCGGGGGACTAACCAGCGCAAAAGCGGAATTGCACTCGCCGTATGGGTTGATTTCCAGCCACTGGAAATTCGACAACCATGTATTCGAATGGAAGATCAACATCCCTGCTAATTCATATGCCACGGTGACGATTCCAGCACGATCTTCTGCAAGAATTTACGAGCAGGGTAAACCTGTCGATGAGGGATTAGGCATCGGCTTGGTGAGACGCGAAGCCGGTCAGGCTGTCTATAAAATCACATCCGGTGAATATCACTTTACTGTTGAATAAAAATCGGTTGTTGTTGTAGGTAGGAGAACTGCGATGAAAATTTCAAAGGTGACACCCCTTGTACTTGGCACGCCCTGGCGCAATATCACATTCCTGCGCGTGGATACTGATGAAGGGCTGGTTGGGTATGGCGAAGCGCGGGCGGTGAATCGTACAGATTCTGTCAATGGTTATCTTGAAGAAGCCGTGCCGCGCTATGTATTGGGACAGGATCCGTTTAATATCGAATATCTCATTCAGCGCCTGTTCCGCGAAGATTATGCCCGCGCCGGTGAAACAACCATGACCGGCATTGCCCTGATCGAAATGGCTTGTTGGGACATTATCGGAAAGGCGGCCAATCAGCCTGTGTATCGGTTGCTTGGAGG
Source organism: Anaerolineales bacterium (assembly GCA_038250295.1). Classification (GTDB taxonomy): domain Bacteria; phylum Chloroflexota; class Anaerolineae; order Anaerolineales; family Villigracilaceae; genus Villigracilis. The sequence continues at coordinate 4,917 of JBBSCM010000191.1, read as the reverse complement.
CGCCGTTCGCGAAAAAATCAAAGCCTATGCCAATGGCTGGTACACCGTTGAGAGAACCCCTGAAGATTTTCACGCCGCCGCAAAAAAAGTTATCGCGAAGGGCTACCGTGCACTGAAATTTGATCCATTTGGTTCGGGGTTGTATGAAGTGGATCGTGCTGAAAAACTCAAAGCAGTGGCGTTGGTGGAGGCGGTACGAGATGCCATTGGACCTGATGTTGAGATGTTGATCGAAATGCACGGACGTTTCAATCCGGCTACAGCGATTGATATGGCTCATCAACTTGCACCTTTCAAGCCCGCCTGGTATGAAGAGCCGGTGCCTCCTGAAAATTTGGCTGCGCTAAAAAAAGTATCTCAGGCGGTTTCTGCGCTTGGGGTCCCGGTAGCAACCGGTGAGCGTCTACACACACTTCATGAATATAGAGAATTATTTGAGCTGCAGGCTGCCGATATTATTCAACCCGATATTACTCACTTCGGTGGAATTCTGAATGCAAAGAAATTGGCAGCCTGGGCGGAGGCGTACTACATGCTCATCGCCCCGCATAATGTTGGCGGACCTGTCTCGACAGCGGCGGCTCTACACCTTGGGGCATGCACACCTAACTTTAAGATCCTGGAATATTTCAATGACTTCGCCGACCCGTACATTAAACAAGTAGCTGCTGGATTACCGGAGGTGGTAGACGGATATTTTTCGCTTCCCAGCGGACCCGGGCTTGGCATTTCCGTGGACGAAGACGCCATCCGTGAGCATCCCCGCCAGGCGATACACTTCAATCTCTTTGAAGATGACTGGCACAAACGCAAGGCGCAGGTTTCTTAATGATGCAGGTAAATGACACATTTGAGCAAATCAAAAACGCAGGTATCATCGCGATGATGCGCGGGCAATTTTCGATTGATTATTATGTTGAGGTTGCAAAAACATTATCCTCCGCAGGAGTTTGTGTTCTCGAAGTAACGTTGAATAGCCCTGATGCCCTGAAAGCCATCGCCTCTTTGCGCAGGGAAATGGGAGAGAGTATGTTGATCGGTGCCGGCACAGTCCGCAGTGTAACGCATGCGCGCGCTTCGCTCGCTGCGGGGGCACAGTTTTTGGTTTCACCCAATCTTGACCTGCCAACTGTGTCTTTTTCAAAAGATCAACGTATTTTGCACTTACCAGGAATATTTACCGCCACGGAAGCCGCTACTGCTCATGCTGCTGGTTGTCGTTTGGTAAAACTTTTCCCTGCAGACTTGCTTGGCCCAGCTTATCTAAAAGCCTTGCGCGCTCCGTTGGATGATGTTGATTTTGTTCCTACCGGGGGAATCACGCCGGGCAACATAGGTGCGTATGCACAAGCCGGAGCAGCCGCTGTTGGTGTGGGAAGTGCTTTGATTGCCGGCAGCGGGCAATCTTTGGAAGACCTCCAAACTCGTGGGAAAGAATTAATCGCCGCCTGGAAGTCTGTTAGAAATGGCTAAGACCCGTTTTGATGTAACAGCTTTCGGTGAAATCATGCTGCGCTTAAGCGTTTCAGCGGGGAATAGGTTGGAAGCAACAAATCAATTAAGAGTGGATCCCGCCGGCGCGGAGTCCAATGTTATGGGCGCACTTGCCCGTCTCAATCGAAATTGCGCATGGGTTGGAGGCTTACCTGCCTCTGCCCTGGGACGTTTGGCGGCAAACTCACTGCGCTTGTGCGGGGTAAACCTTGAAAGCATTATCTGGAGTGAGAACGAAAGAATAGGCACGTATTATGTGGAATTTTCCGAACCGCCCCGTTCGATTGAGGTGCTCTATGACCGCGCAAATTCATCGGCTGCATTGTTAACCTCCGATCAAATTGATTGGGACTTTCTATTGAATACTCGTCTTCTGCATCTGACCGGGATCACCCCTGCCTTGTCTGCGAATTCCCGCGTGATAATACGCACCGCGCTTGCCCGTGCCCGAGCTGCCCAGGTGCCAGTCAGTTTTGATATCAATTATCGTCAAAAACTCTGGGAACCAAAGGAAGCTGCGCACGAATTAACAGAGTTGATCCAAAAAGTGGAGATTCTATTTTGCTCGAAAAGGGATGCTGAAAGGCTATTTGGGATTACAGGCAACCCACAGGAAATTGCCCGCCAATTATCCTCGTTGAGTGGAGCAAAACACGTAATTGTGACCTTGGGAGAATCAGGAGCGGTGCTGTTATCTGAAGAATTCTTTTTTCATCAACCCAGCCTGCCAACCCGCATCGTAGACCGACTCGGGGCTGGAGATGCGCTTGCCGCCGGGGTCATTCATGGATGGCTTGATAATAACCTGCGTTTAGGATTGCGTTATGGCACGGCATTAGCTGCACTTGCATTGAGCCAGCACGGTGATATGGTCATCACCACTGCCGATGAACTTAAAAACCTGTCGGCAGATTCGGATTCGACGGTTTCACGTTAGTGGATTGTAAACAAGAGAAACTGATGAAAATTTATGATATATCACTTCCTCTCTCACCTGATATCGTTGTCTGGCCCCAATCACAAGCCGTCAAGCTATCTCGTGTGAGCGATCAAACAATAGGCGACTTCGCCACGGTCACTGAACTTCACATGGGAGTTCACACTGGTACACATGTGGATGCACCGCTTCATTTTTTACAAGGCGGCGCCGCGATCGAATCGCTTCGCCTTGAAATCCTTTGTGGACCTGCATTAGTTCGCCATGCTCCAACGGTTGATACGATCTCAGCCGATGTGTTTGAGCAGCTGAGCATTCCACAGGGAACGGAGCGGCTTCTGATCCGCACCCGTAATTCGGAGTTTTGGAAAACTTCACCGACAAGGTTTCAATCGGATTTTGTGGCAGTCAGCGCCGATGGCGCGCAATGGCTGGTGGATCATCAAATTAAATTGATCGGAATTGATTATCTTTCCATCGCACCCTTTACAGACCTGACGACCACGCATCAAATCCTGTTGCGGGCAGATGTCATTCTGCTTGAGGGGTTGAACCTCAGTCACATCGCAGCGGGGAATTACACGCTGTTTTGTCTGCCGCTCAATCTCGTTGGATCTGATGGCGCGCCAGCCAGAACCATATTGACTGAAGAAGATGGACAGTAGCATGAAACGTGTAGGTTTTCAGTTCAAAGTTCGACAGGATCGTCTTGTAGAATATAAGGAACACCATAAAAATGTCTGGCTTGAAATATTGGAAGCCTTGCGCGAAACCGGCTGGCATAATTATTCGTTATTCATGCGCGCAGACGGGCTGATCTTTGGTTATTTTGAGACCGATGAAAACCTGCAAGCTGCACAGGCAAAAATGATGGAAAAAGAAATCAATACGCGCTGGCAGGAATTCATGTCTCCATTTATCGATTCCAATGCGCGCCCTGATGAAACATTTATCGAGCTTGAAGAATATTTTCATTTGGATTAAGTCATGACGACTTCTCGAAATTATCTTGCGGTTGATCTCGGCGCGGAAAGCGGCCGAACCATTATCGGCAAATTGGATAACGGTCATCTCTCATTAACTGAAACACACCGCTTCTCGAATAATTCTGTGCGTTTGAATGATGGTTTGCATTGGGATGTATTGCGCCTTTGGTCTGACATCAAAGAAGGCGTCGGCAAGTCGTCATCGAAAATTGATCAACCACTCGACAGCATTGGCCTTGATACGTGGGCCATTGATTTTGCTTTGCTTGATCGAACTGGCGCTTTGCTAAGCAATCCATTTCATTATCGGGATGCGCGTACCAACGGCATGATGGATCAGGCTTTCAATATTATGCCGCGCGCAGAAATTTTCGCCAATACGGGCATTCAATTTATGCAGATCAATACGCTCTATCAATTGCTGGCGCTGTCATTAGATAATCCGTCGCTGTTTGATATCGCAAAAACATTTGTAACCATTCCCGATCTATTTAACTACTGGCTCAGCGGAGAGATCACCAACGAATTTACCAATGCGACCACGACTCAGTGTTTTGACCCAAACAAACGGGATTGGTCAACGCCGATTCTTGACGCCTTCAAAATTCCCTCGCATCTTTTCGGACCTGTAACTGATCCTGGTATATGGATAGGGACTCTCCTGCCCTACATTGCCGAAGAGACCAATGCTGGCGCGATCCCCATCGTCCTGCCTGCATGTCACGACACGGGTTCGGCAGTTGTTGCTGTGCCAGCAGGGAATCAAGATTTTGTATGGATCAGCTCGGGCACATGGTCTATTATGGGAGTGGAAGCGCAGCAGCCATTCATTAATGAAAAGGCGCTTGATTATAATTTTACAAATGAAGGCGGGGTATTTGGCACGTGGCGGTTATCAAAAAACATTATGGGACTGTGGCTGATTCAAGAGTGTCGCCGCGAATGGATGCGTCAGGGGGAGGAAATTTCCTTCGACGCATTGACCCAGTTCGCGGTAGAGTCAGATGCGTTTCTATCGGTGATCGATCCTGATTTTGCAGAGTTCCTGCATCCAGGCGATATGCCCGCCCGCATCCAAAAATATTGCGCGGACACAAATCAAAAAGTCCCGCAAACAAAAGGCCAGATCTTGCGTATTGCACTGGAAGGCATTGCACTTAAATATCGCTGGGTGTTGGAGCGATTGGAAGAATTAACTGAAAAACACCTCGCCCCAATTCATATCATTGGCGGCGGGACAAAAAACAATTTGTTAAATCAATTTACTGCAAATTCCACGAATCGCACGGTGATTACTGGCCCTGTGGAAGCAACTGCAATTGGCAACATCCTAATGCAAGCCATCGGCTTGAAACATTTGAGTTCGCTGGCAGAGGCGCGTGAAGTGGTGCGCGCTTCGTTTGAACTCGAAGTATATGAACCGAAACAAACTGCAGATTGGGATGAAGCGTATTCTCGTTTACAGAAAGTGATGAAATAATGCTACAAGAACCTTACCCT
>JBBSCM010000190.1:0-7957 GCA_038250295.1 Anaerolineales bacterium | reverse complement strand
CCTTGAGCGGAATGGGATTGAGTGACACCCTCCAGGTAATCTACCGGCAGGTCTGGAGATTGCGGCAGTGCCTGCCCCTGTTAACAACTGTGGCGGAACTTTAACGGCAGTTGTCGGGACCCAAGTTATTCAGCTAACGAATGGGGCGCTTGCTGCTACATCATCATGCACCATTGTAGTGGCTGTTAGCAGCACCGTGCCCGGGAATTATCTCAATACCATTCCGACCGGATCTCTCACAAATCCTCAGGGCGCAACAAATACGACTCCTGCAACTGCAAACTTGATAGTGAATGGTAACCCCAGTGGATTGACAAAGACCATTACGGGTACTAATCAACCGTTTACAGCTGGTACAGATGTCGCCATCGGTGAGATTGTCTCCTATCAAGTGAGTGTAGTTATCCCGCCCGGTACTTATACAAATGCAACACTCGTGGATACAATGGTGCGTGGTCTGGCATTCGTTGGCTGCGATACTATTAATGGGCCGGGTCTAACGACCAGCATAGCGGGTGGATTTACTTCCGTATGTACCAGCCCGACAGCAGATGATGCGGGTGGCGGAACGCCTGCAGATATAGATCGTCGTGTCACCTATGATTTTGGGACATTAACCAATGCCGGCCCAACTGACGCAACTTTAACCGTAACTTATCGGGCGATGGTTCTTGATATTGCCGCAAATGTTGACGGAGTAGCTCTGAACAACAGTGCTGCCTGGAGCTCATCATCTGGCAGTATCGGCCCGGTGCAGACGACCGTGAATATTATTGAACCTGACCTCACGATCGCAAAAACTGCGGATGTGAACTTTATCGCCAATGGCTCCCCGGCAACATTCACTCTTATCATTAACCATACCCCCGCAAGCAATACTGATGCCTTCGATATAGTGGTTTCAGATGTTTTGCCGGCAGGCTTGGATTATGTCGCAAATTCAATAGATTGCGATGATGGCGAGCAGGACCCTGATGTTGGGACATGTATATATGATGTAGGGACACGCACCATCAGGGCACAATGGAGCGCCTTCACACGCTTGCCAGCCAGTGACCGAGGCATCATTCGATTTGGCGTGGTTGGAAATGCAGGTATCCCGCCGAATGGAACTGTTGTCAACACGGCCAATGTTGAATGGACTAGCATTCCCGGAGTTCAAACGACACCGCAATCCTTCTCGACTCCAAAGAATCCATTTGCCACAGAGCGGTTTTACGACCCGGCTGACCCGATTACTTTTTATAATTCCAGTTCCACGCTTACGCTCACACCTCTCGGGGGAGGCGGTGGTGGCGTCGGCGCTGGAAATAATAATTCTTCTGCGCGCGCCGCTACCGTGAGCGGATTTATCATCCCTGTGACAGGTTTTGCACCCAATACAGTGACAGAATTAAACACTGCATCCCGCCCAGTCTATAACTCAACAAATCTAAGTATCGAGATTCCAGTGCTCAAAGTGAATACTCCGATTGTTGGTGTGGCGCTAAAGAATGGGAATTGGGATCTTTCCTGGTTGCAGGATCAGGCTGGATGGTTGAATGGAACCGCTTATCCCACCTGGACAGGCAACAGTGTACTCACGGCCCACGCCGTCAACAAAGATGGAAAAGCCGGTGTATTCTCCAAGCTGAAATATTTGAACACCGGTGAATATATATATGTGTATAACATGGGCTATCGCTATACCTATAAGGTCGTATCAAATGAATTTGTACAGCCTGATGATATTACAGTCTTAAAGCATGAAGATAAGGCATTTCTCACTCTCATTACATGTGATACCTATGACGAAAAGACAGGCGCATACCTTCGCCGTGTGGCGGTGCGCGCCGTGTTAGTGGATGTACGGGAAGTAAAATAAATCCAGTGTTTTGAATCAAAAAAGGCTGTTCTGATTAATGAACAGCCTTTTTTTATCTTATGAAATCGTGTTTCTATCCTATTTCTTTTTCTGCCGCAGTAACCGCTTCCTCGAACAGTCTCAAGCCCTCATCCATTTCACTCTTGCTCATTGAGAGCGGAGGCGCGATTCTGATGACACTCTTGCCACAGGAAAGCATTAGCAAGCCATGTTCATATCCGAGATCCACGACTCGATCGGTGAGTTCCTTCGCCGGTTCTTTCGTTTCGCGGTCCTTCACGAACTCCACACCGATCATGAGTCCCTTGCCGCGCACCTCGCCAATGCTGGCGTGACGCGCTTTGATTTCCTCAAGACAATCCATCGCATACTCGCCGACTTCTTTTGCATTTTTTAAATATTCTTTTTCTATCAGGTCAATGGTCGCCAGAGATGCGGCACACGAGATGGGATTTCCGCCATAGGTATTGCCATGCGTGCCAATCTCCCAATCCATCACCGATTTGCGTGCGATGCACGCCCCAAGCGGCATACCGGATGCAATGCCCTTCGCGGAGGTGATCATATCGGGCTCCACGCCGAAATGCTCAATGGCCCACCACCTGCCGGTGCGCCCCATGCCGCACTGCACTTCATCCAGAATCATTAAGATGCCATGCTTGTCGCACAACTTTCGCAGCGCAGGGTAAAAACCTTCAGGCGGGACAATGTATCCGCCTTCGCCTTGAATGGTCTCAACCAAAATACCAGCCACATCTTTTGGCGGCAAAATTTGATTGAAAATTTCCTCTTCAATATAACGAACCGTTGCTTCGCCATAATCTTCGCCTTTGCGGCGCTCCAATACAGGGTGATACGGATTTGGAAACGGCGCGTGAGTGACACCATTCATCAATGGATAAAACCCGCCGTGATATTTTGCCTTGCTGGCGGTAAATGTCACCGCGCCCATTGTGCGCCCGTGAAATGCGCCTGTGAAGCCAATGAAGTTTGTGCGCTTGGTGTGATAGCGTGCAAGTTTAATCGCTGTCTCAACAGCCTCGGTTCCCGAATTGGTCATGAACGAAAGCGCATCCTCTTTGAACGGCGCGATTTCATCCAGCTTTTCGGCGAGCTTGATCCAGTTCTCGTGATAAAAGTCTGAAGAAATATGAATGAACTTTTCAGCCTGTTCCTGAATTGCCTTTACCACTTTCGGATGCGAGTATCCGGTTGCTACCACTGCAATGCCGCCCATGAAATCCAAAAAGCGATTGCCATCCACATCCCAGACTTCACTGCCTTTACCGTGATCCATTACAAATGGGTATCCCCGCGGATAGGAAGGTGAGATTACTTTTTTGTCCCGCTCGATCATTGCCCGCGCCTTTGGCCCGGGTAAATTGAATTTTGCCATACATTCTCCTTATAACTTTTCCTGTAGCTTCAATTCGGCCAACGCACGCGCGCCCAGCAGGCCTGAATCATCCTTCAATTCGGCCCTGGCAACCACCAATCCATCCAGATAGCGTGGGTGCATCACGTGCTCTTTCAAGCTAACTTCAAAAGAATCAAATAATAGCGGGCCGCTTTGAGAGACCCCTCCGCCAAAAATCACGATGGATGGATTGAATGCGTGCAGAAAATTTGCCACGCCTATTCCCAAATATTGTCCCGCAACTTGATAAGCCTCAATCGATAACTCATCGCCCTGTTTCGCAGCTTCGGAGATATCATGTGCGGAATTTTTTTTATTTGGATGAAGAACCGATTCGCGCCCCGCCTTGAGTTGGTCAGCCACGAAGCGCTCAATACCGGTCCCAGACGAGAATGACTCGAGATGTCCGTGTTGGCCGCACCCGCAAAGCGGACCGTCTGCCTGCACGGTGGTATGTCCAAGTTCAGCAGCCAGGCCGCGATGTCCCTGCAAGAGACGGTCGTGGATGATCACACCGCCGCCCACGCCAGTACTCACTGTTAAATACAAGACATCGTGATGCCCGCGTCCTGCGCCGAATTTCCACTCTGCAAGCCCTGCGAGATTCGCATCATTGTCCAAAAATGACGGGATACCGAAATGCTCTGTCAATTTTGTCGTGATGGGAAAATTGTGCCATTCTTTGATGTTTGGCGTCATCATGATGATGCCCGTATGCGGGTCAACTGGCCCTGGCGAAGAGACCCCGATTGCAGCCACTTTTTCTTCTTTCGGCCAGATATCCTCGATCAGGTTCACCAAACGGCCAAATGCATTCGGTTCACCGGCTTTTGTTTGAATTTTTTTGTGTGCAAGAGGCTGGATTTGATTTTGTTTGTACGCGGCAGCGCGTAAGTGGGTGCCGCCAACGTCAACTGCAATAATTGTACACATGCATACAATTATACCGTAAGCCTTTTGTACGGTATCCGCGCTCAAGTGTAATGCGCAATATTATTCCGCATTACTTGCAGATTTGACTCATCTCCTCAACCCTGCTATTATCTTTTTATGAAGAACAACTTCCTGTTGCGTTTCTGGCAAACCCTGCGTGATGTTCAGCGTTGGTTACGCCCGGGTTTGGGCATTAGACGCTGGTTTGTTTATGTCTTGCTCGGTATTACAGTACTGGGACTCGGGTTTGGTGTCATTCTCATTGACGTATACCACGGCAGTTCCGACGACTCAGCTTTGCACGTGATCCTTTTATATGCGTCTCTGCAATTTATCCCGCGTTTTTTGCGCGCGCTTATTTTTGGGGGAGTGGGTATTGGCCTCGTTATCTATGGGATCGTCCAGCTTAACCGTTCGCTCTTAGGCCCATTTACCCGCTCCGATGAAGATTTATTTGACCAGCTAACAAAATTCCATCGCCGCGAACGCGGCCCGCATATTGTTGGTATTGGCGGCGGGCATGGCCTCGCTGCTTTATTGCGTGGACTTCAGGCTTATACTAGAAATCTCACTGCCGTTGTCACCGTTGCAGACGATGGCGGGTCGTCAGGTCGTTTGCGTGAGAGGCTGGGTATTCTTCCACCCGGAGATATCCGCAACTGCCTGGCCGCGCTCTCTAAAGATGAAGCCCTCCTTACACAGCTCTTTCAATATCGGTTCAGCGGTTCCCCCGACCTTGACGGTCATTCTTTTGGCAATCTCTTTATCACTGCATTAGCCGACATTACCGGAAGTTTTGAAGATGCTGTCGTTGAATCTGGCCGCGTGCTTTCTGTGAACGGGCGGGTTCTTCCAGCCACTTTACGGGATGTAAAACTTGTTGCAAGCGTGGAAGTGCCTGATAATACGAATGAAGTGCGCGTGAAAGGGGAGAGCAAGATCCCTGAAATGGCCGGGCGAATCCGTCATGTGTGGCTGGAACCGGACGATGCTCCCGCTTTTCCGCCTGTCATCAAAGCTATTCTGAATGCGCACATGATCGTGGTTGGCCCAGGGAGTCTTTATACGAGTATTTTGCCTAACTTGCTTGTACAGGATTTACTAGCAGCCATCCGTGCCAGCCGCGCCTTGAAAATTTTTGTTTGTAATATCGTTACGCAGTCTGGTGAGACAGACACATATACCTGTCATGATCATGTTCGCGGGCTGGAGAAACATGTTGGCGAAGGTTTGTTCGACGTTATTTTATGTAATGGTAATTACAGTGGAAATATCGACCCGTCATCTCAATGGGTGCATGCGGACGAGAAAACACTTGCCGACCCCCGCGCTTTTTGCGCCGATCTTATAAATGACGAATACCCCACGCGTCATGACTCACTGAAACTTGCCCGTGTGATTATGGATGTTTTCTACCTGAGAACAGGGCCTTGGAACAGGGTGGATTTATCGATGTGAGGGAATGTCCCTGCGGCGAATCAGTTTTCAGTTGCGTCTGATGCGATTTATCTGACATTTGTCACATAAAAATCAGACAGTAATAAAATTCACAAATCCAGTAAGACCAAGTAAAATTGTATAGTCAGCCCTATGATTTTTTTGAGTTGATACTAATGTTTTTCAAAAACCCCATTTTTGAAAACTAAAAATTCAGGCAAAGTGACCGCTCTGGTCCTGCCCAATCAATCGGAGGATATTCCATGTCAGTAAAAATTGGTATTAATGGCTTTGGCCGCATCGGCCGCCTGGCGCTTCGAACCCTCAAGGCTCGTTACCCGAATGAGATCGAAATTGTTGCAGTGAATGACCTGTTTGACCCCGCGACGAATGCGCATCTTCTCAAGTACGATTCGATCTACGGAAATTTCGACGGCGCCGTTGAAGTAAAAGATGGCAACATTGTTGTTGACGGCAAACCCATTAAAGTCACAGCAGAAAAAGACCCCGGCGCGATCAAGTGGAAGGAGATGGGTGTGGAGCTTGTGATCGAATCCACTGGTTTCTTTACCGATGCCACCAAAGCCAAAGCGCACATTGAATCTGGCGGCGCGAAGAAAGTTATTATTTCTGCTCCGGCCAAGAATGAAGACATCACGATTGTGTTGGGCGTGAACGATGATAAATATGATGCCACGAAACATAATATTGTTTCCAACGCATCCTGCACCACCAACGGACTCGCGCCGGTCGCCAAAGTGCTTAATGATAAATTCGGTATTGACAGAGGTTTGCTAACCACAGTCCATGCCTACACAGGCTCACAAAAATTAACAGATGTCGGCGCAAAAGATTTACGTGATGCGCGTGCCGCCACTCAAAACATCGTGCCTTCTTCCACAGGCGCGGCAAAAGCTGTAGGTCTCGTCATCCCCGAACTCAAAGGTAAATTTGGAGGCATGGCTTTCCGTGTCCCCACGCCTACAGTTTCTGTCGTTGATTTCACCGCCATCCTAAACAAAGAAGCCACCAACGAAGAGATCCGCGCGGCAATGCTCGAATATGCCAATGGTTCCATGAAGGGCATCCTCGATGTGACAGATGAACCGCTTGTTTCCACAGATCTGCGCGGTACCACTTTCTCCAGCATCTTCAGCGCAATGGATACACTCGTCCTGGGCAATTTGATCAAGGTTGTTGCCTGGTACGATAACGAATGGGGTTACGCCTGCCGCACCGCCGACCTCACCGCGATGATGGCGAAGAGCCTTTAAGAGTAAATAAGTAGACAGGTACGCAAGTAGACACGTTCAACTTGTGTGCCTGTTTTCGTGTCTGCATGTATACGTTTATACGGAGCAACAATGAAGAAGACAGTGAAAGATATTGACATCAAAAACAAACGCGTGCTTATGCGCGTGGATTTCAATGTGCCGATGGCAGATGGCAAAGTAACCGACGACAAACGTATCAAAGCCGCGCTGCCGACGATTAAATATGTTCTGGAACAGGGCGCATCATTGCTTTTGATGAGTCACTTAGGACGACCAAAAGACGGTCCAGACCCAGAATTTAGCCTGCGTGCTGCTTCGGAAGTTTTGGCTACGCTGTTAGGGACTCCCGTCAAGATGGCGCCTGATTGCGTTGGCCCTGAAGTTGAAAAGCTGGCAAAGGAATTAAAAGCGGGCGAAGTGTTAATGCTGGAAAACACCCGTTTCCATAAAGGCGAAGAAAAGAATGATCTTGATCTCGCCAAACAAATGGCATTGCTTGGTGATGTGTTCGTTAATGATGCGTTTGGCTCTGCACATCGCGCTCACTCATCCACGGAAGGGATTGCACGTTTTCTGCCTGCCGTCTCTGGCTTTCTCATGGAACAGGAACTCGAATATCTTGGTCGCGCCATTGCCAACCCTGAACACCCCTATATTGCTATTCTCGGCGGCGCAAAGATCAGTGACAAAATTTTGGTCGTTGAAACTTTGCTTTCCAAATGCGATAAATTGATCATCGGCGGCGGCATGGCAAACACATTCCTCGCCGCAAGTGGACTCAACATGCAGGACAGCCTCGTGGAAGAATCGTCCATCGAAACAGCCAAATCCATTCTTTCAAAATTTGCAGACAAATTGATCCTTCCCGTGGATGCGATCATCGCCGATAAATTCGATGCAGAAGCCAACACCCAAACTGTGGATGTGGATAAGATCCCCGCAGGCTGGCGCATGTTGGATGTAGGCCCGCAGACTCTGGAACTATATAAATCCTCTTTGAACGGAGTCAAGCTCGTCGTTTGGAACGGACCT
>JBBSCM010000189.1:0-8056 GCA_038250295.1 Anaerolineales bacterium | reverse complement strand
TAACATCCAGTGATTTGCCATAAACACACCGTTTTTGATCAACCTCCCCAGTACATCGCCAAGCCAGATGGCATTGTAGTGCGAGTCAGGCGTGGACTCTCCGCCAACCGATTTACTATAATCTGAATTGAATTCAGTAATAGCAATTGGAATATCGCGCCCTGTTTCGTTATGGATCATTTCCCGTAAATGGATGATTATCTTGTCCCATTCCTGGGAATTTATTCGCAATTCTTCAATGGAAGCGGGTCCTGATACATTTGAGCGTGGAAATGGATAACGATGGGAAGAGACAATATCTACGAGATCGCCATTTGCTTTTAGAAATTCCTGCATCCAAAGTTCATCTCTTTCACCAAAGTTTGTACTTGCGCCGGAATAATCAAAGCTGAATTGATTGATTTCTGGCCCAATGAGCTTTATATCTTTGTCCACTTTTTTCATGGCTTGTGCGAAAGAGCGCCATTCCTGATTAAATCTTTCAATGTCATAGGTTTCGCCTCTATTTTTCAACTCACTTTCATAGAGAGTAGGTTCGTTTCCAATGCCCCAGTACACCACGTTGTATTTCATTTCCTTGTTGACGTAACGCACCATTTCAGCGGCCTGCTCGGGAGTACCTCCAAGCAAGCGTACATTGATCGTTGCCGTTGCGCCCATCTTTTCAATAAAACTCATAAATTGGTCGATCTGAAGCTTCGTTACATCGTTATGATCTCCCCATGAACCGGCGGGAAAGCGCAGAATGGTAACTCCCGAATTGTATGCGGGTTCAAGCGCATCCAGGGAGAGCGCGATCCATGGCCCGTAATTCGAGCCATACACAAGCGGACTGATCTCGCCAAGCGAGATATTCGGATCAATATATAGTGTGTTTGGATAAGGGGTTGGGACTACGGTTGGAGTTGTAAGTGCAGCAGGCTTTTGTGAACATGAAGTGCTTAGAAATATAGCCAGCACAGCGGTGGATATTATTCGGCGCATAAGAGAATCCTTTTATGGAATTTGCGCTGTATAGTACCACTGATTGAAATTAAAATAAAAAATCCTTATTCTGTTTTTTCGATTCCTTTGAGGCTTGCAGGAGGGATTCCACGCCACATTTCGATGCGGCGAAATGATTCGATATAGCCCATCTCATATAAGGCCGGCAGGTGTGGGTCGTTGATTTGGATATTTTCGATCTGCGTATCGAGGCGCGGGTATTGGTTATGTAAATGCGAAAGCAAAGCGTACGCCACTTTTGCCGGGTCACCTGCTTCGGTTTTGAATGCGAAGCGGGTGAGCAAAAATTTTTGGCGCTGATAAACAAGCCAGCCGCGGCTGCCATCGGCAAGCGTAAGTAGTAAACCTGATACCTCGTTTGCGTTGAATAATGACTCGGATTGATTTGTCCAGGGTTGAGTGCCGCGATCATGCCCCACGAGCACGAGTGCATCGGCACGATCCAGGCGTTGGGCATCTGCCACGACCGGGTCCTGCGGCTGTGTGAGAGGCGAGCGGCGGAGCACCAAAAGTTCGCCAATTTCTCGAAAGCCAAATTTTAAGAATAATTGATGGGCAGGTACATTGTTCTTGATTACTTCAAGCATATGAAAATTAATGGATAGCGGACCCGCCTGTTCGATTAACCCCGCAAATAAAGCCCTGCCAATTCCGCCGCGCCTTGTATTTGGCAATACTCCAAGGCGTGTTATCCATGCGCGATCTTTACGCACTCCCAACATGATGACCCCCAGCATTTCTCCGTCCTGTGTGGTCGCCACCAGGGAATTTTCCAGTTTCACATCATAAGTGGCTATATATTCAGCCAAACGCGCCGCATTCATCGGCATTGGCACCATGTAGTCAAGGCGGGTTTGATTGTAGATAGCTGCGAGTTGTTCGATGCTAAATTGGCTCGCAGGAATTAATTTTACCGAATCGGTCATGGCTGCATTAATATAAGCTTGTGTTTATGCATCAAGTCGCTGAACTGACCTCTATTTGAAATACAGTTCCTGCAATAATCCCCCATCTCATCAGATGCAATTTGGAAAGATTTTTCACTTCCAAAATTGTAGCACTCTGTGAGATGGGGGATTTCATCCGTAACCACCTTGTAAGGAGGGTTATTTCGCGTATTCGGTGGAGCGCGTCTCGCGGATCACCGTCACGCGGATCTGGCCGGGGTATTGCATGGTCTCTTCGATCTTCTTGGCAATATCACGTGCCAGCCTTGCAGACGATAGATCGTCAATTTGATCTGGTTTGACGAGGATACGCACCTCACGTCCCGCTTGAATGGCGAAGGCTTGTTGTACACCTTCAAAGGACATGGACATTTCCTCAAGTGAACGGATACGTTTGATATAGGCTTCCAGGTCTTCGCGGCGGGCGCCGGGGCGCGCGCCTGAGATTGCGTCTGCGGCTTCAGCGATGACTGCTTCGACTGTATCCTGATCTATCTCATGGTGATGAGCTGCAATGGCGTTCACAACAATCGGATTTACGCCGTAACGTTTGCAGTATTCCGCGCCGAGTCCCGCGTGTGTGCCATCCTGGTTGTGATCCATGGCTTTGCCAATATCGTGCAGAAAGCCGCCTTGTTTGGAGAGTTCTATATTTGCGCCAAGTTCTGCGGCCAATATGCCTGCCAATTTGGAGACCTCCACCGCGTGCGCGAGTTGATTCTGACCATAGGATGTGCGGAATTTCAACCGTCCCATCATGCGTAATACTTCGGTGTGCAAACCTGTGACGTTGGCTTCATAAGCGGCCTGCTCACCTGCTTCGTTGATGATCTTCTCAACGGCTTTGGTTTCATCTTCAATAATTTTTTCAATGTGCGCGGGATGAATGCGTCCATCCAAAACCAGTTTTGCCAATGAGCGGCGTCCAATTTCACGGCGGACAGAGTCGAAGCAGGAGACGGTTACTGAATCAGGAGTGTCGTCCACGATCACATCCACACCCGCGGCTTGCTCGAAGGCTTTGATGTTGCGTCCATTGCGGCCAACGATACGACCCTTCATCTCTTCGCTCGGAAGAGTGACCACTGCTCGGGTAACTTCAGCCACATGTTCAGAAGCCACGCGCTGGATCGCATCTGCGATCAATTTGCGGGCGCGTTTTTCGCCTTCTTCACGCGCTTCGGCTTCGATCTGGCGGATGATGCGCGCCATATCGCCTCGCGCTTCCTTTTCAACAGCCGCGAAAAGATCTTTGCGAGCATCATCCTGTGTCATTTGCGCAACGAATTCAAGCTTCTTCATTTGATCTTCGTACAGTTTATCTATATCGTTGGCGCGTTTATCAACCTGTGATTGACGTTTGTTCAGCGTTTGTTCGCGTTGTTCAATTTTTTCAAAACGGCTGTCGAGTTCCCCCCGCCGTTTTTCAAGGCGATCCGTTTCCTTATTCAGTTCAATTCGGCGTTCTTTCATTTCTGCTTCGGCAGCCTGCACGATCTTGGTGGCGTTTTCACGTGAGCCGCTTTCGATCAAACGAGCCTGCGAATTTGCCGCTTTCAAAATATCGTCGGCTTTTTCCTGTTTTGCCCTTGCGGCGCGGTCAGCTTGATACCGATGGAAAAAATACCCGGCTGCAACGCCTACAACGAGCGCCAGTGCATCTATCAATAGAGTGAACGGATTCATGATATATCCTCATCTTCAAAATTTTCGTGTAAACGGTCAGCGTCTGCGTGTGCCTCACTCCACATTCTGGTAACAGTGGGAGCAATGACGGAGTAGGGAAAACCCCGCCGCGCGAGGAACTCAGATAGCTTTTTGCGGAAATCGTTCCACTCCAGATCTTTGAGCCTGCCCAGCCTTTTTTGGGCCGCTTCATAAGCCAGGGCATCTTCGTCCACCCCCGCTAGCGCGGAGTGTACTGTTTCGTCATCGAGTCCCTTTTGGCGAAGTTCCATTGCCATGGCCCGACGGCTGCGTGGGCGAAACGTATTGCGGTTTTCAACCCATGTTTGAGCAAATTCATTATCGTTGGCAAGCCCGGCTTTGCGAAGTCTTTCGAGCGTTTCCTCAATTACTTCCTCGGGTATTTCGTGTTTAAGCAGGTTTTGCCGTATTTCTTTTTCAGAACGGACGCGATAGCTCAAAAACAGCATGGCTTGCTGATAAGCCCATTCACGCGAGTCTTCAGCCAGTAATTTGGCGATCTTTTCATCGCTGAGTTCGTCGCCGTTTTTTAACCATGCGGCAGTGATACGCGCCACTCCAAAAGCGAATTCTCCATCAAGGTAAATGTTTACCCGATTGGGGTTCTTCTTTTGGACTTGCAGGGCAGTTATTTTTTTCATAAAAAAACAGCCAAGGCTTCCGACGGGTCGGCCTTGGCTGGGAAAATGTCTGGGTTGGCTGAGCAGGCTCCACCATCCGCATGAGGCGGGTGGAGATAGGTCAACGCGCGTAACAACTTACGTCACGTTCGGCACAGGTTGCAGGGGTGAAGCCAGTCTTCGTTTCAAATCGTATCCTATAAAAGACTTCACAAATTAACTCCCAATTATTGGAGGGAGGTGATGCGCCAAATTCCAGTCAGGTTTCGAGCAAGGCCGCGAGCGGCGGAGGTTTTCAAGTTCAAACCTTTTCAGGTTTCCTTACCGTTTGCTGCAGAATTTACACTTTTTTCGTGAAAAATAATTAAAAAGTAGAATTTCGGTTCAGCTGTGCATGTGAGCCATGCGTACGGTACTCTGTAATTATACATGAAAATTTAGATTTGTTAACATAACTATTTCGTGGCAGGGGGGTAATAGCATTCATGCAAATCGTGACAAATGGGACTATGTGAATTTTTAATGTTGTGCAATAATTCGAGTAATTCGTATATTTCACTGGAGGCAGCATGGCTAAGATTACACGTGAAGACGCTCTTGAATATCATCGCTTGAAAGGGAAGCCTGGCAAAATTGCAGTTGTGCCGACCAAGCCCATGGACACACAACGTGACCTGAGTTTGGCCTATTCGCCTGGTGTGGCGGAACCTGTTTTGGAGATCGAGAAAAACCCTGAGGATGCCTACGAATATACTTCGAAGGGCAACCTGGTGGCGGTGATCTCCAACGGTACGGCAATTCTTGGTTTGGGTGATCGCGGCGCTTTGGCAAGCAAACCAGTTATGGAAGGTAAAGGGGTTCTGTTTAAGAAATTCGCTGATATTGATGTTTTTGACATCGAGTTGAATTCGCATGACCCTGACGAAATTATCAAGGTTGTGGCAGCGATCTCTCCGACTTTTGGCGGGATCAATCTCGAAGACATTAAAGCCCCTGAATGTTTCTACATCGAAGAGACATTGAAGGGAATGTTGGATATTCCCGTATTCCACGATGACCAGCACGGCACGGCGATCATTTCCTCAGCCGGGCTGGCAAATGCTTTGGAAATTGTCGGTAAGAAACATGAAGATATTCGATTGGTTATCTCGGGTGCAGGCGCTTCGGCCATCTCTTGTGCGGAATTGGCGATCAAGTGGGGTGTGAAGCGCGAGAATATCATGCTGTGTGACAGCAAAGGTGTTGTTTACAAAGGCCGCACCGAAGGCATGAATAAATACAAGGAGCGCTTCCTTGTTGATACCAATGCGCGTACTTTGACGGATGCCTTACGCGATGCGGATGTGTTCTATGGCCTGTCGGTTGCGAATGTGATGACGCCTGAAATGGTCAAGCTGATGGCGAAGGACCCGATCATTTTTGCCATGGCGAATCCTGACCCGGAGATCAAGCCCGAGCTTGCGAGAGAGGCGCGCAAGGATGTCATCATCGCCACGGGACGCTCCGATTATGTAAATCAAGTAAATAATGTATTGGGCTTCCCGTTCATCTTCCGCGGTGCGTTGGATGTACGTGCGAGACAAATCAATGAAGAGATGAAATTTGCGGCATCCAAAGCGCTGGCCGCGCTTGCAAAAGAGGATGTGCCTGATTCTGTCATCCGCGCATATGGCGGTGAGAGCATCAAATTTGGACGCGAGTACATCATCCCCAAGCCGCTTGATCCGCGTGTGCTGTTGTGGGAAGCGCCTGCCGTCGCTGAAATGGCAATGAAGACAGGCATGGCTCGCAAGACAATTGACATCGATGAATACCGTGAACAGCTTGCATATCGCCAGGGCAAGGGTGAACGGATTCGCTACTTCTTCCAAAACAAGGCGCGTTCCTCGGGCGGAAAGAAGCGCGTGGCATTTGCCGAAGGTGAGGAACAGAAGATCATCCGCGCCGCATACCAAATTCAAGAAGAAGGCATTGCCACTCCTGTTTTGATCGGGCAGGCGAGTATCATTGAAGAGCATCTTAAGACTCTCGGACTGGACTATAAACCCGAGATCGTCGACCCCAACAAGTTTGACAAGTTGGATGCTTATGCCAAAGCCTTCTATGAAATACGTCAACGCAAAGGCGTGATGGCAAGTGACGCCCACATTAAAGTGCGCGATGCAAATATTTTCGGTTCATTGATGGTGAAGATGGGCGATGCAGACGCGTTCATTTCAGGCTTAACGTATGACTATCCTGAAGTGATCCGACCTGCGCTGCAGATCCATCATACTGCGCAAGGTGCAGCACGTGCGGCAGGTGTGTACATCATGATCGTGGAAGACAAAGTTTTCCTCTTCACAGATGCCACTGTCAACATTGACCCAACTGCTGAAGACCTGTCAGAGATCGCCTGTCTCGCGGCTGATTATGCGGTGAAGCTTGAAATTGACCCGCATGTGGCCTTCCTCTCGTTCTCGAACTTTGGTTCCACGCCGCATCCGCTTTCGGACAAAGTCCGCAAGGCCGTGGAGTTGACCAAGGCGCGCAGGCCGGATTTGCGGGTGGATGGCGAAATGCAAGCCGATACAGCCGTGGTGCCAGAGATCAGCGAGGAACGTTATCCGTTCAGTGCGGTGAAGGATGCGAATGTGCTGGTGTTCCCGTCGCTTGAGTCTGCGAATATTGCATACAAATTGCTTTCAAGATTGGGCAACGCCAAAGCCATAGGCCCGATTTTGCTGGGCATGGGCGCGCCTGTGCATGTCTTACAAACCGGTGACGATGTAAATGCCATTGTTCAGATCGCCTCCGTTGCGGTGATGGATGTAATGGGACGCGAAGAGAAAGCTGTGGAGAAAAAAGGGAAGAAAAAGTAAACGCAATAAGTGATCGTAACAACTCGCCTCGAAAGAATATTTCGGGGCGAGTTTTGTTATACTCGTGTTTATTTTGAAAACAGGAAAATACATGAATAACCTCGAATCCATTGCGCGCAAAATAACAATCATTCTCTTCGCACAGCAATCCCTAGCCTCCGCGGGATTCATAGCCGCGGCTACGCTTAATTCCATTGTAGGCAAGGAACTCAGTCAACATGCAAATTGGGCAGGCGTGCCTACCGCTGTTTATTTATTGGCAGGCGCATTCTCCGCCTTTGTCTGGGGTTATATGTTCGATGCCATTGGCCGGCGCGGCGGATTGGTGACGGGCTTGTGTATCGGCGTCGCTGGCTCAGGCATTGCGTTTTATGCAATTGCGATCCATTCGTTTGGGATTTTTCTTGCAGGGATGATTTTCATGGGCATTGCAAATGCGGCGGTACAGCTTGGCCGTTTTGCAGCCGCAGAAGTGAATCGTCCCGAACATCGTGGACGTGCAATCTCCAATGTAGTGATTGGCGGCACGGTCGGCTCGGTGGTCGGGCCTTTTGTCGCAGGCCCGTCCGGCGCGATGATTGGTTCATGGGGTATTGATGAGCTCGCAGGCGCATACCTTGTCAGCCTGGTTTTATTTGCGATTGCGGCAGTTGTTGTCTTTTTTGGCTTGCGGCCAGACCCGCGCGAGATCGGTAAAGAGGTGGCAGAAAAATTCCCTGAAATAATAGCAGGTTCGAACGAAGGCGGTGTCCTGAGCGCGTCGAAGGGCGAAGCGAGAAGCGTGTTTGAGATTTTGCGTCAACCCGCTGCGAGCGTCGCAGTCATCAGCATGGTCCTCGGTCAAATGGTGATGGTACTGGTGATGGTCATCACGTCATTGCACATGCGCGATCATAATCATATGCTGGGCGAGATC
>JBBSCM010000188.1:0-8125 GCA_038250295.1 Anaerolineales bacterium | reverse complement strand
TAACCAGGACCAACATGAGAAAAATTGCGGTTCCACCAGCGCCCAATGTGTATCGCCAGCGCGATTGTGCGGCTGGGATGGTGGGTGGGTGCAGGTGGTGAAAGAAGGAGGGGCGCATTGAAAAATTATAGCCGATAAAAAGCAAGTCACGTTCTAACTGCGACCTGCTGAATGTTGTTTCATGTTATGACGAAAAGCGCTGCGGGTGTATGAATCTGGAAAAAGCTGTTCTCGCCGGCCTTACCACGAGCAACATCAGCACAGTCATTAATATAGCGGATGTCAAACACCAGGCACAGGTTGCGCCGATGACAAAGGGTTCCAGGAAGGTGAGATAGATTGAGAAGAGTGTGCCAAGGGCGGTCATGACCAACAAGGAAATCGCTGCGAAATCAGACATTCGCTCGCTGGCAAAACGAGAAATTCCCCATGCAATCAAAATGGCAACATATCCGATCAAACCCAGAACACCGATTGGAAGAATGCCAAATAAGCGCGCATATTCACTTTGTTGAACCGTGTTGCAATCTCCCACAGGTCCGCAGACGGCAGTCGCCTGAGTAGTTTCCACATACGCCAGATAACCAGCAACACCAAAGCCGATAACACTTAGTAAGGGAATGATCCACGCCCAATTCTCCTTGAGAGAAATTCCATGTGACTTTTTGAAAAGCATGACAGCCCAAATAATGGCTCCAAGCATACCGAGCAGTACGAAAACAGAGAGCGTGTTGCCAGCCGGGTCGAGGGCGAATTGATTGCGCCAATTGGATGGTCCACTATCAATCAGGAGGACGCCGGGTGTTGCTGTCGGCGAGGCAACGGATGGGGAAACAGTGGCAGGTACAGGGGTCGTTTGAAGCGTTCCCGGTTGATGCGAAGCGGCGGCAGTTGCGTTATCCGCTTCAGAAGCTTTTGTGATTGCCTCATGCAATCCATGGATTTCCGGCCAGTCTACACCACCTTGGCTAACGTATCCTTCAATGATGGCTGCAAATCTTTCTTCAATTTCCATACCGCCGACCAGAACCTGATCGCCCAGGATCAAAGTTGGGACACCAAATTGTTCAATCTTGAAGTGTTCGATTGCTGTTTGATAAATTGCATCTCCTTCTGGAGAGGAAACATCAACCCCGAAGATATCCAGTTGATTACCGTACTTTTCAATAAGCGGAGGAATCACTTCTTCGGTGAGCTTCTGGCAGTGACTGCAGGCACTCCGATAGAATAGGACTGTGCGTACAACGGGAACAGGAGTGGTAGTTGGATCAGGTGCGTTTTGAGGCTCGTTCAACACATCTGCTAATCCGGGAATATTGGGCCAGCCCACACCTCCCTGCGTGAGATAGCTTTCAACCAAGCCGGGAAATTTCTCTGGAATGTCGGCTGATCCGATCAGATACATATCATCAATGACCAGGAAGGGTACGCCAGCCAGTTCAAGATCGAATTTTTGGATCGCGGATAGAAATAGAGCATCCCCTTGCTGCTGGGTGACATCCACGGCAATGATCTGTAGCTGCTCGCCATATTTTTCGATCAGGGGCCGGAGTGTGTTGTTGATCACAAATTCGCAATGCCCGCAGGTTGGTGAATAGAAAAGTATGGCACGCACGACTGGCAGATCTGGCTGGGCGTGAACACCCGTGATGGGAGAAATGAAGAAGCTGATTAGCAACGCGGTAATAATGATGTTGTAGTGTTTCACTTTTTGCTCCGTGTTTCATACCAGCCGGCACGCACATCCTCTGTGCGGAGGTCGAAGTCTGGTACATAGGGTTTTATATCGAGTAGGGGAGTGCCGTTCAGCACATCCACGCCTTCGATGGTGAGCATATTATCCTGGCGTGATAAAAGCCGGACCGTGGATATACCGATCGGGTTGGGGCGGTAGGGATAGCGTGTGGCGAATATGCCGTGTTCACTGTCATCCAAAAACGGTTTGACATGAAGTGTATATCCAGATGATTCATGGAAAACATACAACAGATGAATATGGGATAAATTTTCAATGTCTTTCAATCCGTCGGCGAATTCAGGATAAACTTCCACCAGACCGATGGCTTGTGATCGTACGGACTGAATGGGGGTCTGGTCTTTTTCAGTGAATGGCGAGTGGATCACGCCAATGGGGCGCATGATGAATTCCATTGTGCTACTTTTCCTTTTCATGTACAAAGGTCAACAACTTTTTCCCTTCCACCTGGCGAAAGGATGCGCCCTGACCAACCGTACGAAGAACTGCCGCTTCATCAATCACACGTGTCCCGGAGAGGATGGTGATTCCATGATCGAAGAGTATGGGGGCTAGCGGTGTGCTTGGTCCCAACACCATCACGGTTGAATGGGGACTACAAAGCGAAAGAAGCCCGTCCAGGGTGTGATTGACCAATGCGCTTCCAGTGATTGCGACTACATCTGCTTGAGGCAACAAGTCACCTGCGGATTCGGCTGGGTATTCATCGTCAGCGGGATGCTGTTCAATGACCCAAAGATTTTTAGCACTTTGACGTAGTTGTTGGATAAATGGAAAGTGCCCGACCAGAGCAACGTTCTTTCCCCGCCCGCGGCTGGTCAGAACTTCGGATGCGTTGATCTCCACTGCGAGCGATTCGTCCACGTCCAGCAACGAATTAATCGCTGCTACACCGATGGCAGCCTCCAGCGGTTGCGTTGAATGCGCCAATTCCGCCAATTCTCGCGCGCTCTTCTGATGCAAGTGCCCCACATCGCGGACCTGCTCATGTCTGTGCGGATGATCGGAGGCCTGAGTCGCAGCCATACCACAATGACGACTGCAAACCACCGTCCAATGCGCGCCGACCAGCACCGAGCGAACAGGGATATCATCAGGTAGATTTACGATAAGTGTATCAATGATATTCATTCGTTGGTTTCATCCATAAGTTTGGAACGTTCACCGATTTGCTCAGTCAACACATCGCGCATCATATCGCACACACTCATGATTTTGGGATTGGCGACTTGATAAATGATATTGGTCCCCTCCCGGTGCGCCATAACGATTCCAGCGTTTCGAAGCACTGTCAGTTTCTGGAAGCGGTGGCCTGATGTGTGTGTGATAGACGCAATGTCATTTACATTCATTGGTCTGTCTCGCAACAGATGCATTATCTTCATCCGCAGGGGATTTCCCATCGCCCCGCACAACTCCGCCTGGATTTCAAAGATTGTCTGGTTTCTCATGGTTATTTTTATTCCCCGATATAAGCGTCATGCAGTACCTGCATTAAGTGTGCTTTTACTTCCACCTCGGCGAGCTTGCCGGAGGCATAGGTTGACGCCTCCGTCATGAGTTGTCTGGCTTCTTCTTCCGGCAGGCCTCTTAATTCTTCCTGTGTATACCCTTTCCCTTTCAGATAAGTTTCAATAAGCATCTTCTCCAGAAAAGGATGAACATCGTCCAGGGTTTTCGGATTGTTATTATTTGTGGACATGGGTAATCTCCTTATTGCAGTTTGGAATTGTCCGCTGGCTCTGTTCATCATCCGGGTAGTATGCAGGCGCCGTACTCCAGAAACGAACACCATTCCGTTCGACAATTCGTGCCTGCCCACCGGTTTCCAAATTTTTCAGCGCCTCTTTCACCTGACCCGGCGACCAGCGCGCCAGCGTTCTTTCGAGTTCATCCTGCCGCATGGGGTGGCGGGTGATAATGCTGATGACTGCGTCTACTATATTCTCATATCCGCTCAAATCGAAACTGCCTTCGGCAGGGTGAACGACCTCGGCGATGTTTCCCAAAATGGACATTGCCCGCATCAAGCCTTCGTCATCTGTCGGTTGCACCCAGGTTTCGACGGGTGGACGGGTCGGCAGGTTGATGTGGACGGCGTCGGGTTTAACCCTTTTCAGAATCCTCGCAATATCTTCGAGCGCCTCGGTTGTATCGTTCAGCCCGCGTACCAGCATCACTTCGACCCATAACTTGCCTTGATATTCCTCACGAAAAGCGACCAACCCATCCACCAGCCGCTCAAACGTGATTTGCGGATGCGGACGGTTGATCTTGCGATACAGTTCAACCGTGCCCGCATCCAGCGTCGGCAGGACGGCGTCGGCGGCGGATAGCTCCTCGCGCACTTCGGGCCGATATAGCAGCGAGCCGTTGGTGATGACAGCTACAGGAAGTGAGGTCATGCGCTTCACGCGGCGGATCATTTCACCAAGGTAGATGTGCAAAGTCGGTTCACCCGATCCGACAAAAGTCACCCAATCGATTCCGCCGCTCGCATGAGACCGCAAGGCTCGTTCCACTTCGAAGAGGACATTCTCGTCCAGAACATATTCGCGCCGTTCATTTGTCAGCGGCATGGTGCGCCCCAACTGACAATAGACGCAGTTCCAATTGCAGGTCTTGAGCGGAATGGTATCAATCCCAAGGGATTGACCTAACCTTCTTGAAGGGACGGGACCAAAGACGTAGTTCATCGTTTCCTTCCTAGTCGTAAGCCTTTCGAGTTTCTTCATCTGTCATGGTCGGCTCCAAAAGCAACTGCCATTCATCGGCATCCTCCCACGTCCCCAGACTCGTGTGCATATCCAAATATTTTTTAGGGATGGGATGTGTGCCAACGACAACTTTTACCCCATAGCGTTTTTCGAGAAAATTCTTGAATGTGTGGATATATGGGCAGGGAGGATATCCAACCAACAACCCGGTCGCCAGGTGAATGACTTGCGCGCTATTCTTCACCATTTCTTCCCCTGTGTATTCAACATTTCCTCCCGGACAACCATCGCAGGTGGTGTACCCCACCAATTCCACATCTGAATCAGCGTATTGTTGAAATGCGCCTTCTTTATTTCTCATCGCCCGCAGACATTTCCCGCCTGCACAAGTCCGGTAGCGATTGCAAATTATGATTCCGATCTTTACTTTGCTGGTCATTTTCGCTCCTTCGCAGGGTCAACATCTGACATGACTGCGGCTTCGATGAAACAATGATGCAAGTTGAGATGGATTACATGATACTCACTCGCGGGTCATCTTTGTCCCACACTTGGGACAAGCCCGGTCAAGACAGCGTTGACCGGCTACGTGCGGCTCTTTATGCCCGCATTTTGGGCAGATGCAATTTCCGCCGGGGCCGGAATTGGGTTTATTGCCTCTTCCACGCCCACCTCCGCCCTGACCTTGACCATGTCCACCGCGGCCTTGTCCTTGCGCCTTTCTAAAACGGTTGCGTAATAATTGGGTATTCATTTTGTCTCCTAAATATTCTTGAAGGGCTCCACAAGGGAGCCCTCGTAAAAAGATCCAATTTCTATTCCATCTCTGGTTTCCACACTTCCCAAACTTTGCCGACCAGATCTGGTCCGGGTTTAAGGGTGAGCTTGCCAGGTTCCCAACCGGCAGGAGTGGCTTCCTTGCCACCCGAAGCGCGCACATGTTGGAAGGCTTGAATCTGGCGGATGGTCTCGCCCAGTTTACGACCCACCGGCGGAGTCATCACTTCCATTGCCTGAATCAAACCGTCGGGGTCGATGATGAAGCGTCCGCGCAATTCAATGCCCTGAGTCTCATCCCAGACCCCATACGCGCGCCCCACATTCCCAGCCTGATCGGAAGCCATATGGAAGGGGATTCCGCCATTGACCATCTTGACCAGTTCGTGATCATTCCACATCTTGTGGACGAAGTGGCTGTCCACACTAACTGAAATCACTTCAACGCCCAACTCCTGCAACACTTGATATTTATCGGCGACCGCCGATACTTCGGTTGCTCAGACAAAAGTGAAATCACCTGGGTAGAAGCATAGCAGCACCCACTTGCCAGCAAAATCGGATAGTTTGACGGGTCCAAAACCACCCTTGTGGTAAGCAGGGGCAGTAAAATCGGGGGCTTTTTGCCCAACGCGAGCAGTCATAACAATCTCCTTTTGAGTAGGAAAATCAGATGGATGTGATTCAGTTGCTGAAGAGGGCTTTTCACTTATTACTGCGCCTGTCACACGGGCGCATCCAATAGTTTCTGTCATAGTATCTCCTTTCCAACTAATGCAGTTTTTCGACGTGATCAACGATCTGCCCGCTTGCATAGGCCAGAATAGCTTCATCAATATCGGCGATATCAGTGACCACAGGACGGATATTACGCGCTTTCATGTTTTCGTAGGCGCCCATGCCCATCCCGCGGCATATCACGACCTCACAGTCGGTGATCGTTTCGGCCATGCGTCCATGCCGATTGTCGGCGGCAACTCCATAGCCATGCTTTTCGCCGTCTTCATGATGATGATCTTCGTGATGTTCTCCCTGGAATTGGGCATGCCCCATTTTTTCACGCATCTCGCGGTTGATGATCTTTCCATCTTCGATGGTGACAACCATATAGTATGATGCGCGGCCAAAGTGCTGGCTGATGGTCTTTTCATTATCTGTAACGATTGCGATTTTCATTGGTTTCTCCGTTTGACTTGAACGATTAGGCGGCTTGCGCCTTGTGTATAAAATAGAGTATCAGCGCCAGGCTAAGAAGCAGGGTTGGCGTGATGAATTCCATAAAAAAGGACCCGTAGATAGCCGCTTCCCTTTGGGAAATAATAACAAGAAGTGTGAATAAAGGGATGGCGCATGCCAGTGCCATTAACAGGTACAGGAAAAGTAATTTTTTTCCTTTCATACCATACCTCCTTAACAAAGCCTACTTCAAGAAATGACGCTCCGTTGGACTATCACGGACATCCATAGGGCAGAGAACAAGCAATATATGCGACGGCGCAGAATCGGAATTTTTCCATTGATGCGGCAGATATGCTTCGAATACCAAACTATCACCCGGATCCAGCAAATACTTTTGACTTTTTACTATATAGGTCACATGTCCGTCAATACAGTAGACAAATTCACGACCAGTATGCACAATGGGGTTTTTCCCGCTGTCAGCGCCGGGATTCAAAGTCACGATCAGGGGTTCGGCGCCAAAGTGCGGCATCCCAGCCGCAAGATCCTCCATCGCGCTGTGTTCAAAAGAAACGCGAGGGCGCTGTCCCTGTTTCTGGTGAATGATTTCCTTACTTCCATGGTTGTTCTCGAAGAACTCAGTGATGGACACTTGCAGGCTTTGCGCCAATTGTTGTAGTGTGCTCACACTGGGGGATGTGCGTTCGTTTTCTATCAGGCTAAGGGTGTTGATATTTAACCCGCTCATCCCCGCCAGCGATTTCAAGGATAGTCCTCGAAGAGTTCGAATCTCTCGCAAGCGTTTCCCCACGCTGATTCCATTAGCTTCCAATGCTTCGATAAAGGAGTCGTTATCTTCCAAGCTCCCACTTTTTAGAGGTGATGCTGTTTCTCCCGAGCTTCTATCGTTCGCCATAAAAAACTCTCCGCAATCAAGTTTGTACTAATATTATAGTACGTTTTGCGTAGAAATGCAAATATTTTACTGTTTTGATGTGTATAAACTGGCACTTTCCCCAAAAATGATTCCAGAATATTTCCAAGCACGATCGCGGTGAATATCTTTCGTTGCCGCGATGGGCTTGAGGAGTTTTAAATCAGATGACGCTGGTTCAAAGAGCTTTTCTTTTGCCTTTGACGTATTTTCAGGCTTGTTGATGATGGATTTCTTCCTCATCTTCAAAAACAGGGAGATATTTTGCGGCGAGTCCAAAGGCGAGGATGCCTGCCGCGAAAATCCCAATGGAGACTGCAACTTCAGGCAGGGTCGGGAAGTAGCTCACGTTGCTCATGAGGGTTGGGAGGTAGAACATCGGGTCGGGATGCTTCACTGCAAACCAACTGACGTTGAAGCGATTGAGGATCATCCCGAGCAGGACGATGATCGCGCCAGTGAGCAGACCGTTTGGGCTTGTACGATTCTTTTTGATGGAGAACCATATGATGGGTGTAACCACGCCGATGAGAATTTCAGCCCAGAAGAGGATGCTCATTATGCCACTGGTGAAGAGATAGCCGAGATCGCCTGCGACTGCAAGTTCGCCAAATTTGAGCACGGCGGAGCATACGCACCAGTGAAAACAACCCGCATCAAATGAACTGCGCTGACGATGATAAAAAGCTGCGCCGACCAAAAATGAAGGTTACGAAGCAGTCCGCCGAATGGGACAAAGTAAGTGATGGTTTGAATGGAGAG
>JBBSCM010000187.1:0-8130 GCA_038250295.1 Anaerolineales bacterium | reverse complement strand
TGTCTGCTCATATACTGTACCGCGACATTTATGTCGCCTTTCACTCAAGAGCGACATAAATGTCGCGGTACCTATGTAGGATGAAACCGAATCGCGTAAGGTGAGTTAATAAATTGTCCTTCGACTACGCCGCAAAGTGCGTGCGGCTCCGCTCAGGACGAAGAGCAGGCAACTTGCATCCATTTTCAAAAACGTGCGTATATCTTGATAACACTACTTGAATTTGGAGGTTCAAATGACAACTCAACGACAAGCTTTACGACGCTCACGCAATAATCGCATGGTGGCTGGCGTATGCGGCGGATTGGCTGAATTCTTCGGCGTAAGTACTTTCTGGTTTCGCCTGGCTTTCCTGCTTGCGCTGATCCCCGGCGGCGTACCGGGCATCCTGGTCTATTTGGTGATGATGCTCATCGTACCCAGCGAATAGACATAAATACCAAGCATGGAATTATTACCGCCGAGGTCGCGTTGACTCGGCGGTAATGTTATTTCCTCGCCAAATGCGGCGCATTTCAAGGAGGGACTCTGCGGCAATTTATTACTCAAGAGCAATTATCATTATCCCAGGTCACGGTTATACTATCGACATGAGCGTGACAGAGCCTTTCGACAAAATATCACTTTTGCGTCTGGCATTTAACAAGCTGGCCGATGATGAACTGCGGGAGATGGCGGCTCTGACGGATATTCGCACATATCCCCCCGAACATGTATTATGCCGGGAAGGCGCTGACGAGGAGGTCTTTTACATTATTGCCGAAGGCCATGCTGTCATTAGCAAGAACATCAGTGAACAGGAAGGTGAACGCGTTTTGCGTATTGCAGGCAAAGGCGACCTGATCGGTGAAATGGCGCTGATCCAAAATGCTCCGCGTGCGGCAACTGTCCGCACCACAACAGATTGCACAGTGCTGGAGATGGACAAAAAAGATTTTGAGACCATGCTCAGCCGAAGTCCCAGCATGGCGATCAATATTATCCGCACCACGCTGGACCGCATGAGGGAAAACGATCAAATGGCGATTCAGCACCTGCAAAACACCAACAAGGTATTACGGCAATTGGACCGCAACAAATTGGAGTTCATTCAGGTGGCTGCGCACGAACTCCGCACCCCGTTGACCGTCCTCAAAGGGTACGCCAACGTTTTGCGATCCTTCCCTGAAATTAAAGCAAACGCCGCGCTCGGCGAAGTGATGGATGGAATTAATAAGGGCGCTGACCGTATGCACGAAGTGGTCAACACCATGCTGGATGTGACCCGTATCGACAATGAGACATTAAAACTCCACGCCGTTCCAGTGCCTTTGAAGAGGGTGATTCTTGATATAGCGCATGATTTTGCCAAAGCCGCTCAAGAACGAAATATCGAAATAGTGATCGAGCAGGATGAAGACACGCCTAACATTAACGGCGACCCCACTTTGATTCAGAAAGCTCTGTATCATCTGATCGTGAACGCCATCAAATACACCCCGGATGACGGCAAGGTGGTTTTGCGTTCGCGCGTGATCACAATGGAAAACAATACTCCCAGCGTTGAGATTACTGTCAAAGACACAGGCATCGGGTTGGACGCTGAGCATCATGCTCTTGTATTTGAAAAATTTTATCAAGTTGGCGATGTGACAATCCATTCATCGGGGAAAACAACTTTCAAAGGCGGCGGGCCAGGTTTAGGCCTGGCAATCGTGCGCGGTGTGGCACGGGCGCATGGCGGCAAAGCCTGGGTGGAAAGTTCAGGTCATGATGAAGCCAACTACCGCGGCAGTACATTTTATTTACAACTGCCCGTCGACCCGCCAAAACCTCAACAGCCAGCTCCATAAAACAACAATAGACCTCTTGCATAAGTGTCTTCTGGAATTCGGAAGTTCTACTTCCGAACCGCAAAAGTAGAACTTTTGCACTCCTGTGATTAATATTTTCTGACTTTTGCAAGAGGTCAAATCCCGACTCGCCAGAGAGTCGGGATTGTTGTCTAATGCAATCAAAATCGGGGTTAGCCGAACGAAATTCCCAG
This sequence comes from Anaerolineales bacterium, assembly GCA_038250295.1. Classification (GTDB taxonomy): domain Bacteria; phylum Chloroflexota; class Anaerolineae; order Anaerolineales; family Villigracilaceae; genus Villigracilis. Next base: position 6,104 of record JBBSCM010000187.1, on the reverse strand, counting down.
ATCCTGGGCGGTCAGAACGATATCCGAATCCATTGGCACCATTTTCATTTTGCCCATGGCCTCTTCAATGGGCACGTATTTGACCTGCGGCGGGTCGAGAGCGACCATAACACCGAACTGCCCTTCTTCCAATCCGCGCACTGCAGCTGCGCCGAAACGCAGGGCAGTCAGACGGTCAAACGAGGTCGGAGAGCCGCCGCGCAGTAAATGCCCGAGCACAACTACGCGCGTTTCTTTTCCTGAAATGGCATGGATTTCAGCCGCTACTTTTTCACCGATACCGCCCAAACGTTCAGCGCGGCCGGCTTCATGTTCCACTACGGTTAGCACGCCGCCAACTGGCGAGGCGCCTTCAGCCACTACCACGATGGTGAATTTGTTACCGCGCGCCTCGCGTTCCTTGATTTTGTCAATGACTTTGTGAATGTCGTAGGGGTTTTCAGGGATCAGGATCACATCGGCAGAGCCAGCCACGCCCGAGTGCAGAGCGATCCAACCGGCATAGCGTCCCATCACCTCTACAACCATGACCCGCCCATGAGAGGCCGCGGTTGAATGCAGGCGGTCAAGCGCCTCAGTGGCAAAGCCGACAGCAGTATCAAAACCGAAGGTAACATCGGTCTTATCGAGATCGTTGTCAATCGTCTTGGGCACCGATATCAGACGCAATCCTTTTTTCGCCAAAACGCTTGCAATCGCGAGTGAGCCATCTCCGCCGACAGTGATCAACGCATCAATATGATGCAGGCGGAATCCCCGCACGATCTCATCCGTGCGATCCACTTCTTCGATACTTCCATCAGCACGTGTAATGGGATACCTGAGCGGATTGTTGCGATTGCTGGTTCCCAGAATGGTGCCGCCCAAATGGGTAATTCCGCTGACTCTTTCGCGTGTAAGCGGAATAAACCCACCATCCGGGTATTCTTCCGGCAACAAGATCCCATGAAAACCGTCGCGGACGCCGTACACTTCCCAGCCGCGCAGGATCGCAGAAAGCGCCGCCGCGCGAATGACAGCGTTCAAGCCCGGGGCATCGCCTCCCCCGGTGCTGATCGCTATTCTTTTGATTGGCATATTTTGAAATGTGGACATACAAACTCTCCGTATAGATTATTACTATCTATGCTGGATTATAGTACCAACTGAGAGGAGAATTTCATAAAATTACTTTTGACTGATGAATTAGGGAAAAAATACAAATAGTACCGACGAGGCCCTACTATCCGGCGGCAGACAATGCTTTTTCGTCTTTCCCTATTCCATCCAAACTACTCGATCTTCAAACGAGGGTCTGGGCTTAGACTCACCTATCGACTCAGGATACCCAATATAGATAAACCCTGCAATCAACTGATCTGCGGCCAAACCCAAAAATTCCTTCACCTTTGCATCACGCGCCCAATCGCCTGTGCGCCACTTCGTGCCGAGTCCCAATGCTTGGGCGGCAAGCAAAATGTTTTGACATGCAGCGGAGACTGCTAAAATATTTTCAATTTCGAGCACTTTTGCTTCAACAGGTTTATCCACACCCACCGCGATCAACACGGGAGCGCGGAGCGGCATTGCCCGAGTTTTGTCCAAACCTTCAAGCGGCAGATCAGGATTACGGTCCGCAAAGGAAGCGGCCATTACATCGCCGAGTCTATTACGCGCGTTGCCTGTCAAAACGATAAAACGCCAGGGCCTCACTTTGTAATGATTCGGGGCCTGATTACCTGCATCCAATATTTTTTCGATCACATCACGCGGCACTGCATCCGCTTTTACTTTGTTAACAGAATGTCTGGTTTTTATTGCTTCAAATAGTTCCATGGTTTCTCCATCATCTGAGACGCTTGCGGGTAAAATTGTCTTACCATGAAAATATATTATTCCGAGACCCATCGCAAACATTATCCGCCCTTTGAACTTTTTGACGGCGGCAAACGCGTGCCTTATTTTGAAAACCCAGACCGCATGGATCGGATCCTGACTGCGCTCAAAAAAACAGAGTGGGCGGAATTTGTTGAGCCGACAGATTTTGGACTCGATCCAATTCTTGCGGTACACGATAAAAATTATCTCGCCTTTCTCGCTTCGTGCTGGAGCGAGTGGCTGGTCTACGATCCGACGCTTGCCGAGGCACCGGAGACTCACGCCTTCCTACCGGCGACATTTGCATTGCGAAGGACAGCGCGTGTACCAGGTTCTTTACATGGCAGGGGTGGTTACTATATGATGGATTTATCTGCCTGCATCGTGGAGGGAACTTATGCGGCAGCGCTGGCCTCGGCCAATTGTGCGTTAAGTGCGGCGGAATTAATTTCATCGTCAGCGGTCAATCGTCCATCGTCGGCATTTGCTTTATGCCGTCCCCCGGGCCATCACGCCGGCAGAGATTACGCAGGCGGATATTGTTTTATCAACAACGCGTCAGTTGCCGCAAACTGGCTTTCATCAAAAGGCAAAGTGGCATTGCTTGATATTGACTATCATGCAGGCAACGGAACTCAGGATATTTTTTACAAACGAAACGACGTACTAACCATTTCGATTCATGGCGATCCTGATTACGAATATCCGTACTTCATCGGTTTTGCTGATGAGAGGGGCAAAGATGAGGGTCTGGGCTTTCATCGCAATTTTCCGCTACAGAAAGACACGGACGATGCGAAATATTTATCCGCGCTTGATGAAGCATTGACGATGATAAAACGATTCGCGCCAAACCATGTAGTTGTCTCCGCCGGCATGGATACTTTTAGCGGCGATCCGCTTGGCACATTCAAAGTAACACAAAATGGTTTTTCAGAAATAGGGAAGAGAATTGCCGCGCCTGGCCTTCCAACCGTTATCGTTATGGAAGGCGGCTATGCCAACGAGGCGCTTGGCACAAATATTGTCACCTTATTGGAGAATTTCAAATGAGAAAACAACACTATGGTTATTTGGTTTGCCTGTTTGCCGTTCTTGCGTGCAGTTTGCCGTCTCAAGCTCCAACAGCAACCCCCACAGTTGGCATACCCACCGCAACAGAGACGCCCTCATTAACGTCCACGCCAACGGTTACTGAGACACCAACAATCACTTTTACGCCTACTATTACATTAACCCCAACCATCACGGCCACGCCTACATTTTCATTTCCAACCGTAACTGTAAATAAACAGGCTCACTGCCGCTATGGTCCTGCCGTTGCCTACCTGCATGCCGCGGACTTGTATCCCGGTGATGCAGGCAGCGTGCGCGGACGAGCCTTGTACAGCAACTGGCTTTATATCAAATTCGATAAACTCAACTATTTTTGCTGGGCTGCCCCATCAGTTGTGGATCTGGTTGGTGATATTAGCGGGATCAACAAGATCACTCCAAACCTGCAATCCATTGGCAGTAATTTATACGGCCCGCCTTACAATGTATTCGCTGTGCGAGATGGAGATGAAGTGACGGTCAGTTGGGATCAAGTGAAGATGACCACCGACAAGGACCGCGGCTATTTTATCGAAGCATTCGTTTGTCAGAATGGATTTCTGCTCTGGTGGACATTCTCCTATTCCGATCAATTCAGTACAGACTACACAGTTAAAGACGAGAAGGGTTGTTCGGCACCTTCATATGGTCAGCTCTATACTGTAGAAAAACATGGATATTCTGAGCCTGTTGATATCCCCTGGCCCAAACCATAAAAAAACAGCGGATGCTAAGCATCCGCTGTTTTTTTTCAAGATAAAATCCCCGCTTTTTTAAAAGCAGCTTCCAAAGCATCGATGGTTGCAGGTTTGACCAGCATGGCCTGCGCGCCTCCCTTTAATACTTGTTGGCGCGTCTCGGGCTGGTCGTCTGATGTGATCACGATTACTGGCACTTTCATTAAACGAGGTTCACGGCGGATATAAGCCAGCACTTCCGATCCATCCACGCCGGGCATATTAATATCCAAACATACAAAGCGCGGTATCAGGCTTCCGAGCACAGACATCGCCGGGCTTGAACCATAAGCAACGCGCGCGGGTAAATCCAAAATTCCCAGCATTTGTTGTAATGCATCTGCTGTCTGACGGTTATCGTCAATAATTAAACCTTCCATAAGTACACTGTCCATTTCTTTAGTCCTCCAGAATTATTTTACCCATCACCGATACATCGTAGCCTGTTAATTTCGATACAGAATCTCGAAAACTGCGCCCGGCTAAAAGTTCAAAAAGAGGCGCAAGCAAATCACTTCCTGCATGTACTATTGGAAAAATCAGATCGTAACGCTCTCGAAACAGCGGGATGAAATCCAAATCCAAAGCCTGCGCGGCGGCGGCAATTCCAAGCCCGCAATCTGCGCGGCCCGACGCAATTGCTGCGGCAACCCCGAGATGTGTATATTCTTCCTGAGTATATCCGAGGATGGAATCATCAGGTATCCCCATTAAATTTAGATGATAATCCAACAGGACGCGTGTGCCTGCTCCGCGTTGCCGATTCACAAACTGGATTTCGCGCTTCGGACTGCGCTCGAAACTGCTGAGGTCTTCCAAACTTTTAACTCCCTTTGGGTTTCCTCTCTTAACGATCAACCCTTGATCTCGCCCAACCAACGCGACTACTTTCACAGGAATATTCGGCATGTATTGACGGATATATGAAATATTATATGAACCATCGCTTGGATCCAGCAAATGCGACCCCGCCATATGAGCTTCACCGCGCCGCAATGCGACAAGTCCGCCTTGCGAACCAACATTGGCAGAGGCCAGTCTGCGATGATGCTCTGCCAGAAACTGCGCGAGCAGGTCGAGGGTCATGTCATGTGAGCCAATACAGAAAATCGTCTTTTCAATTTCAGATTTGCTGCGATACAAATGGACTTTGACTTGCTCACCTGCATCCATGCCTTGTACTCCGCTCGGGAGTAACGCCAACCCATCCGCCTGCACAAGCGATGTGATGACTCCCGCCCCGCGCGATAACGGTGCGGCGAGAAGTTTATCTCCTACTTTACCAACTGCAACTCTTACATAGTCATCATCTCCCGCAGGCGAGACAAGTTTGCGGGTGAGCGTTGCCATTTCAGTAGGTAATTCAAGCGCAGGCCGCCCAAGCCATTTGGCGATGATAGGTTCGACGAAAATATCTATGGTTAATGCAGCGGAGACGGGATAACCGGGAACACCAATGATGGGCACGTCATTGCGAGGGGCGATCTTACCCGAAGCAATCTCCTCTTGAGTCGGGGATTGCTCACCTGCACTTGCGTGCGGTACAAGTGTTGTCGCTTCGCCCCTCGCAATGACGCCGAGAATGACAGGATGGCCCGGTCTCACTGCGACTCCATGCACAAGTAATTGACCTAATTTCTCAACAACCTTTGATGAGAAATCTTCTGCGCCTGCAGAGGAGCCTGCGTTTAATAAAACCAGGTCATGCGTTTGAGCGGCTTCCAACACGCGCTCGCAGATAGAATCAAAATTATCCTTTGTGATCGGATAACGAGTCGGCTCACCGCCCATGGACTTGATCTGCGCCGCCATCACGAGTGAGTTGTATTCGAGGATGTCACCAGATTTTAGTTTGGATCCGATCGGGACTAGCTCACTGCCTGTTGGCAAAATGGCAACCTTCGGCTTACGCGCGACGCGAATGTTCTGATGTCCAGACGCAGCAACCGCGCCTAAATCCACTGGGCGAAGAATATGTCCCGCAGGCAAGACAAGTTGAGTCGCAACAATATCCTCCCCAAGTGGTCGGACATGACTCCACGGGGCGACAGCCGCACGAATGCGAATGGATTTTGGACTGCGAATATCTTTCGTGATCTGATCCTGCTCATCAAGCGACTCAACATTCTCTATGGGAATAACTGCGTTCGCCCACTCAGGGAGCGGATCACCCGTGTCTACGTATTGGACCTCGGGACCGATGAATAAAGTGATGGGAGCGGAGGGCATGGCGCCGTTGGTGGAAATCGAGCGCAGGGCGAAGCCGTCCATGGCGGAGGCGTGATAATGCGGCGATGAAATTTCAGCCCAGACCGGCTCGGCGGTAATACGGCCTAATGCATTTTCGTCGAGTGGAATTGATTCAACGCCAAGCACGCGCCAGAGATTGGCATCCTGTAGGGCTTCTCTTAATCG
>JBBSCM010000186.1:0-8168 GCA_038250295.1 Anaerolineales bacterium | reverse complement strand
GGCAAGAAACAGGCACTTTGATGAGATTCGCCCACAGATACCAAGGAAGGCTTTTCCTTCAAACAACGGTCAAACACATTCGCACAACGAGGCGCAAAAGGACACCCGATCACCTCACCGGGGTTGGATGGCACTGTGCCAGGAATAGCCGCCATCCTTTGTCCGCGCAAACCGGGGCGAGGGATAGCGGCTAATAATCCTTTGCTATATGGATGATGAGGTTTTTCGTAAACAAAATAAGTTGGGGAAATTTCGACAACACCGCCCGCGTATAACACAGCCATGCGGTCACAGACTTGCGCCACAACCCCGAGGTTATGTGTGATCAAAACAATCGACAGATCAAATTTCTTTTGCAGGTCACGCAGTAAATTCAATATCTGCGCCTGAATTGTGACATCCAACGCCGTGGTGGGTTCATCTGCGATCAATAATGAAGGACGGCAAGCCAATGCCATTGCAATCATTACGCGCTGCTGTTGTCCGCCGGAAAGTTGATGAGGATACGATGTCATCGCGCGTCTCACATCGGGTAAACCGACCGCATCGAGACTTTCTTCCGCCTGAATCTGCGCCTCTTTTTTATCGAGCTTTAAATGCTGCCGGACCACACGTGTGATCTGCTCGCCAATGGTAAAGACCGGGTTCAACGATGAAGTTGGGTCTTGAAAGATCATCGAAATTCGTCCGCCGCGCACAGTGTTCATTTCAAGTTCTGACAGGTCAAGCAAATTCCTATCCTCGAACATGATCTCGCCGCGTATGGTTGCAGACTTGGGCAGGAGTCTTAAGATGGACAAGCCTGTGATGGTCTTGCCGCAACCCGTCTCACCGACAATGCCAAATATCTCGCCGCGTTTCACATCAAACGAAACATTATGCAGTGCCTTATGCACTCCGCGCGCAGTTTTGAAATCAATTGCCAGATTATTGACGGACAATAAATAGTTCATTTATATTGCCTCGGGTCGAAGATGTCGCGCAAGGTATCGCCAAGCAGGTTGAATGCAAGCACAACTATGAAGATCGCAATGCCGGGGAAGGTGGCGATCCACCATTGATCCAAAATAAAAGTACGGCCTTCGCTGATCATTAAGCCCCAATCGGGTGATGGCGGTTGTGTACCCAGCCCAATAAACGCCAGCCCGCCCATGGCAAGGATGACTGTTCCCAAGTCTACTGTTGCCTGCACGAGAATCGGTGAAATTGTATTAGGCAAAATATGCCTAAAGATGATGACCGAGTCGCGCACGCCGATTGCCTGCGCGGCCTCAACAAAATATTGCTCCTTGAGACTGACCGCCGCTCCGCGTGCAATGCGTGTGTACCATGGCCACCACGAAATGACGAGCGCGATCGCGGCTTTATCCAATCCGCGGCCAATGGAGGCGGCGATTGCCATTGCCAAAAGTAAAGACGGGAAGGCAAGGAATAAGTCGGCGATGCGCATGATGACTTCATCTACCCAGCCGCCTTTGTAGCCAGCCAATGCCCCGAGCGGTGCGCCGATGAGCACAGCAAACAAAACCACGCCGATGGGAACCACCAACGCAGGTCGTGCGCCATAAATGATCCGACTCAAAATATCGCGTCCCAATCTGTCTGCGCCGAGTAGATATTTTTCAGAAGGCGGATGCATGGTGTCAGGCGCATTGGTCCGTCCCTGTCCTTGTTCTGGGTAAGGCGCTACGATCGGAGCGAAGATTGCAATGAGAATAAATAAAAGAATAATAATTGTGCTGATCAATGCCAGCGGATCACGCGCGATGACATTAACCACATGCCGTATCGTGCGCGTGTTTTGCGATTCCGTGATTGTAGGAGCGGGTATATTCATGCAGGGTTCACTTTAGACGAATGCGAGGGTCTATCGCCGTTTGCAACAGGTCAACGATCAGGTTGATAATGACGTACCCGCTTGCGCCGAGCAGGGTCATGCCCATGATGGCGGGGTAATCCAAAGCCAATAACGAACGGACGGTGAACAAGCCAAGCCCGGGCCAATTGAAAATAACTTCAACAAAGAATGTGCCTGTCAAAGCATAGGCTACGGTCAAACCAATGACTGTCAGTGTGGGACTGATGGCATTCTTCAATGCGTACCAATAGGTAATGATCCATTGTCGAATTCCATAGGCGCGGGCGGTGCGGATGTAATCCTGTCCGAGTACTTCAAGCATGGCGGCGCGGTTCATGCGCGCGATTAATCCAATTGGATAAGCTGCAAGGGTGAAGGCGGGAAGGACAAGGTGCAGGAAAACATCCTTAAGAGCTGCCCAGTTCAAAGTTAAGAATGAATCGATCAGGAAGAAAGATGTGATGGGGTCAATGGGGCTTGTAAATCTCAGGTCCGAATCCACACGTCCTGAAAGGGGAAATAATTGCAGGTTACGAAAAAAAACGATCTGCATCAATAATCCAAGATAGAAGGCGGGCATTGAGACGCCGACGATGGAAATGATGCGGACAAAAACATCCGCCCATGTGCCTTGCCAGCGCGCACTGACCACACCCAGCGGGACGCCGATCAATATGGCGATGAACATTCCTACAAAGAGCAACTCAAGTGTGGCGGGCAGGCGACTGGAAAGTTCTTGCAGCACAGGACGTTTTGTAGCAATGGAAGTGCCGAGGTCACCATGCAAAAGATCGCGCATATAGATCGCATATTGCACAGGGAGCGGACGGTCGAGTCCCAATTTTATGCGGATGCGTTCAAGGTCTTCCGGGCGCGCCTTAGTTGACCCAAGGTAAAGAGCGGCAGGGTCCGACGGAACCACGTGTGAAATGGAAAACGTGATGATCGAAACGCCGACCAATACGAATAGGGCTGTGAGTAAACGGCGGAAGATGAATTCGAAGATACGCATTGGGCTTGATGAATTCCCCTTTCTGCCGAAAACAGAAAGGGGAATTCAAACTAAGGAGAAGAAAACGAGTTACTTGGCGGCTCGTAAGGTGTAATAATCGAAATGCCAGAACGGATAGTTGAGATTGTACTCAAAGCCGCTGATGGTGTTTGGGATGACGTAGACAGCTTTGGTATCGTAGAGGTAGACGCCCGGAGCTTCATCAACAAGTAATTTTACGGCTTCAACATACTTGTCTTTTGAGGCTGCGAAATCTGTGCCGCTCAAGGCGCTGCCTTCATCCCATAGGGCGTTGTATTCAGCGCTGTTCCAATAGGAGAGGTTCCAGGATGGCTTCTCGGTGTAATAGAACAAGGACCACAAGTTATCCGCGGCGGCATCTGCGTAGGCAGGCCAGTAAAGCAACAAGGTCATATCCTGGGCGTCTTTGCCTGAGCGCGCGAGTTTTAACTGCTCGCCGAGGGAAAGGGCTTCGATGGTTACATCCACGCCAATTTCCTTGAAGGAATCTTTAATCAACGGCGCGAATGCTTCCTCTGATGCGTTGGAGGCTGTATAAGTCAACTTGAGGCTAAACCCGCCGCCTTCGTGACCTGCTTCGGCTAAAAGTGTTTTGGCTTTTTCGAGATCATAGGTGTATTGACCGACACTGTCATCCCATGGGTACACGCCAGCAGGCACTGGGCCAAAGCTTTGTGTGCCGAGTCCGCTTGCGCCGATGTTGATGATGTCCTGATATGGAATGGCATAGGAAAGCGCCTGACGAACTTTTACGTCATCCAATGGAGCGCGCAATGTATTGAAGATGCCAACATAATTGAAGAATGAAGGTTCGGTGAATACTGTGTAATTGGGGTCGTTCTTGAATGTGTCGAGATTTTCATTCGGCAAGCGCTCAGCGAGGTCTACTTCGCCGCCTTCGAGCATTTGCTGACGGGTGGTGGCTTCAGGTACGAGAGAAGCGACAACTTTTTCATATTGACCCGCTTCCCAGCCGCCCCAATATTCCGTGTTCTGTGTGAAAACAGCTTCGACATCGGGGGTATAGGATTCAACCATGTAAGGGCCTGTGCCGTAGCTCTTACCATCGGCCCAGAAGTTCTCATCGGCGGCGAAAGCTTCAAGCGCCTTCGGGCTGACGATATACGCGGCATACATGGACGAAGCGATCAGGTCAATCGGCTGGGGGGTGCTCAGGTTGAACTTAACAGTTAGATCATCTACAACTTCCACATTGTCCACTGACCACCAGATAAAGCCAGCGCCGCCATGATCTTTGACCGCGTCAATGGAAGCCTTCACAGCAGCTGCATTCATCGGCTCGCCATCATGGAACTTAACACCAGAACGAAGTTTGAATGTGTAGGACTTATTATCGTCGCTGACCGACCAGCTTTCAGCAAGCACTGGGGTGTATGTCTCAGCGGAGCCTGGCTTGTTGATCTTCAGCAGCGTTTCATACACATTGGGCAGATAGGCTGCTTCTGTTGAGAAAGAGGCGATCGGATCCCAGGTATCAATGGTCGAAGAATACGCGATCTTCAACACTACAGGGCCAGCCGCTGGAGCTTCGGTTGCAGCAGGCGCTTCAGTCGCGGCGGCTGGGGCCTCGGTGGCTGCAGCAGGTGCTTCCGTTGCTGCAGGTCCGCAGGCAGTCACAAGCAATGCAAACAACACGAGCAGAGACAATACAAACAGATTTCTTTTCATAGGTTCTCCTCTTTGGTTGGGTAATTTGAATAATCCTATCACAGCGAGTTTGCAGAAAGTTTGCAAACCATTAGCGGATATAATTGCCAGCGGATGAAACCCTCCCCGCTTCTAAACACAAAATTTACACCGCCTCCCAGTGCAGGCTACCTGCCGCGACCTCATTTAATTCAATGGCTGGATAGTCACATGGGACAACGACTCACGCTGATATCTGCACCACCTGGATATGGCAAAACCACCCTGCTTGCCGATTTTTTCAACGCTCATTCTGGACCCGCAGCCTGGTATCAGCTCGAAGCATCTGATTCTGACCCGACAGTTTTTCTGACTCACTTGATCGAGTCAATTCACCGCATACAGACAGCAAATAAAAAATCGAACAAGATTGGGCAAAATGCACAGTCACTGCTTAACAGTGCCGAATCAGGCGTGGACTCGCGGCGTGTGCTCACTGTCTTGATCAATGAACTTTCCGAACAGATCACCGATACACTGCTTATTATTCTTGAAGATTATCACTTTGTTGCCAGTCCGATTGTTCACCAGTTATTAGACTATTTATTGGAAAACGCGCCACCCTCCCTGCACTTAATCATTTCCACCCGCACAGACCCGCCGCTTGCATTGGCGCGTTTGCGCGCCCGAGGGTTATTATCAGAATTACGCGCCAATGATCTGCGCTTCAATGATGACGAAGTGGCAACTCTTCTCCGACGTGAAGTTCCCGATCTCTCTTCTGAAAGTTTGAGCGCTCTCAGCCAAAAAACGGAGGGCTGGGCCGCGGCTTTACAGATCGTACGCAGTTCACTGGCAGGCCAAAACGCCGAATCGGCGCGTGAGATTGTGACCTCATTAAGTGGTTCGAATCGTTTTGTTTTTGAATATCTCGCTGAAGAAGTTTTTCGCCGTCAACCCGAAGCGCGGCAATCCTTCCTGCTGCAAACATCCATCCTCTCTCAAATAGATGCGGCTTCCTGTAATGCGGTTGTAGGTATAAATAATTCACAGGATATGCTCGAAGAATTGGAACGCGAGAATTTGTTCCTTACAAGTTTGGATGAAAACCAACGCTGGTATCAATATCACTTTCTCTTTCGGGAGTTCCTACAGAACAGGTTGCGCCGCGAGGCTGGCGAACAGGTCAAGGGTTTGGAAAGAAGCGCGGGAGCCTATTACGAATCGCAGCATGAATATGAAGCGGCCTTCCTTCAATTTATATCTGCGCAAGATCACGAATCCGCAGCGCGAGTAGCATCCGTATTCGCCGCGGATTATGTCGAACGGGGCCGCGTCGAAGTTTTACATCGCTATCTCAACATGCTGCCCACAGAAACGTTGCGCGCCAACCCGGAGTTGCTGCTTCAAAACGGCAACGCTCACCGCAGGCTGGGTGAAGCAGGGTTGGCAATTACATCGTATGAAGATGCGCGTTTCAATTTTGGAGCGCAGAAGAATACATCCGGCATGAGTCGTGCGTTGACCAAACTTGCCGAAGTGCACCGCGCGCAGGGAAATTATCGCCAGGCAGAAACGCTTTCAGAACAAGCCTTGCAAGCCGCGCCACCAGACGATTACACTGCGCGCGCCGAAGCCCTGATGGCGCTTGCAAAATCAACTGGCTTTTTAAGTAGTATGGATCGCGGCCGGGAACTGGCTGAGCAAGCCGTTGAAGAAGCGCGTAAGTCAGATGGACTATCCGCGTTATCACGTGCGACCTTTATTCAATCTCTCGGTCAAATCTGCTGGTGGCATGGCGACCCAATCTCCGCTGCCAAACATGCGCAGGAAGCTTTACGCCTCGCGCCTGAGGAGCTTTCACCTATCGCAGCGCAGGCCTGTATCTTATTAGTCACACCGCATTTATACTGGCGCGAATTTGAAACCGCCCTGCGTTACGCCGAGCGTGGATTGGAGATCGCGCAAACTTTGCATTTGAATGAATTATTGCCTGCCGCTTATACCGCGCTCGGTAATGTGCTCACTCGTTTTGGAGAAACCTCGCGCGCTGAAGCCGCATTGCGTCAATCGGTGGAGCTCGCTCAACAGCTCGGCATAGCCTCGTACGAACAATTAATGGCGACAGGCTATCTGGCTTATAACTTATATGGGCAGGGGCGTGTGGATGAAGCCTGGCAATTGGCCGAAGGTGCGTTGTGGGTTTATACAGGCAGCCCGGATACCTACGAAGCTTTTGTTTGTCGAAGTGTGCTGGCGGATGTGGCTTTGGAGAACAACGAATTAAACCGCGCCGAAAATCTTTTTAGCGATTTGGCAGAAACAGGCGAACGTCGCCAATTCCGTATTCCTCTGGCCATGGTATATTTTGGGCTTGCATACATCCACCTGGTTTCAGACCGAAAAGAAACAGGCGTTAATCACGCCTGCAAAGCATTGGAATTGATCGAGCCCACCAAGGCTTTCCAGCTTTTTATCGATCAGGGCGAGCGCAGTCGTGTGGTATGCAATGCGCTCGTGGATGCAGGCTATAAAGGTCCGTTTTTGGAACGTGTGCTTGAAAATTTACCTGGCAAAAAGAAACCAGCAACGATCACAATTGCGAATCAAACTGTGATCAACATCAAAACTTTTGGCAGTTTTCAGGTCTTTGCAGGGCATGAAGAGATCTCGCAAGAACGCTGGGTCTCCACCAAGGCAAGGGATATGCTCGCATACTTCATTACTTTTCGCGGCGAACGCATCCCGGCCGACCGTGTCTTCGACGCGATCTGGGCTGAAAAAGGCGGACGAGGTCTGACCGCCTTTCATACCGCGCTCTCACGCTTACGCAGCGCCTTGAAAACTGGAGAAAACTCCCCGCGATTAATTCTTGTCGAAGCGGGCGATTATCGCATTGATGCTGCGCGCTTCACGATTGATGTGGACGAATTTGACTCCGCCCTTGCGAAAGCTCGAGCCAGCACAGATGACGAATCCACTGCGCGGCTTTATGAACAGGCTATAAACCTATACAGGGGTGAATACCTGCAAAACTTTTACTACGATTGGGTTTTCCCCGAACGCAGACGATTAACTCAGGCTTATCTTGGTTCGTTGCGCGCACTCGCAGACCATCACTATGCACATCGACGATATACGCATTCCATTGAATTGCTTGAACGTGCGTTGCGGGTCGACAACCTGCAGGAAGACCTGCAATGTCAGGTCTTGCGCGCCTATGCTGCATTGGGAGATCGTGCGGGGTTGATCAATCAATACCAGGAGATGAAGCGCGTGCTCTCCAAAGAATTGGATATGGAACCATTACCTGCAACCGAAGCTCTTTATCAAAGGCTTTTGGAAAACTTCAAGAATTGAATTCAAGATAATATGTGTTTCAAAGTCTCGGCGAATGGGTCCCGGGCAGTGGCTCCTGGAATAATTTGTATACTCCCTGCTGACGTGAATTTTGTTTGGAAGAAAAATTCCCCTATCTCGGCAAATATCACGCGAATCCCCGCCAACATTGAATCGCGCATGATCTTCAAGTAACGCTCATCTTTATCAAAGGCAAGCCGCCATAAAGCTTTGGGACGTAAATGAAAAAGCGCTTCAGTCAACTTAACACCTGCGAACAACGCAAACGGT
>JBBSCM010000185.1:0-8174 GCA_038250295.1 Anaerolineales bacterium | reverse complement strand
GCTCCGAGTCGAATCTACTTACATCCTCATCTGACAGGCTCGCCCCCACCCCGGCGCTCGCGCGAATCCGCCCGCGCCAGGCTTCGTGGGTATAAGGCACATCCACATCGAATGAGAAAGTTTGGATATCTAAAAAGCCAGCCTCACCAAGATCGCGCAGCCATTGCGGATACAAACCCAGTCCATTGGCAGATGTCTCGTACCAATTCGGGTTGTATTTTCGAATCAATTTTTCGGTCGCATCCACTACATTATCCTTCAAAGGAAGCCAGTCAAAGTGCGCAATGACAACATGTCCATTGGGCTTGAGAATACGGCTTACCTCTGTCGCTGCGGCTGGACGGTCAAACCAATGCCAGCACTGCCCCGCGCTGACAACGTCAAAAGAATCATCAGACAGGCCAGTTGATTCTGCTTTTGCAAAACGGAACTCAATATTCAAACCTGCCTTTTCACTTAAATCCTTTGCCTGCTCCAACAGTTGCGCGGAAATATCCAGGCCAATCACATTACATTCACGCTTGGCGAATCCGCGCGCGAGCGTACCCGTGCCAGTTCCCAGGTCAACGAGCGAATCGCCTGTTTTGACAATACCTGCGTTGAACACACGCTCGAAGAATGCATTGGGGAATCCCGCGCGATGTTTGGCATAGTCATCTGCTGTTAAACCAAAATTGACATTCATGATTCACAAAATCCTTTCTAATTGATGCGGTTCATATGGGCGAGGGCATGAAACAATGTGGCAACCTGCACTCCATCCATTGGATTCTCGCCATCATCCACCCCCCCTCCAGGAAATTCCCATTGTGGAGCTCAACCGTATCCAACCGAAATCGCGGATGGATGTAGCGGGAATTGAGAATTTTCCAGTGTTTAATGGACATGCTTAGGCCTCCTCGGTTTCGAGAGCCACTTTATTGATCTCATCCAAACCCGCACCTTTGGCTTTCTCCAACCGCTCAAAGCGTTTGCTAAATTGACTCATCGCGTAATTGACGAAGTCCTCTTCCTTCAACCCAAATGGGACAACTTCATATCTCGCGAACGCATCGCCGATCACACCGATGGCGGAGGGCAGCAGCGTATTCATTTGCATTTGGAGATTATCCCATTCCTGCGGATGCTCCGCGATGAGACGGGACAAAAGATAAACGCCATATGCAATATGGCGGGACTCGTCCTGCTTCAACAAGGAAATTCCTTTGCGTAAGCCGGGCAGCAGATTATTGCGTTCGAGCATGGTGAAGAAGGCTTGATAGCCTGTCTCAGCAAGCACACCTTCAACGACCATGTTATAGGTAACCGATGCCCGTATCTGGCTGGCAGGTGACGGGTCGGAGCGAAGCGCGTTCAACGCATCGGGCAAGGCTTCGTAGAAAAGTTGTCGATAGTTATCGCCGTGGTAACGGGATAAGTCCACGCCTGCTTCGGCGACCTCATCCATAAATCGGCGGAAGAAATCGGTGTGCTTGGCTTCCTCAAAAAGAAATGTCGTCAGATACATTTCCTCTTCAAGGCGGCCTTCCTGAGCAACCGCCTGAATGAGCGGAAGCAGATCAAGCGTCACCGCCTCCTCACCCGCCACGAACATGGACAGGAGCAAGAGACACAGATCCTTCTCTTCATCTATAAAGCCTGCCCAATCCTGTTTATCTTTTGAAAAATCAATATCCGAGGGATTCCAAATTCCGAGCTTCTTGGCTTTCTCATACAAACGCATCGGCGGTAGTTCGCGATTCAGCCCACGGGTGGTGGTGGCAAACGAAGTGTGGGACATTAATTTCTCCTATGAATAAGGCGGCACATGGGCATTGAAATCATCAGCTCTATTATATAATGCCCGCGGTCACAAATTGCGTTTCCTGCCTTATAAAAAAGCGCAATTTGTGACCGTGATGGGTATAATTTCCTCATGCTTATTACAACCGATTCCGTCCGCACATATTACGATGAAAACACAAACCTCTTCCTGAAATTCAGTGGAAGCAAAAAAGCGCAAAACATCCACCGCACTTTGTGGATGCAAGACACAAAGACAATTGAAGATGCGCTCAATACTTCGAACGCGCTCATCAAAGCGGAGATCGAATCTGCTGCCCAAACAAATGCCCGCATCGCAGATCTCGGCTGCGGCGTCGGTGCGAGTCTCTTTTACATTTATCCGCGTTTGCAAAACCCCGCCCCTGCGCTCGGACTGACCCTCAGCCCCGTACAAGCCAAACTCGCGGGTAACTCCGCCGCGCAGCTCGGCCTGCAAGAACAGATCAACTTTGCCGAAGGCGATTTTACTTCCGTGCCATTGCCCAGCGATTCACTCGATGTGGTCTATTCAGTTGAAGCAGTGTGCCATGCCGTTGAGCCTGAAAAATATTTTGCCGAAGCCAGCCGTCTTTTGCACAAAGGCGGCAAGCTCATCCTCGTGGACGATTATCAAGCAGCGCGTCCGTTCTCCGCAAATGAAAACAAATGGCTCAAAGCCTACATTGACGGTTGGTACGTCCCCGGTGTGCGAACTGTTGAGCAGGTCATTTCCTATGCAAATAAAAACCAACTTCAGCTAAACAAGAACGAAGAACTCACGCCTCATCTCCGCCTGCGCAACCTGCCCGATCTTCTCGCCAGCACACTTCTCTTCCTCGGCGAGAAACTTCCCATCAAACACGCCATTGTCCCGTCCATGCTGGGGAGCATGGCGTTGCAGCAATGCCTGCATATGAAGATCGTGGAGTATCGTTTTTTAGTTTTTGAAAAAATTTAACTACATCCTGAGCGGAGCCGCGTTTTTTGCGGCGTAATTTATTATGGCCAAAACCATCACCCTCCTCACCAGCGGCACGCGCGGCGATGTGCTTCCCTACATTGCCCTCGGTGAAGGCTTGCGTGATGCAGGCTACAACGCCCGCATTGCCGCTTCGTCTGGGTTTGCAAATCTCGTTCAACAAAGCAAACTCACCTTCGTGCCCTTTGAAGGCAATCCCTCCGATCTCATGATCGAACAGGGCGACCAATCTGCGCTCACCATCGGCAGCAGCCTCATTCGCTCCATGCGCGCCACACAAAACTTTCTCCGCCAGGCTCGCCCGATTTACAGAACCATGCTTCACAGCGCTGCCGAAGCCTGCCGCGGCTCCGACCTGCTCATTCACGGCTTGCCCACGCTTTGGGGCGCGCACATTGCCGCAGGCCTGCGCATCCCTGCTGTCCGCGCATTATTGCAGCCGCTTGCACCCACCCGCGAATTTCCATCTGTGCTATTACCATTCCGTTTTTCTTTTTTAGGAATCGGAAACTGGTTCTCGCATTGGGCTGTGACTCAAGCCATTTGGAATTCGTGGCGCTCGGAAATCAACTACGCGCGTCACACGGACTTTGGCCTGCCGCCTGCCCAATGGACAGATTCCTCCCTTCAAACTTTTTCCCGCCAACCTCTCACCCTGCACGGCTTCAGCGAACACATTGTCCCCCGTCCGCAAGATTGGAATGAGAAGCAAGTCATCACAGGCTATTGGCGTACCTCTGGAGTCGAGCAGCTTGCTGCCCGTACTTTCGGCCAGCGAGCTGTCCGACTCCAGAGATTTATAGATTCCTCACACAACACCATCGCCATCGGATTCGGCAGCCCAGGCACTCAAGGATATTTACCGATGTTGGAAGAAGCGCTGCACGGTTCAAACGCGCAGGCAGTATTAACTATTCCATCTAAATGGCACAGTGAAATAAAATCCAAAAACATCTTCCCCATCGAATACGCTCCGCATGATTGGCTGTATCCGCGCGTCAAAGTCGCTGTCCATCACGGCGGCGCAGGGACAACATCCGCGAGTCTTCATGCTGGGATTCCCACCATTACCATGCCTTTGGCCATTGACCAATTCTTCTGGGGCGAGCGGGTTTATAAGATCGGCGTCGGGCCAAAACCCATTCCCCAAAGAAAATTGAACGCAGAGAATCTAGCGCAAGCCATCACGCAGGCACTGACAGATGAAGCCATGAACGCGAAAGCAAAAACTGTCAGCGTGGCATTAAACCAGGAGAACGGGATTCAGGCTGCGGTGAGTCAGATGCGAAAAATAGTGTAATGTCATTGCGAGGAGCGCACTTGCTCTTCGCGACGAAGCAATCCCCAATAGCTACGAGATTGCTTCGTCGGGCTGTCGCCCTCCTCGCAATGACAAAAACGCCACCCCCAACGCGATCAAAGAAAATACACTCCCCATCCAATACGGCGCGGAGAAAGCGATGACTTCGAATGAAACGCCTGCGAGTATGGGGCCGAAAATATTCGTAAGACTGAGCAGGGTTTGCGTGCCGCCCATCAGACGGCCTTGCTCGCTTTCAGAGACGCGCAGCGAAACCAGCGCAGTCAGTGACGGGATGCTCGTGCCCGTGCCAAGCGCAACGATGGTGACGGCAGGGTAAAGCATCCACGCTTTGGGAGCAAAGGCCATACCCGCGAGACCGATCACCATGAGCGTGAGCCCAAAGATAATTAGGCGCTTTTCGCCGAAGCGCGGTTGGAGCTTGCCGAATAAAAATCCCTGAATGAAAACGGCGCACACGCCGACATAAAGATAGAAGAAACTGTTTTGTGTTGGCGTCCATTGAAAGCGGAAATTGGAATAAAGAGGGAAGTTGGATTGCAGGCCTGCGAAAGCAAGGTTTAGCAGGAACATTGCGATGAGAAGTTTTTGAATGTTCGCCTGTTTGAAAAAACCTATAAATTGATGCCCAAAATTAAAACCCTGAAACACAGATTTGATCTCGCGCTTTTCAAGCGGAAGCGATTCGGGCAGCACAAAATAACCGAAAATGACATTGCTCAACGCAATCCCAGAAGCCACGAACGCAGGCACATACAAACCGTATCGGCTCAACAAGCCGCCCAACGCTGGGCCTGCCATGAGACCCAAGCCAAACGCCGCGCCAACCATGCCCATCCCGCGCGCGCGATTCTCGGTGGTGGTCACATCTGCGATGTAGGCATAGGCAGTCGTGAGGTTCCCGCCGGTCAGTCCATCTATTAAGACCGCCAGAAAGATCAGCGGAAGCGAATCTGCCAGCCCGAGCATGAGATATCCAAACGATGTACCAAGCAGACAGAGGAGCAAAACAGGCCGCCGCCCGAAGCGATCTGAGAGCGCGCCAAGCACTGGCCCCGCAAACAATTGTGCGGAGGCATACAACGCGCTCAGCGCACCTGCAATCGCCGCACCGCCATCCTGTGCCTGCACGAAGAATGGAAGCAGTGGCAGCATAATGCCGTAGCCGAGCATGTCCACGAATATGGTGATGAAGATGAAGAGCAGGGAGGAGGTCAAGTGGAATCAGTGGTCAGTGATCATTCACGCAAGGTCAATTTTCCATATTGATCAGCCCGATATACAACCAAATCAAGCATGGGAAAATGTTTTTCATTGGTGGTGACGAGAGCTAAGTCGTGATTGAGTGCCGTTGCCGCAATGACGGCGTCGGCATCGCCAATTATCATTCCTTTTGTACGCCATGAACGAATTAACTCTCCTGCTTTATCTGCAATTTCAATGGTGATGTCAATTGTCTCAAGGGAATCGAGAAGATCAAACGTCTCTTTACGTTCATGGTCGCGCATACCACGCACAATTTCAAGACGGGTCATCGCTGAAATATACAAAGTGTCGTCTTTAGCAAGCGTGTCAAGCAATTCCCGATATCCCTGTGTTTTACGAAAACATAAAATCAAAATATTGGTGTCAAGCAGGTAATCACTCATCCTTACCCCATTCCGCTGAAAAGTCACGTGTGAATCCCCTTCGCCCTTCCTCGACCCAGCGATTGACATCCTCAAAGGTAGCCAGTTCTGGATGATCTTCATCCTTCCATGCGCCATAGGCATTCTTGATTGCTTCACGCAGTTTCAAACGTCGCAACTCGCGCGCCAAAACATCCTCAATAAAGCGGGTGCGTTCGCGGGCAGGGATTGCGTGGCGTAAATCATCCATGATGGATTTTGTGATGTATAAGTTCATTCGTTCTTTCACGGTGCGCATAAGACACTCTCCTTTGCACTATATCTATGCACTACAGATTATACACCAGCTTTGGCGCTTTTTCTAGAATCTCTCCAGCCGCATCGGACTTAATCTGAAAGCTGGTTTCTGTCCGTTGAGCAATTCAGCCACAACCTGACCTGTGCCCGGCCCAAGCGAAAGCCCAAGCATGGCATGACCCGTGGCAAGGGTCAAATTGCTGTGATTCGGGGAACGCCCGATAATGGGGACGCCATCAGGCGTGGTGGGACGTAATCCCGCCCACGTTTCTTTGACATCCAACTTTTCATCCAAATGCAAATATTCTCGCGCCGAGTTTTCAATACGCTGAATCCAAATGGGATTCGGTTCCATGCTGTAATTGCCCACTTCGAGCCGGCCTGTGAAGCGCAAAATATCCCCCATTGGCGAGACGGCAATTCTGCGTTCACCAAGCATCAACGCATGGCTCGGCATTTGTTTTGTCGCGGACATGGTCATGCTGTATCCGCGCGCGGGCTGGATGGGAATTTTTAATTTCAAATCTTTTGCGACAGACGGACTCAGTGCGCCGGCTGCGAGGATGACCTGCTCCGCTTCGAACGCCCCCTCGCCTGTTCTTACAACTTTGACTTTTCCTTCCGCTGATTCAAATCCCGTAACCGGCGTATTCTCGAACATCTCCGCACCCATCGCGCGGACGCGGTCACTTAACAATTTGAGAAACACGGCGGGGTCGAGGTGAGAGTCTCCCGTGAAATGTACGCCGCCGATGACATCATCCAATGCGGCGGGTTCCACTTCATGGATTTTATTTTTATCGTACACGCTGACGGGGATTCCATGCTTTTGCATGAACTCGCCTTCATGCTGTCCATCGTGAAAGGCGTTCTCGGTTTTGTATAAAAAGAGCAGACCTTTTTCCTGATACGAGCAATTGAATTTCTCTTCGGCAATGATCTGCGAGAAATTCCTTGCGCTCAATTGACCGAGATCATTCAAGGGTTTAATGCTGCGCTGCACATTAGCTTCGCTGCAAGCAAAGACAAATTTTAGAAGCCAGGAAATATAGTTCGGGTCGAGGCTGACCTTCATCCCAAAAGGACTATGCGCCGGGTCGAGCATCCACTTGAGCGCGGAGGTCACCACTCCCGGCGCGGCCAGCGGAATGATGTGACTCGGCACGATTTGCCCCGCGTTGCCCGATCCGCTGCCTTTGCCGATTTCTTTGGCGTCAACGAGGGTAACTTTGCGCCCAGATTTCAAAAGGTAATATGCGCAGCTTAAGCCTACGGGTCCGCCGCCGATGATGAGGATGTCTGTTTTTGTGGTCATTGATATACTCTCGTTATCATCTGGTGGTTGAGTAGGGTCGAGCGATAGCGAGACCCGTATCGAAACCACACCTTTGAATTTTAGGTTTGCCTATCATTGCTGGTTTCGATATGGCGGCGAAGAGCATGCCGCCTACTCAACCAGCGGTGTACTTTTATGATTTATATTCCATTTCCAAACGGATCGCGTTCATCCACCAAAATCGTCCCCTCGGACATGACCCATGCTTCGCCAGTGATTGTTGGAATAATATTTTCGCCATCCACTTGCACACTGCCTTCGAAGATACTGCCGACAACGCTTTGTTGTTTCCAAATTTTATTTTCTTTTAATTTTCCATCTGAATATAAGCAAGCCAACTTTGCGCTGGTGCCCGTTCCGCATGGGGAGCGGTCGTAGGCTCTGCCTGGGCAGAGGACAAAACTTTTGCTATCGGCTTCGGGCGTGGAAGTGAACAACTCGATGTGGTCGATCTCTGCGCCGTTCGCGCCTGTGATTCCGTACGCGGTCAACTGCTCGCGCACGCGCCACGAGAAATCGGTCAGCGCTTCGAGGTTTTGCATGTTGACATCGAGTCCGTGGTCGTGAGTCAGGAAGAACCAGTTGCCGCCGTAGGCTACGTCACCATGGATGGTTTTGCCATTGATGGTGACGGGGATGTGAGTCAGGTGGCGGTAGGATGGGATGTTTTTTACGGAGACTTTATTGGGATAATTCTCGTCATTGCGAGGGCGCTCTTGTTCCGCTTGTTTTTCGCGGCCCGAAGCAATCTCATGCTCACTGAGTTGGGGATTGCTTCGTCGCGCCCCCAACTCATAGCACAAGGTCACT
>JBBSCM010000184.1:0-8174 GCA_038250295.1 Anaerolineales bacterium | reverse complement strand
CTTAGAAGTTAAATGCTTGCTTTTTGTACAAGAATTTTTTGAACCACGAAGGGTCACGAAGGTTTTTTTAGGTTTTCCTTTGTGTTCCTTTGTTGCCTTTGTGGTTGAATCCTTTTTGGTTTCGGCTTGTCCGAGTTAGGGGACTGCTTCGCAACAAACGCTCGCAGTGACGTTACGACCTCAAAAACCTCAACGCAGTCTCAACCAACACTGCCGTACCAATCGGCAAGGCGCGTTCATCCAGGTCAAACTTTGGATGATGAAGTTCGTAAACTTCCCGCCCCGGGATCATGGTGCCAATTGTATACATTGCCCCTGGCGCATTTTTGAGGAACTCAGGAAAATCCTCCGCTCCAAGAGTTTTATGCATCTCGTGGACATTGTCCTTGCCCAGCAGGTCCTTGCCTACTTCTTCGATCACTTTGGAAACATATTTGTCGTTGATGAGCGGCAGACCACCAAATTCAAACTTCAATTCGTAATTGCCGCCAAATACTTTGACGATCTCAAAGGCTCGCGTCACTTCCTCGCGGATCTGTTTCTGCACTTCCAGTGACGTAAATCTTAACGTGCCTTTCATGGTGACTTTTTCAGGAATCACGTTTTCTGCAAAACCGCCATTGATCACACCGATACTTACAGCAGCGGGTTCAAATGGGTCAAGCCTGCGTGAGACAATTCCGTTCAGCGCCATAATCACATGCGCAAGCAATGAGAACGGGTCAACGGTTGTATGTGGATAGGCCCCATGTCCGCCTTTGCCAACGATCGTGGCAAAGAATGTATCCACGCCGCCGCCGCTGGGGCCTTCATTGATCGCTATCGTGCCAACAGGGCTGGTTGGGTCTACATGCTGCGCAATGACATAATCGACACCTTCAACAGCGCCTTCGCGTTCCATGCGCTGTGCGCCGCTCAAGCCTTCATCATCCGCTGTTTCTTCAGATGGTTGAAAAAGGAATCGGACACGACCGCTTAACTTTTCCTTGGAGAGCAAATGTGCCGCGCCTAATGCCATGGCAGTATGAGAGTCGTGTCCACAGGCGTGCATTTTTCCTGTGTTCTGTGACACATATTCAGTTTCATTTTGTTCAAGAATCGGCAGCGCATCCATGTCTGCGCGGATGGCGACCACCTTGCCGCCTTGGCCGATCTCAGCGACGACTCCTGTCTTTCCGACCCCGCGCTCGACTCTGTATCCCATCTTTTCCAATTCATCCGCAACGATTCCAGCTGTACGGTGGACATCGAATCCTGTTTCGGGGTGCATATGAAAATCACGCCGCCATTCGATCAATTCTTCTGAAATTGCATGTGCTTGCTTTAGCATAATACCTCCAAATTTTTTTCCGTCATTGCGAGGAGCGGCCTTTGCGACGAAGCAATCTCCAACATACAGGGATTTTGCTCCCATAACAGGAGATTGCTTCGGGCAGTAAATACAAGAGCGCCCTCGCAATACTTGCACCGCACGCCAGTGCTCGTGTGACAGTGAATTATCTCTTCTTCACCATTTCCTTCTCTGCTGCTGCCATGATTCTATCCAATTCTTTTTCCTGCTGCGGCTCGAGCGGTGGGACTTGATGGTCGCGCAAAATTCTCTCGGCCTCGTCAACGGCATGGTCAACGATCTGCTTGCGGCCCAATTTATCCTCCCATGTCTCCCATGAATTGCGTTCAGCTAATTTTGTCAGCGCCAACTCACCTGCTTTCAAATGATTTAATGTATGGCGTTGACCTAAAAAGTTGCGCGTGCCATCCATAACATTAGCGATGATATCAACTGCAAGATGGGCAGTATCAGCGGAGAGACCTCTTCGCAAGCGAAGAACGCTGCCCGCGAACTCGTTATCCAAAACCATTTGAGCATAGGAACCCATCACGCCCGCTTCCATTTCACCGATTCCTGAAAGTTCGTCTGCGCCGGCGAGGGCGGGGATGGCGGCATTGAGTCCACGCTCGAAGGCGTTTTGCGCATCGAGCGTATGTGCATTCGTTGAAAACCCATATACATTGACACTGAACCCGTAATAATGTCCGAGTTGCACCGTGGCAGCCGATGAAAGGCCAAGCTCCACGCCGCCCCAAATCAATCCCGTGCGAGGTTCGAGCATTCCAAGTCGTCCGCAATAGACAACTCCGTTTCCAGGATTAATGATTTGTCCCAACACCAGCAATGCCAGTGTCTCAGCGCTTTGTTGAACAACACTGCCGGTCATTGTCATGGGAGATGTCGCTCCGCCCGTGGGCGCTGGCAGGTTTGCCATAATGACGCCCGCCTTCGCCATTTCAACAATCGCTGCTGCAGCTGGCTCATGAATAGTCAACGGGCTGACGGGGGAGAGGGAGAGAGTCAATTCATGCGCAGGCGTGCCGACCACTTGCGCCATCTCAACGGCGTATTTCACTTCTTCTGCAAATTGAATGCCAGGACCTTGTAATGGTTTTGTGGTGTGCGGCAGGCAGTGACGATACATATACAATGACATCAATTCGCCCGGCACATCACGCGGGGTGAAGAACGGCGTAACGGTATGACAGTTTGGAAGTGCATCCAGCAAGCGCGTTGCATCGACGACATCCTGCTCGGTTGCGATGCGGCGCGTGCCAGTTTTCGCATCGAACACGTCGCGCGCGCCGCCGAGGTTGTGGAAATATAAATTTCCGCCTCCGAGGGTGTTCTCAACCCCATTACGCCCTTTGATGGTGACGCGTTTATTTGCTTTTGCAACGCAATCTTCCACAAGCTCTGAAGGGAAGTAAACGCGGTTGCCTTTGATGGTGCAGCCTGCGCCAGTAAGAATATCCAAACTTGCTTTATGAGTCCAAATAATGCCGATTTCACGCATGATGTGAAGTGTGGCTTCGTGCATCGCTTTTACGTCGTCGTCGCTAAGAAATTTTAATGGCTCCATGAATGCTCCTTGTTATCTTCGTCACACCTGCACTGGCGTGCGGCGCAAGTGTTGCGAGGGCGTACTTGCTCTTTGAGCGAAGCAATCTCCAAATTAATGAGAGAGATTGCTTCGTCGGGAAGTGCGCCCTCCTCGCAATGACGGTACGTTTTTTATTTCTCCAAAGCCTTTGCCAAAAACTCCACACACTTTTCTTCTGCGTCAATCACATTCTCAATATTTAAAAACGAATGCCCCTCATCTTCATATATTAATAGCTCGACTTCCTTACTCAACTCAACCAGTTTATCACGAGCGTCAATTGAATCAGAGGCTGGGCAGCGCGGGTCATTCCCGCCGCAGATCATTTGAACGGGCGCGTTTATTTTATCCAAAAAGAAGTAAGGCGAGCGCGCGATCCACAACTCTTTGTTCTCTTCAGGGTCACCCATATTCTCGATATTCCAATGCTGTAGATCTTCCCGCGAGTCATGATGCGACTTAATCCAATTCAAGAAAGGCACAACGGCCGAGCCAACTGCCCACAATTCAGGATACATCGTCATGCAAGTCATCGTCAGATAACCTCCATGACTTCTGCCCGTTACTGCGATTTTATTTCCATCGGCTAAATTATTCTCGATCAAATAATTTACACCTGCCGCGCAATCATCGCTGTCCACGCCGCCCATATCATAACGGCTGGCATTTTGCCATTTTTTGCCATAGCCTGTCGAGCCGCGATAGTTGGGCGCAAGCACTGTCCAGCCGCGCGAGGCCATGTGACTTATCAGCGGCTCCCATAAAAATTGATACAGCCAATTCGGCCCACCATGAATATTGATAACTGCGCGCGTACTATTCTTCGCGCGATATAACAAAGCAGGAACTTGAACGCCATCCCTGCTTGCATACCAAATTTCTTCGGGTTGAATAAATTCCTGATCAAGTAATTCATCGGGCAATGAGTTTGTTAATTGCCGCATTGAATCATCTTCAAGATTTATTTTCCACAAATCACATGGATGACTTGTATCTTCATACAGAATTACAACGCTGTCAGATGTGAACCGCGGAAAGTAGTGGACGCCATCCCCGACTTTTTTCTCCTTAACTGCACCGCTTCCTTCTTTAAACTGAAAGCTGGTTCTCGCGCCCTCAGAATGTATCCAGCCTATACAGTCTCCGCTTCGCGACCATGCGGGCTGTGTATCATCGCCCGTAGATTCGTTGACCCATGTAATTTCCTGAGTCTCAACATTGAATAATCCGATGTCATGCCATTCGCCATTTTCCCCAGAAAACGCCAGAAATTTAGAATCAGGGGACCAGGCAGGCTGTTGAACATTCAGTAATTGACCATTTATTTTCAGTTGCGTTGTATTGACTCTCACGCCTTTACGCGAACGATTAACAGGCATCACATAAATGCTTCGGTCACTGGCTGTTGACTCAGCCTCGATTGCGATCCATTGACCATCGGGCGACCACTTCGCATCCCAGCAGGGGTGAAATACATTCTTTAGCAACCGATGTGGACTGCCATCAACAGGGAGCAGATATAAAGCAAATTGACCCTTCTGGTCAGAAAGCACTGCCAGCATTTTTCCATCAGGAGACCAGGACATATTCGGCTGGTGCGCGTAGGCAATTTGTGGCGTGAGGTCACGAGAAATACTTGTCTGTAAATCATGAACAACGATGTGATATGACTCACTTCCGTCAAGGTCTAGTGCGTAAGCGAGCATTGTGCCATCGGGAGAATGCAACGGGGAGAATTTGCTTCCATCTGGAGTGCGGGAGCTTGCTCCCGCGCCGACAGCGAGCTGTGGGACTCCAGAGTTGATTAATTCCCACAATTCCCATCTGCCCGTTTTATTCCACGAAAAAACCAACCTCTGCCCATCGGGTGAGATGTCAAAATTTAATCCGCTATCTACATGCGGGACCCGTAAAAGTTGGGAGAGGTTGAGTATGTTAGGCAGGTTGAAAATCCTCGAGCATGGGTAGGTGTTCGACGCCAGCTTTTTTGGCGAGGTCGAGCACAAAGGCGTGCAATTCGTTTTCTTTGGCAGGATCCAGTTCAGGTCGGCGATAAGATGCGAGAATTTCATCCACACGAATTTTTGCGCGCGTGAATGTATCCAAGGAGCCAGATTCTTTCCAGCCGCGCATCGAGTCACGATCAATGACTTTGCTGGGCATGTGTTGTTCTTTTTGAAAAAGCTGCATCGTGATCCTTTGTTTGAGAAAGTCGCCGCCTTTGAAGTTGACGCCTTCATAAAATTGTGTTGCGAGTGTTTCGGTATGGATCTTCATACCTTGCACCATGCGCTTTGCCATGGCAACACCTTCTGCATCCGTGACCAATTTTTCGGGGCTTTGACAGATGAGCGAATCCAGCATGCCCGAACCCGAGATCATGTTGATGCCGCTTAGCGCGCCGATCATGGCACCAACGCCGCTTTCGAGACCTGCCTGTGTGTCAAGCAGTTTCGATTCGGTCGCGCCCAGATATGCATGTGTCGGCAAACCAAATGATTTACCAACCTGTGCGTAAGACGAATCGATCATTGCCGTCTCCACTGCGCCGAAGGGTGTGCCGCCTTTGCGCATGTCGAAGATGGCGGGCGCGCCGCCCCAAACGATCGCTGAACCTGCACGCGCGAGTTGATGTATGGTGATGCCCGATAAACACTCCGCGGCATGTTGCGTAACCGAGCCAACCAATGTGACTGGCGATGCCGCGCCCGCAAGCGGCATGGATACGATTTCCGCAGGAACACCTGCGCGCGCCAAAGTTATTAAATTACCCGCGCCGAAGTTTGACCAAATGAGAGGTGGTGACGGACAAACATCAAAAATTGCGCGAGGCTGTTCTCTTAATTTATCACGTCCGCCTGCAAAGATGGCGAGCATGTCGATCATGTAATGCACGGTGGCGTTTGTGAATGCGCCGGTGACAATTGGCTTCTTTGAAAACAACATGACCAGATATAAACGATACAGGTCATGCAATTCTTTTGGAACATCGTCGCATACCACTGCAGTGGATTGCGCGTCATATTGCGGCAGACTCTCCGCTACTTTGATGATGCGGATCAAGTCCGCGGTTTCGGCGGTTTTGTGCTCCAATGTGATCGGATCAAGAACTGTGATGCCCGAGGAGCCAGGGTCGAATTGAACCGCGTCGCCTCCGTATTGGACTTTGGGATTGCCATCATAGTCGTAAAGGAAAAATTCGTGCGGGACGGTCTCCAATGCCTTATGAACGATCTGCCCTGGGATCTTTACGACCAGAGTTTCTTCATCTACTTGCGCACCCGCCTGCGCGAGCAAACTACGAGCTTCGGCATTTTGCACCTTAATACCAGGTTTGATCAGAAGTTGAAAGGCCTCTTCGATGATGCGGGAATTTAGATCCTTATCCAGCAGACTAAGCTTGGGTTGCATAATTACACCTCGATTTTTGTCTCCTCTGAATAACAAGAGGAAAGTGATGAATTAGCGTGTCGGCGACACGTTATTGGGAGATAACGTTTTGACCAATAAAGTTTGCTATATTCGATCACTTCTAAAATCAGAGTTCAGTGCTCACTTTGCAGTAAGGGCGACCCTTCAAGGTTTGTCGGGATACTTTGCTCTTGTCAGGCGGGTCGTCCCTACGGTATATACATTTAATTATGCGGGTTGAAAATCTTCGATCAAAGGCAACTGCTCGACACCAGCTTTTTGGGCGAGGTCAAGCATAAAGCTGTGGAGCGCTGTCAATTTGGCGGGATCAATTTCAGGTCGCTTGTAAGAGGCGAGTAGATCCTTCACCATTAATTTCGCGCGTTCAAAAGTATCCAGCGAGCCTGCTTTCTTCCAATCACGCATTGAGTCGCGGTCGATCACATTGCTTGGCAGGTGCTGTTCCTTGCGGAATAGATTCATGGTGATCCGCTGTTTGAGAAAATCACCGCCCTTGAAGTTGATATTTTTATCGTAGAACTCGGTAGCTAATGTTTCGGTGCGGAGCTGTACACCTTCCAGCATGCGCTTTGCCATGGAAATACCTTCTGCGTCAATGACAAGTTTTTCTGCGCTGTGGCAGGAGAGGAAATCCAACATGCCTGAACCGGAGATCATGTTGATGCCGCTCAACGCGCCTATCATCGCAGAAACGCCGCTTTCAAGACCTGCTTGTGCATCTACAAGTTTTGAGTCTGTTGCGCCAAGATATGTATGTGTGGGCATGCCAATCGATTTTGCGACCTGTGCATAGGAACAATCCAGCATGGCAGTTTCAACCGCGCCCATGGGGGTTGCGCCTTTTTTCATATCAAAAATACAAGCTGCGCCGCCCCAAACAATGGGAGAGCCTGCCTTGGCAAGTTGATGAATGGTAATGCCCGCGAGA
Source organism: Anaerolineales bacterium (assembly GCA_038250295.1). Classification (GTDB taxonomy): domain Bacteria; phylum Chloroflexota; class Anaerolineae; order Anaerolineales; family Villigracilaceae; genus Villigracilis. The sequence goes on along the minus strand of JBBSCM010000184.1, from coordinate 878 downwards.
CATTCTGCTGTATGCTGTGTGACTGTGCCAAGCATGGTCACCGGGGCTGCCGCGCCTGATAAGGGAACAGAAACAATTTCAGCCGGTATGCCTGCGCGTGCCAGCGCGATCAAGTTGCCTGAACCGAAGTTACTCCAAATTAATGGAGGAGCAGGACAGACATCAAAAATGGCGCGTGGTTTTTCACGTGAAGCGGCATGTCCGCCCGCAAGAACAGCGAGCATGTCAATCATCTCAGTGACGGTCTTGTTCGTGAATGCGCCTGTGACAATTGGCTTTTTCGAAAATATCAAACAGAGATAGAGTCGGTACGAATCTTGAATGTTTTGCGGCACATCATGACAAACCACCGCAGTGGATTGCGCATCGTATTGCGATAATTGTTCTGCGACTTTGAGTAATTTAATCAAGTGGGGAGTTTCAGTGGTATCGTGCTCAAGGGTTTCAGGATTGAGCATGGTGATGCCAGACGACCCGGGGTCAAAGTGGACTGTGTCGCCTCCATACTTGACCTTTGGATTGCCATCATAGTCGTACAGATAAAACTCGCGAGGAGTGCTTTCCAATGCTTTGTGAACGATCTGTTCAGGGATATGAACGACATTTGTCTCAAGATCCACCTGTGCGCCCGCCGAGGCAAGCAAATCCCTGGCTTCCTCGTTGTTGACCTTGATGCCAGGCTTCAACAGAAGCTGGTAAGCCTCGTCCATAATTCGGGCGATCATTTCGTCTTCAAGGAGTAAAAGTTTGGGTTGCATAAGACACCTCTAAATAAGATCATCTTCTCTTTGGCGAAAGAGAGTGGGACAGCTTGCGTGATTCGTAATACGTAATTTGTAATGGTGGTCGAGTAGCCCTGAGTGGTCTTCGAAGGGCGT
>JBBSCM010000183.1:0-8229 GCA_038250295.1 Anaerolineales bacterium | reverse complement strand
TCCGAATAAACTCTTTGAATTTCTTCAGGCTCTGTGATCCCGCTGACAACGATTGTGGGAATACCGTCCGCACGGGCGGCGTTCAACAATTGATAACCGTCCAAATTCTGATCAGTTTTATCCAGGGTGTTGATTGCGCCTTGCAAAGCCAGGTCAACCACTGCTAACGTAAATTTTTCCCGTCTGAGATAACCAAAGGCATCGCCGAAGCCTGCGCAGGCGCGGACTTGAAAACCCGCATCTGTTAAGAGTTCTGCGAGGATGCTTCTCCAGCCGGCGTCATCTTCCACCACCAGAGCTTTTTCACTGGAAAGTTTTTGAGGCGCGGCCCGGCCTCTGACAGCGGAAGAAGATGCCGTTGTACCCGCAGCAGGCGTCGGCGCGGAAAGATTCGGCGGGCTTACGAGGATTCGATAAACAATGTCGCGAAATTGACTGCGGTGGAAACTCTCTTTGCGAAGAAATGTAAACGCGCCATAATCCGTAAGCGCGGTGACTGCCAGTTCAACGGTTGCAAAACCAGTCAGAAGAATTGTGCGGCAGTTGGGGTCCAGGCGACGAACCGCATCCAGCACGCGCAAGCCGTCATAATTATTGTGATCGTTCGGTGAAAGCGAAAGGTCCACCACGGCCAGCCGGTGCGGCTGGGCTTTGAGGCTGATGGAGGCCTCCTCCAAACTTCCGACAACATTCACCTCAAGGCTGCAATCTGTAAGAATCTCACTTAAGATCTGCTGCCATGAATGATCGTCTTCAACCACGAGTGCGCGAAGGGCCTGTGCCATTAGGGTGGATTCTCCGCGCGCGGCAGGCGCAAAACAAAGGTGGCGCCATGTTCGCCGTCGCTCTCGACCATTACCGAACCGCCCAGGCGATTCATCAGCGTTTTTACCCACCAAAGTCCGAAACCTAATTTGCCGGGATGAGCGCCGGAACGCCCTGTAAAATTCAATTCAAAAATTTGATTGTGCAATTCGGGCGGAATTCCGGGCCCGTTATCAATGACGGATACTTCCACCCATTCGGAACCTGCAAACCCGCGAACACTCATCTTGCCGTTTCCGTTCATGGCAACATTTGCATTTTCGATCAGGTTCTTGAATACAAGAGTAAGGCTTTGCGCGCCGGCGATGACTGCCGGTAAATCATCCAGGCCCTCCACCTGGATGTGGAGATCAGCAGGTAGTTGTATTCCGCGAATCGCTTCTGAAACGCAGGCAGCAATGCGGACCTTCTCCATGCGGATGGGGCGCAGGTGCGAGAGATTTTCCTGTACGATCTGCATCGCTTCCATCGCGCTGCGTTCGATCTCGACCAGGCTGTTGGTCAGGTAGGAATCAGTTTCGAGCGTCTGTCGATATTTATCCTGGATGGCCTGGATCCGCACCGGTATAACACCCACCTTGTTGTTCATGTTGTGCAACAGGTTGGCGGAAATATCGCCGACAGCGGCAAAGGTCTCAGCGGTCCAATGCTGCTCCTGGGATATGCGCAGGGCCTGTTGATGAGACTCGTTTTGGATTGCCAATGCGGCATAGTTTGCCAGACAGGTCAACACTTTTTCATCCCATTCTGATTCAGCAATACGACCCGCGTCAGAATCCGAACCGAATACGCTAAATGCTCCCAATGCCTGTCCATCCTCCCCTGATAATAATGGGACGATCAGGGCGCGTGACCAGCCTTGAGATTCTGCTGCCATCTTTTTTTTCAGCAAGACCGCCTGCCCGATCACACCATCATTCAAGCCTGTTTTTTCTGCGTGGTCATGTTCGCCGTTTGATGCAGTTAATACTAATTCACCATCTGCAAGAAGCCAGATGGCACTGGATGAAGTATTAAGTAAATCGTTGGCTGTGGAGGCCAAATGGTCAAGCACATTTTGGCATGGTTGGGAAAGGAGCAAACGCGCAACTTCCTGTAAGGCATCCAGCAATCTTACTTCCTGTATGGCGGTAACCGCATAAGTAGCGAGTGATTGCAGCATGTGGCTGTCATCTTCGGTGAAGGCTCCAACATGAGGGCTTTCCAAATTGAGCACACCCTCCAAACGTCCGCTTGAATTAACCAGCGGAACGGCCAGCTCGGAAAGCATCTTCAAACCAGAATCCAACGGATAATAAATATGTGCCCAGGGTTCCAGTCCCAAGTCTGAAATTAAGGCTGGTTGTTTTGTGCGCGCTACATGCGCCATGACACTGTTTCCATTCAAGGGCATCTTTTCAATAATGGGGCGGTCCATATTACTGCCGCCTACTGCGCTGGTGATCAAAAATTCTCCGCTCTTATCCAGCAAACGAAATATTCCATAACGGGCATTCGTCACTTCAAGAGCCAATTGTAAAATGGATTCAAGGGTTTCTTTCAAACGCAGCCGCGAAGAGATGATCAATCCCGCTCTGTGCAGGCGGCTTAACTCATCTTCCTTGCGTGCCAGATCGCGATGGACGCCTGCCAATCGCCGCGCATGATAGATCGCCATTGCCGCCTGATTGACAAAATTATCGAGCATCAGTTGTTCGATTCTCGTGAACTCACGTCTTTCATATAGATAAATATATAAAATTCCGACAACCTGTTCAGCGATGATCAAGGGGAAGCAGCCAACCGCATTGACGCCCAAAGCCGCATGATATGGATGCACATCCAGATCATGTTCCTCATACGATAATGTTCGGCGGCGGCGCTGAATGGTTCGAATACCAATTCCCTCTGAACGCGGGGCGTCATCCGAATAGACTGGATTTGTTGATAAGGCGTGTCCCTCGGCTTGAGCGGATACACGCGACTCCGCTTCAAACTCACCTTTGGCCTGATCATACGTATAGATCACAGCCGACGACCCGGGCACGACTCGAATAGCGCTCTCCACGATCAGCTGCAGACTCACGCCGCCGTTGTTTGCGTCACCGGGACCGATGTGATTAATGGCATCACTGATCTGGTTCAGGCTTGCGAGCACCTCAAGCAGCTGACTTTCGTCTATTTCAACAGGGGACGGATTCGATTTCATTGACTTGACAGGGATAAGGGATAAGTCAATCAATTGTAATCCATGCAAAGAATTTGCTAGATCAGGCTTTGGGCAGTTTGCAGACCGAGTTGAATAGCGAAATAAACCATGGCGGCTCCGCAGGTGAGATTGATCCAGCGGAAGAAGTTTTGTGTTATCCACTGTTTGCCCCATGCCACCAGCCCTGCCATGACAAAACACCACATGACCGCGCCAGCCAGAAAGCCGGTAAAGAAGATGGCAAAGTGAATGGGTTGGGGCCCGCCTGGAATGGAGGCGAATACCGTGGTGCCGAGGCCGGTCCAAAAAACAATATTCAGCGGGTTGCCCAATGAAAGAAGAGCGCCGCTGGCAAAATCTCCGTGTGCAGAAGCAGATGTGGAAACATCCAATCCTTTACCTTCGCGCGCATCCTTGAAGGCGCCCCAGGCCAGTTTGAGCATCAAAATAATTCCCATTAAACTGAGGATTGCCCTGGCTGTGCCGTTCTGAATAAGAAAAGCCAGCCCAGTCAGTGCAATAATAGCCCAGGTCGTATCGCCAACCAATGAACCGAATTGAACATACAAGGCGGGGATAAATCCGCGCGCCGATCCGCGCCGAACGGTTTCGGCGGTGATAATTCCGGGCGGGGCGCAAAATGAAATTGCGAGAATGAAAGATGAGATAAGGAGTGTGTTCATAGTTTACAAAATGCGACAGCCAGTTGCAAATCTGTTGGTCTGCAACCAGCTGTCGGCTTGGGAGGGGATCGTGAAGCGGTTTACAGTCGGTTAGGCGTCAAAGTAGAGGACATATTCGTGCGGGGTTGGGCGCAGTCGAATGGCATCCACTTCGTAAACGCGTTTGTATTTGATATATTCTTCCAGCAGGTCCGGGGTGAATACTCCGCCTTGAAGCAGGAAGTCATGATCGGCTTCGAGGGCATCGAGCACTTCGGTGAGCGAGCTGGGAACCTGTTGGATGAGCTTCTTCTCTTCAGCGGGCAATTCGTACAAATCCTTGTCGCGAGGTTCACCGGGATCGATCTTATTTAAGACACCGTCAAGGCCGGCCATGAGGATGGCAGAGAAAGCGAGATATGGATTGCTGGTGGCATCCGGCGCGCGGAACTCGACACGCTTGGCCTTTGAACTTTTGTTGGCTGGGATGCGGCAAATGGCTGAGCGGTTGCGTTGTGAATAGGCGATGTTGACTGGCGCTTCGTAGCCGGGCACGAGGCGGCGATAGGAATTTGTAGTCGGTGATGTGAGCGCGAGCAATGCAGGCGCGTGGTTGAGCAGGCCGCCAATGTAGTACTTGGCCGTCTGGGAAAGGCCGGCATATCCTTTTTCATCGTAGAAAACGTTGGTCTTGCCTTTCCACAAGGATGAGTGAACATGCATACCGGAGCCGTTGTCGCCGAAGATGGGCTTGGGCATGAAAGTGACTGTCTTGCCATTCTGGCGCGCAACATTCTTAATACTGTACTTGTAGAGCAGGAGGTCATCAGCCATGCGGGTGAGCGTGGTGAAAGACATGCTCATTTCGCTCTGACCGGCAGTTGCTACTTCGTGGTGATGCAAGTCCATGGAAACACCGGCGGCTTGCATCGCTAACATGAATTTGTTGCGAAGTTCCTGAAGGGTATCAGTTGGGGATGTGGGGAAATAACCACGCTTGGGTTGAACTTGTCCACCCATCGCACCTGGATTATTGCTGCTCCACCAGGCCTCACTTGACTCGATTGAATAGGACGCTTCATTAGGGGTGGATGTGTAGCGGACACCGTCGAAAACAAAGAATTCCGCTTCGGGCGCGAAATAGGCTGTATCAGCAATCCCCGTGCTTTTTAAGTAAGCCTCGGCTTTTTGTGCCACATAGCGTGGATCGCGGGAATAAGGTTCTTCGGTGAAAGGATCAAAGACGTTGCAGGAGATAACCAGTGTGGGAGTGATCGCCACCGGGTCAACGAAAGCAGTTTCTGGATCGGCCTTGAGGAGCATGTCTGATTCGTGAATTTCCTGAAAGCCGCGAATGGATGAACCGTCGAAAGGAATACCTTCCTTGAAAAAATCCTCTGTCAGCCGCTGAACCGGCATGGTGAAATGCTGCCAGGTTCCGGGCAGGTCAATGAAACGCAGGTCAACGACCTGGACATTTTTTGCCAATTCCAAAACTTCTTTAACCGTCTTTGCCATGGATAATTCTCCTTACAATGAATTGTTTAGTCTATTGATTGCAGGATTATAGGGTGAGTGGGTAGGGTAAGTCTATTACCCAAACGGGTACTTATATTCATTCCCCAGCCGCAATATCTTATAATTCCCTGATGCTTAATCTCAAAAAATATTTCCTCCTTGATCCTTCCATTACCTTTCTAAATCACGGTTCCTTTGGCGCAACGCCCAAACCTGTTTTCAATGAATATCAACGCTGGCAAAGGGAGCTTGAAAACCAGCCAGTGGAATTTTTAGGCAGGCGCTTCACAGGGCTAATGGCCGAGTCTCGCGCTGTACTTGGCAAATACATCGGCACCCATGCGGATAATTTGATCTACACCCAAAACGTGACGATTTCAATGAATATCGTCGCGCATTCGCTTGGATTAAGCGCCGGTGATGAAGTGCTTTCCAGCGATCATGAATATGGCGCGATGGATCGCACCTGGAGATTTCTCTCAAAGGAACGCGGATTCACTTATGTGAATCAACCCGTTTCTTTGGTTTCCAAGGAAGCTTTCGTTGATTCTTTTTGGTCGGGCGTAACGACGCGCACACGCGTTATTTTTCTCAGCCACATCACTTCGCCGACTGCGCTTATTTTCCCTGTCCAGGAAATTATCAGACGGGCGCGCGCGGCGGGCATCATCACCATCATGGACGGCGCGCATGTGCCGGGACAAATCCCTCTTCATCTCGATTCACTTGGCGCGGATTTTTACGGCGGTAATTTGCATAAATGGCTGTGCGCTCCCAAAGGCGCGGGCTTTTTATACGCGAGGCCTGAAATGCAGCGCCTGCTCAAACCGCTGGTCGTTTCGTGGGGATACGAATCCGAAACACCGGGCAAGTCTACTTTTGTAGATCATCATGAATGCTGGGGCACGCGTGATGTCTCAGCGTTTTTATCTGTGCCTGCCGCGATCCAATTTCAAGCAGAACATAAATGGGATGATGTCAGAGCCGCGTGTCATGAACTGGCAAGAGATGCGCAATCACGCATTTGCGATTTGACAGGGCTTGCTCCGCTTCCCGCCTCGGCCGAGGACTGGTTCGCCCAAATGACAACCGCGCCTCTGCCAGTGGATACCGATATCGCCGCCCTCAAATCACGTTTATATGACGAATATCGAATTGAGGTTCCTCTACTCGAGTGGAACTCACACAAGTTGATGCGCGTCTCTATTCAAGGCTATAACACAAAAAAAGATGTGGACCGCCTGTTATTCGCCTTGTCCAGGTTGTTGCAGCAATAACGCAGGCTTATCGTCAGCGTGCATTATTCAATTTTGTGTTAGATTTAAAGCGGAGGATCAATGTATAAAAAAATAAGTAAATTACTGTCACTGGCGCTGGCTGCTTTTATGCTGGCTTCCTGTGCAGGAGAAGCACCCACTGAGCAGGTTGATGTTGTTATGACCGCCGCCATCCATACCATGGTTGCTTCATTCTTTGAAACGCAAACTGCGCTGGTCACACCGGTTACAGAAACAGCTACATCAACGCAGACACCTTTTCCAACGGTCACGCCGTTTCCATCTGCCACCACGGTCTTTGCCTCGCCCACATTTGTGTATTACACACCAACCCCGGGCACACTTACGCCCGGCACACCAACGGCCACCGGCACTCTGGCTACGGCAACGGTCAAACCCAATGCGCTGGCATTTGGCTGCAACAATCTTGCTTTCATCCGTGATGTAACGGTTCCTGCGGGCACAGTCATTCAAAAAAACCAGGATTTCACGAAAACATGGAAAGTACAAAATACCGGCACCTGCAATTGGGTGTACCAATACGGCCTGGTTTTATTGAGCGGTGATCCTTATGGCGGCAAGAGTACGAAGATTCAAAAACTGGTCACTGTCAATGATTGGTCCGAAGTTTCAGTGAATATGACCGCGCCCAAGAACCCCGGTACGTATACCAACTATTGGCGCATGACTGATCTGAACGGCAATATGTTTGGAGCAACATTGGTTGTCTCATTCGTGGTTGCCGCCCCGCCTACTCTGACAAAGACGCCTGCGCCTACTTCCACCTTCACATTTACACCATTGCCTTTACCCAGTGATACTGCGACGCCAATAACACCATCTGTACCACTACCCTAACTTTTCCTGCTAATTTGACTTGTTCATGCGCAAGCCGATTTCCTGGATAATTTCCATTGCGCTTCTTCTCCTGACCTTGAGCCTGCTTCCATCAAAGGAAGTTTCCGCGCATCCCCGGGCACAAGGTGCAATCACGACACCCAATCAATTACATTGGGCGCTGGATGTGGCTCTGAACAAAGACTGCAGCCGTGTTCGGAAAGACCAAGCGCCTGAAAACCTGGCTGTCCTGCGACACATTGCGCTCAATTTGCTCAAACAGGAAAAAACTGCCAAAGGCGGTATTCATGCCAAGCAACTCCAAGCTGCCTGGCATGATGAGTATCTCCTCAAGATCCTCGCTCAGAGAGTGTTTCTTAATTCGGAATTTTATGCGAGAAAAGAGCATTAACCACAGACGCTTCGCGCACGGAGTCCACAGAGGTTTTCTTCGTGATCTCACCTGCATTGCACCAAACGCAGTGCCGTGCAAGTGTTGTGATCTCTGTGGTGAAAAGCCTTTAAGAAACGCTCTCTCAGGCAAATTAGATGCGATTGCCCGGTACGGCGCAAGTGTCGCTCCGCTCAGAAGGACAAGCGAAAGTCCTGATATATTTCAAGCTATTTAAACAGCCAAAGCTTCCAGCGATTGCTGTTCTTCCAGGTCAAGCACCTTGCCGAGTTCGAGCAGGATGATCAGGCGGTTCTCCAGCCGCACAATGCCTTTCAGGAAAACGGAGTTGACCGAGTTGACCATCGGCGGCAGCGGCTCGATCAAGTCATCCGAGACGCGCAGGACTTCCGAAACGCCATCCACCACCACGCCCACTTTAATGTTGCCCATCGTGACGATAATGATGCGGGTCTGGCGCGTATCTTCTTTTGCTTCCAGCGCAAAACGGGTACGCAGGTCGATCACGGG
>JBBSCM010000182.1:0-8245 GCA_038250295.1 Anaerolineales bacterium | reverse complement strand
CAAATTTTCTCGACAAAACCTTCGGGACGTTCTTTTTGTCAACTCATTTGAAACACACCTTTTTCATTTTGATTACTCTTCCAACGTACTAACATCACCTTCAGGCAGCCCCTGCGCCCTTGCCTTCAACACCCGCCGCATGATTTTGCCTGAGCGTGTCTTGGGTAATTTATCAAGGAACTTGACATCCTCGGGGCGGGCAATGGGCCCCATGTGTTTGGACACGTGCTGGCGAAGTTCTTCGCTCAACTCAGGCGAGGGAGCGAAACCCGAACGCAGGATCACGAAGGTATGAATGGCTTGGCCTTTTACTTCATGCGGCAAACCAATTGCGGCGGCTTCTGCAACTGCTGGGTGACTCACCAGCGCCGACTCCACTTCTGCTGTGCCGAGGCGGTGACCAGAGACCTTGATCACATCGTCCACGCGGCCAATGATCCAGTAGTAGCCGTCCGCGTCACGTTTGGCAGAGTCACCTGTGGTGTAGCGCCCAGGATATTTACTCCAGTATTGACTGACATAACGTTCATCGTCACCATAGATCGTCCGCAACATGCCAGGCCACGGATTCTTCAATATCAGATAACCTTCCGTATTGTCTGGAACAGGATTTCCTTGTTCGTCCACGATCTCAGCTTCCTGCCCGAAAAATGGACGCGTACCAGAGCCAGGCTTGAGCGGCATAGTTGGCGTGGGTGTGATCATAAAGTTGCCAGTCTCGGTCTGCCACCACGTATCCATGATCGGACATTTTTCTTTGCCGATCACACGGTAATACCACTTCCATGCTTCAGGGTTGATCGGCTCACCGACAGAACCGAGCAGCCTCAGGGAAGAAAGATCGTGCTTGTTGGGCCACGCCTCTCCAAAGCGCATGAGTCCCCGAATGGCAGTGGGAGCTGTATAAAACACAGTGATCCCATAACGTTCAACGACCTGCCACCAGCGATTCGGATAGGGGAATGTCGGCCCGCCTTCGAACAGCATGGAGGTCGCGCCGTTGATCATGGGACCGTAAACAATATACGAATGACCCGTGATCCAACCTGGGTCGGCTGTACACCACCAGCGGTCTTCATCTTTGATGTCGAAAACGTATTTGAGCGTGGAATATGTGCCGACCATATAGCCGCCATGCGTGTGCAGGATGGCTTTCGGTTTGCCCGTTGAGCCTGATGTGTAAAGAATGAAAAGCGGATCTTCCGCATCCAGGATTTCAGTAGCGCATTTGCCATTGGCAATTGGAAGCGCGCACATGTCGTGATACCAGTGGTCACGCCCCGCTTCCATACTGATGGGTTGGCCTGTGCGCTTGACAACGATCACATTCTCAACCGACGGGCAGCGCTTGATGGCATCGTCAACAATGTTTTTAAGTTCAACGATCTTGCCATTTTGATACGAACCATCGCAAGTGATGACCAGTTTTGACTCGCTGTCGTCGATGCGGCCTTGCAGTGAATCCACCGAGAAGCCGCCGAATACCACGGAATGAATCGCGCCGATCTTGGCGCAAGCCAGCATGGCAAAGACGATCTCAGGGATGCGTCCCATATAAATGGTGACGCGTTCGCCCTTTTGGACGCCCATGGATTTGATGATATTTGCCATGCGCGAGACTTCGCGGTTCATGGCGTAATACGAGAATGTGCGCTCCGATTTGCCGTCTTCAGATTCCCACATCAGCGCAAGTTGATTCTTGCGGTGTGTTTTTAGATGTCGGTCGATTGCATTGTGAACGATGTTTGTCTTTGCCCCAACGAACCACTTGAAGAACGGCTTGTTAGAGTCGTCCAGCACCTTGTCCCACTTTTTGAACCATTCCAACTCAGAGGCTTCATCAGCCCAGAATCCCTGCAAATCCTTGCCCGCCTTTTCAGCAAGCGCATCCCAATCCTTCAAACGCGTCTCCGCCACAACCTGTTCCGACGGATAATAAACTTCGCCTTCCATTTCTTTCGGCTTGCTGGTCTTTGCCATAACTGCCTCCTAAATCGAAATTCAAGTATGAAGAATAACGGTTATTTTAATCGGCTTTGGGTGAATTTGCTATGAAGAATTGCTCTCCAGAGTGAGGGTGCGTCGCACCTTACTTAATGAGGCTAATCCTGTCGACGGGTTGGATCTTCTTTATCAAATAATCCAATCTGTCAGGTGCGACGCACATTTTACTCGATCAAATCCAAAATCTTATGCCACAGGCCCGCAAACGGCAAAAACCACGGTCGTCCATCATACAATCCCAGTGGCGCGTTTGGAAAATTAAAACGCGCGAACGGATGGTTTTTCACATCTCCGCTCAACATTGCTTCGGCCATGGTTTTCCCCATGTGTGTTGCCATCGCCACGCCGTGCCCAGCATACCCAAGTGAATAATTTATGCCATCCAATTCGCCCACGTGAGTCATCATGTCGAATGCAAAGTCAAGTGTGCCGCCCCAAACATATTCCACTTTCACATTCTTCAATTGCGGATACACCTGTACCATCTCGCGCTGTAATATTTCAGCGCTGCGTTTGATCGTGTTTGCGGTTTCAGGAAAGAACGCCGCGCGCCCGCCAAAGACCATGCGGTTATCCCACAGCCGAAAATAATTTAGATAATGTTTGAAGTCAAATATCATTCTGTTGTTCGGGCTGAGTTCATGCGCAAGCTCATCCGATAATCTTTCTGTTGCAATAATAAACGACCCGATCGGGATGATCTTCCTCTGCAATTTTTTTGTGACATTTCCTGTATAACCAGAGGTCGCCACGAAAACGGTTTCAGCGCTCAATGGGCCTCGCTCTGTCTCGAGGACAAAACGATTCTCTCCCCGCCTCAGCCTGTCTACCCGTGCTCGCGCACAGAGCATTGCCCCAGCTTTTTCAGCCGCGTTTGCGAGTCCCGTCACATATTGAGCAGGGTTCAACCCGCCGCTGACATCATCCACGAGTGCGCCGTGAAAAATATCCGAACCGATCTCGTTCCTCAATTCACTCGGTGACACCAGCCTGACTTTGTGATTGAATTCCTGCGCCATGAAATCCACTTCCTCTTTCAGGATCTCATAATGTTTTGGTTTGTTCGCCAACAACAGTTGACCAGTGCGCGCAAAGCCGCAATCTATATTTTCCTCTTTTATAATTTGCTCAACAGTATCCACTGAATCCAGCGAGTATTGGAATAATTCCTTCGCCGTTTCCCGCCCATAATTCTTGATGATTGTTTGCATTGGGACCTTGAGTCCCGTCAACGTCATGCCGCCATTGCGCGAACTCGCGCCCCAGCCGATGGTCTCGGCTTCCAGTACCACAACATTTATATTGCGCTTTGCCAGAGTCAGTGCCGCGCTCAACCCTGTATATCCGCCGCCGATAATTGCCACATCCACTTTTTCAGGGACGGGTGTGAGGTTTGAATCATCGGGCATCTTTACAGTGGTGTGCCAGTAGATTTGTTGATTCATAGTGTTTTCACTTTGATCTTTGCTCTGGAGTCAAACAGCTTGCTGTTTGACTTTCTTTAAACCCGTTCAGCAAGCTGAACGACTCCAGAGAGTTACGCCAGAATCTCTTTCCAATTCAATTCTTCAAAAGCCTTATGCAGGCGGTGACCATCATCCACGGAGATATATTTTAGATTCGTAAAAATATCCTGAGCGATCACTTTCACAGGTTCAGGCAAAACCACATCATCCTGCATCCCGTGGATTAATACGGTCGGCACGTCAATTTTTGAGAACTGTTCACTTGTAAATTCAGGCAGCATCAACGCAGGCGCCAGCAGAATCAACTTTCGCACTTGGCCTGGATGCTTGCAGGTAAATACGCCACCCATCGCTCCGCCATAGGATGAGCCGATGATGGTCCAATCTTTGGAGTCACCTAGAATAGGAGTCAACTGTTCCATACGCTCATCAAATGACCCCGTGAAATCGGGCGTTATCATGCCTGGAAATAATTGAGCAAACTGACGCGCCTTGCCGCTCTGGCTGGTGCTTTCGAGCCCGTGCAGGTAGATTACTTTTGAGTTGTCCATTTCCATTTTCTTCTTTCTTCGGGATATGGTTTTCACATCGGCGCTGGCGGATTTTTCTTTTGGTTTCTTTCGTGATTTCTTTTCGATGGACGATTCGTTGACCACAGACTCATTGATAAAACCCTCTTCCAGTAATTCATCCTGCTCCACACTTCTCTGAATTGAAAGCGGCTGAGCACGTAAGAGCTCGCGCAATTCAATTTGTAATAGCGGCGGAAAGGACACAGCAATACGGCGCAGAGTCACTACCGTCATTGGGTTTTGGGAATTCGTCAAGATATGCTTGAGCATGAAGGTCGTTTCGTTTGCCGAGGCGCGGTATAACGCCACGATCAACTCTGCAAGATCGTTTTGCAAAGTAGACGGAGCTTCTTCAATGATCGGTTCAACGATATCAAAAATTGGGGGAAGGCTCTCGCTGCCTGCATCTGTGATCATGGGGATGAGGGCTTGAATCCCATTTGACCATGTCTGCATGCGCGCGGGGTGCAAGTACTCGCGAATAAGAATAAGAACCTTATCAGGCGTTTCCTTCCTCATGCGCGTGAGACTCGTTGAAAGCAATGCGGAACGCACATCAGGGTCGCGTACCTGTTGAGTCCATGCGGTGAGACGGGGGAGCAAGCGCTCCTCCTGTGGGGGGATTCGTCCAAGCAAAAACGCCGCCAGCAGACGTGTTTCCAGCGCGCCTTCATCCCATAGAATATCCGCCAGATTAAGCGCAAATTCAGGATTGGCTTCTGCTACGGGCCGCAGCTCATTTTCAATTTGTGTGAGTACTGCAGGGGGCGTGCGGTAGGTCTTTAGATTGGAACCAGGGGCAACGTTTTCTTTTGTCCGCAGGGTGTGGTTGACATAAAACTCAAGCATCTCGCGTAAATGCTTCATGAACTCATCCGGCAGAAAGAAAAAATCTGCAAGACGATTAGCTTGTTTACGCAGGCGGGCGAGGTCAATGGCGGGCATAGGTTAACGTGTTGCGTGTTGCGTAGTGCGTGTTCTGTGTATTCAGCAACGGAACACGCAACACGCACCATTTTAGTAGGCTCTTGCGAAATACACTTTTCGTTTGGAGGGTCTGCCGCACACAATGCACGTGCCTTCCCCGTCAGGTTGATTTAACGGAATGTTACGTGTTGTGGCTTTGGCATCTTCCTTTACTTTGGTTTCACATTCTCTTGATTCACACCAATATGAGAACGCCCAGCCATCCTGAACGACTTTCTTTAATTCCTCGTAATCCTTGGGATCGTGGATGTTGGCATCGCGATATTCGGTGGCACGCTTGAGGAGTGAATCCTGTATCTCGGACAGAAGCAGGCTGACGGTTGAGTCCAGACCGGCTTGAGGGACGAAGGTCTTGCCTTCCCTGCCGGGCTTGTCACGTCGGGCAAGCGCGACAGATTCCTTTTCCACATCCTTGGGACCCACTTCAATGCGGAGGGGAACACCGCGCATTTCCCAATCGTTGAATTTGAATCCGCTGCTGACATTATCGCGATCATCCATCTTGAGGCGGATGCCTGCGGCTTTGAGCTCCTTGAAGATGCGGTCTGCCACTTCCATCACATTCGCTTTTTCTTCAGGTGTTTTGAAGATGGGCACGATCACGGCTTGAATTGGCGCGAGACGTGGGGGCAACACAAGACCTTGATCGTCACCGTGGACCATGATGAGCGCGCCGATGATGCGGGATGAAATCGCCCAGGAAGTTGTTTCACAGAATTGCAGCGTGTTGTTAGTGTCGAGATATTGGATCTCGAACGCCTTCGCAAAATTCTGCCCGAAGTAATGCGATGTGCCAGATTGCAAGGCACGTTTGTCCCACATCATCGCTTCAATGGATGTGGTAACTTGTGCGCCGGGAAATCGTTCGGATTCACTTTTAGGACCTTTGAAAACCGGGATAGCGGCTTCCTCGAGACAAAAGCGTTCATAGATATCAAGAATGCGATACATTTCCTCTTTGGCTTCTTCGGCGCTGACGTGAGCAGTATGGCCCTCATGCCAATAAAACTCGGCAGTCCGCAGGAAAAGTTTTGTGCGGATTTCCCAACGAAGCACTGAGCCCCATTGCACGATGAGAAGGGGAAGATCGCGCCATGATTTGATCCATTTGGAATACATGTAGCCGATGATGGTTTCGGAGGTTGGGCGAACTACTAATTTCTCTTCAAGTTCTTCTCCGCCGCCATGGGTGACCACAGCGAGTTGGGGAGAAAAGCCTTCTACATGTTCCTTTTCTTTTTCAAAGAACGACAAAGGGATAAGCGTGGGGAACGCTGCGTTGACATGGCCCGTCGCTTTGAATTCCTTATCGAGCCATGAAGTAATGTTTTCCCATAACGCCCAGCCATAGGGTTTTACAACCATGCATCCGCGCACGGGCGCATAATCAGCCAGATCAGATTTCAATACAAGTTGGTTATACCATTCAGAAAAATCATCCGCACGCTTTGTTAATTTATCTTCAGCCATTTTTCCTCTTTTATAATATTATGTCATTGCGAGGGCGCTCTTGCTCTTCGCCAGAAGCAATCTCCTGCTAAACTTGAGATTGCTTCGTCGGGAAGAACACCCTCCTCGCAATGACGAATTTATTTAATCTTTTCCACTGCAGTTTTTACATCTTCCGCAAAGTATAACAACTCTCGTTGATGTATGGGCATATAACTTTCAAATTCGGTAAAGAACTGATCGAATGTGGACTGCCAACCACGCCCGATCAGTATCAGCGGCCTGGGAGGCAATGATTCCACGATCATCAAATTCCACATCAGCGAGATTTCCACCAGTGTGCCAGTACCGCCAGAAAGCGCCATTGCGGCATCACAGCCTTCGATCAAAGCCTGCAATCTTTCAATCAACGATTTCTTTCGTCTTTCCTCTTTCACCCATTGATTCAGCTTTGAGCCGCGCCACTCTTCAATGTCACTACAGGTCACACCGATCACATGCCCGCCCGCGTCCGATGCTCCGCGCGAGACCGCTTCCATGGTGCCCATATAACCGCCAGTTAAGACAGCATGTCCGCGCTCGGCAAGGTTTTTGCCGAGTTCACGGGCTTCTTCGTAAGCCGACGATCCTTCCTTTGGTTGTGCGCCGCCAAAAACTGTTACGTTCATTCTTGGACATCCCATTGTCTTGTTTTGTTTACATCAATTTTTTTCAATACCGCTTCTTCCAGGTCAATGCCTGAAATTGAAGCGAGCTGTAAAAGATATAAAGTCACGTCCGCAAGTTCACTTCCCAATTCATCTCTATCTTTTATGTCTTCGCGAAACTGAAAATGCTCCAAAATTTCTGCGGCTTCCAGTGAAAGGGAGATCGCCAAATTACGCGGTGTCTGCGGGCGTTTGCTATCCTTCTCGTACCAGCCTTTTGATTTCACCAACTCGTGCATTCTTTCAGTCAGATCTTTGATCGTCAAATTTTTATCGTCCATTGTATATTTCCATCATCTAATAAAAAAAACGGCTCGCCAGGTCTGGGAGCCGTTTGGACGCACAAAAGCGAACCTAGCCAGACCTGGAAAGATTTACGCGCAGCGTTCGAGGGGACGGGTTCGGGTTCATCAACATGTTGCGGATTATACCCTTAACGTTCAAAAATCGCACTTTTTTCAAAAAGGAGCTGCGATATTTGAACGCGGGTATGATATAAGGGTAAAATTGAATTTATGCAAAAGGACTTGCTCCGCCTCCTGCGTGACCCGAACCTGCTTCCGTCCAACAAGCAGACTCTGCTCTCAAACATCGCCGACCAAGCTGCCTCGATGGATATGCCCTGTTATTTGGTTGGGGGAGTGGTGCGTGATCTTCTGCTGGAGAAGCCAGTCAACGACCTCGATATCATTGTCGAAGGGGATGCAATCGAATTAGGTCAGGCCTTTGTAAAGAAATATGGCGGCAAACTGACTCCGCATACAAAATTCCGCACCGCAATTTGGCACCTGACACCCGACACTTTGATACCATCCCCTTTGGGGACACTTGACACCCTCGACCTCATCACCGCCCGTTCCGAAACCTACGAACACCCAGGCGCACTGCCGACGATAAAACCTTCCACCATTCAAGATGACCTTCGCCGCCGCGACTTCACGATCAATGCCATGGCAATCCGCCTGGACGGTGATCACTTTGGCGAATTACTCGACCCTCTCAATGGACAAAATGACCTTGACCAAAAACTAATTCGCGTATTGCATCCTTATTCATTTAT
>JBBSCM010000181.1:0-8251 GCA_038250295.1 Anaerolineales bacterium | reverse complement strand
CTTTATCATGGGTTATCAGGGTGAAGATAATCCTGTGCACGAAGTGACCGTCAGCGATTTCTGGATCTACAGCACCAAGGTCACCAACTCCCAGTATGCCTTATGCGTGGCATCGGGTAAATGCCCTGCGCCGGATGAAAAGAACAATCCCTTATGGGGTGATTTCAGTCATGCCAATTATCCGGTGACCGGCGTGAATTATGAACAAGCCACGGAATATTGTTCGTTTGTGCATGGGAAACTGCCGACGGAAGCGCAATGGGAGAAAACCGCGCGAGGTCCGGAAGGGAACATCTTTCCATGGGGCGATGAAGCGCCTGCATGTAACTTGTTGAACTTTCTATCGTGTGTGGGCAAGATCACGCCGATCAACGATTATAAAGATGGCGTGAGTTATTACAGCGCCTTTGACATGTCTGGGAATGCGCGTGAATGGGTGTTGGATTGGTACAGTCCCTCCTATTACAGTCAATCGCCGGCCACAGATCCTTTGGGACCTGAAATCGGGGAGAAGCGTTCGGTGCGCGGCAGCAGCTATCAGGATGGCGGTGAATCGAGTCTGGCCGCACATCGCTTCTCGCTCAGGCCGAGTGAGAATTTATCCGATCTTGGTTTTCGTTGTGTTGTTGGCGACCCGCTATATTTTGCACCTGCGTGTGAACAGTTGGGATACACCGGGAGCGGTCCGAACGGGGAGGAAGCCAGCTGCACGCCAAGCGTGAAGTGCAATAACGTTTCCATATCCCAGGCGCCTGTTTGCACACAGAGACTGCAGCCTTATACAGTGGTGACCTTCAACCTTGCAGACAACCCGCCGGACGGATGGAGCTATGATGTGCCGGGCTGCACGCCGATTTCCGGAGAAGCCAAGTTTGTGTGCAATCCGCCTGGGCCGTTTACAGCCAAAGCGGAAGGTTCCTGTGAAGGCAGTAATACTTGTGAGTCGACCTGTCCGGAACATTACATCAAGGAAGGCGATGTATGCAAGTGGGATGGCAGCGGCACGGCTGGGACGGAATGTATCGCGGGAATGACGTATGACCCGCTCACGCAATGTTGCTCGGCAGCTCCCGGTTCCGCTGTGAGCTATGATCTATGCCCGGCGGGTTATTATCTTTCTGATGGTATCTGCTATGCCGACGGATCTTATACCAAGGATACAGAGTCTCTGGATGTTGTGTTCAATTCCTGCGAACCTCCAAAAGAGACTGGTGGCGGCGGACCCGGTACTACCGGCTGTCCAGTTCAATCATGCACAGGAACTTCTTTCCCATCTTCATGGGATCCGACAAAGTGTTGTTGCTACTCGGCTCAAAAAGGTATTTGTCAGTAAAAATAAAATTCCCGCTAATAAAAGCGGGAATTTTATTTAGTCAGGTTTTCAAACTGGACGCGAAGGGATCAAGCTATATCTTTTCTTCCACTTTAAGAATGGTTTTTCGATCCAATTCCAGGACGCGCTTGAAAATAAGATTGTTAGGATAAGGCCTGTTATGAATACAAATAAAGTGTACAAGGCATTGTCTTGTGGGACGGCGCCAAAAATGATAATGAAAATATGACCCGCTAAGAAATTGCTAATTAAGTGAAATACATATAGACCGTAGGAGATTTTCCCTAAATAAATCAAAGTTTTATTGTTGAGAAATGCTCCAATAAATGCAGATTCTTTATTGATTGCGGAAAATACAATCAATGTCATTCCAAACCCAGACAACAAATATGTCGGCATCAGACTCCAACCAATTTCGTAAATGTTGGGAAGAAGGAAAACCACCGAGTTACTCAGAATGCCCAAGAGTATTAATATCCAACCTTGAATCTTTTTGAACAATCGATCAAACAGCCCTAAGCCAATGGCAACTCCGCCTAGCATGGCTTCGGAATGTGTAAAGGGCAGCATGTAAATTGCAGGATGTTTGATATTAAAGTAAATAAATAAGGCTCTGGCTGAAAGACTCATGATAAGAAGAAGAACGAGGATGCCAACCTTTGATTTTTCCGAGATTCTTAAAAGTCCGCTCAGAAACCATGGAATCACAACATAAAATTGTTCTTCATACGAAATTGTCCACAGGTGAATGAAAAGAACTATTACTCTTGGGGAAAGAAGTAAGTATGCAAAGTTAAACGTGAAGGTAAATAACCCTGTGAGGTGCAAGGCAAGATGATCCCATCCTGATTTCTGAATAGAAAAGATTAGTGCTATTGCGATGTAAATAAAGTAAAGCGGCCAGATCCTGAGAATACGCCGAAAATGAAAATTCCGTATGTTTATTTTTCCCTCTTGTTGGTATTCAAGAACCAATAATTTTGTGATCAAGAACGCTGACAGACAAAAAAATAGATCAACACCGATCCGTCCGTATTCATGTAAGGCTTTCCAAATTGAATTGGATTCCAGATAAGGTGTGTTGTGAATGAACACCAGTAAAAACGCTATAAAGCGCAATCCATCCAATTCCGGGATGTAAAAACGCTGTGTTTCTTTTTCTTTCATGGGGAGTTGGACAAAAGTTAATTCAAGTCGCAGGTGCGATCTTGTATTCGATCTTGATGGTGACTGTAGAAAACACTCGCCACAGTTATGTGGCGAGTGTTTTTATATTTATTCGCCTAAATAATCGCGTAATTTCCTGCGAATGGATGGGTGGCGCAAACGGCTCAATGCCTGTGCTTCGATCTGCCTCACGCGTTCGCGGGTCACGCCCATCTTGCGGCCAACTTCCTCGAGTGTGTAGGCTTGTCCATCCAGCAGGCCGTACCGCAATTGCAAAATACGGACTTCGCGCGGAGGTAATCCGTTTAACACTTCGCCCAGGTGTTCTTTCAAGAGATTATAGGTGGCGGTTTCATCCGGGGGCGGAGCCTCATCGTCTTCAATGAAATCACCCAGCACGGAGTCTTCTTCATCGTCTGTGGGTGTTTCCAGTGAAAGCGGACGGCGCGCCACCTGGATCATATTCTCGATCTTCTTGGGCGGCACATCCAACGCCACGGCTAATTCGTCCACGCTGGGTTCACGTCCAAGCCGCTGCGTGAGTTGATGCTGTACGCGCAGGAGCTTGTTGATCTGGTCGCCCATGTGCACAGGCACGCGGATGGTGCGTCCCTGGTCCGCGATGGCGCGGGTGACAGCCTGACGGATCCACCATGTAGCGTAGGTGGAGAATTTATGTCCACGGCGATAATCGAACTTTTTGGTTGCGCGGATCAGGCCGATATTGCCTTCCTGGATCAGGTCAAGGAAAGGCACGCCGCGTCCCATATATTTCTTTGCCACTGAAATCACGAGGCGGGAGTTTGCTGTAATGAGATGTTCACGCGCGCCCCAGCCGTCTTCGATCGATTGGCGCAAGTCAAGCCTGCGTTTGGGCGGGACATTTCCATGTGCGAGTTCCTCGCGGGCGGAGCGGCCGCGCTCAATACGTTGCGCAAGCTGCACTTCCTCCACGGCATTCAGCAGCGGCACACGACTGACTTCTTTAAGATATAAGCCGATCGTGTCGTCTGTATCGATATTGGCCAGGTAATCGTCGAGGGATGGATCAGGCAGGTCCTCGACTTCACCACTTTCTTCAACAGCAACCAGCTCGTCTTCTGTGGGTTCGGAGCTGACCGCATCTTCCTGAAAAGGAATCCCCGCGCTTAATAGCGCCGAAAAAGCCTCTTCGAGCTGCTCAACATCCTGTTCCGCTTCCGGGAAGAAATGCAGGATATCATCCAGCGTTACATATGATTTTTGGCGGCCCAATTCAACGAGCCGCGCTATGGCAGGAAATTCTTCTTCGTCGTCAACGATCAATATTTTCTCTACGTCCATTCACACATCCAGCTTTCAATAGTATTTGCCAACAAAATTAGAATACACTTTTTTAATCTCAAAAGCAATACCCCTACCTTTCAGATGCCTTGCAATGTAATTGTATTACGGCTGTCCAGGCTTCATTTAGCCCGGACAGCCGTAATGAACACTGTGTATTAAACCCTTTAAGGCGTGGGGGTTACGGTTGCTTCGAGGGTGGGCGCTTCAGTCGGCGGGAGGGGCGTCTCGGTCGGAAGCGCGGTGGGAGTTGGCGTATTCAAATAGGGCGGAAAATTCACGAGGTTAAGCAGCGAATCGATTCCGCTTAGACCTACAATCATCATCCTGGCCTTATCCACGCGGACGTAATAGCCGCTGTTGGTCGGTGTGGTATCGCCAACTTCAAGCGTATGTTTTGTCCCATCAGCATACTCAATCGTAATAACGTAGACGGGGTTATCAAGGCCAAAGACTTCAGGGTCGCCATCCACTTCCGCAGTCACTTGAAGAGCTGTGACTTGAGACGCCGCCGCTTCGGCCAAACCTTGATCTGCCTCAGCCTTAATGGGCAGTTCCAGCGCCCAAACATTTTGCTCATTACGCGCCACTTTGGCAGGGTCGCCATCCGCAGGTTTGATCTCAATACTTTTGATATCGCTGCTCAGGATGTCAAATACAAATGCGGGTTCTTCGCCTGTGGGGGTTGCTTCGGCATCGGTAATTTCCTTTTCACGGTTGAGGTAAAAAGCGAACCCAACTAATGCGGCCAGTAAAAGGACTGTGATAAACGTGCCAAGGCGGAAGGCAGATTTTTGCTGCCTGGCGACAGGCGGTTCTTTACGTACCGCACTTGTCTTGCGCGGTGTTGATTTCTTTGTGCTTGTTGCTTTACGAGCCATTTTCTAACCTCTCTTGCGGCGTGCAAGCCATGCTGAAACGCCGCTAAATACGACCAGCCCGGGCAATACAAGTACGGTTGTAATTACCATAAGGATCAGTTGCCAGTTTTTGATGGGGTTCAAGGTGCGTGGGGTTGATTCGCGCGGCGTGATGTTGAGCAGGTCTTCCTGCTCGGCGGCCCAATCCACTGAATTGATAAAGATGTTGCCATTGCCATAGGCATCGAAGGCGGCATCCGTGGCATAGACCGAATTACCAAACACAACCACACGTCCCTTTGTTTGAGAGTTTTCACCTGCGGCTGCCAGGGTTAGCGGGCCGGGAATATCTTTTTCCGGATCAAAGGTCGGCGTTTCCTCGGCAACGAGTTCACTCTCACCCCATGATTGGTCTGTTGTCAGGATGATCTGTGTCTGCGTTACATTTTCCTTCTCAGCCGCAATGCTGATACTGCGTGCCTGAGGCAGGATCACAATATAATTCTGGCTCAAATTTTGAGTGATTGGGTGTGTATCACTATATTGTGAGGAAATCGCCTGGAACGGGTTTTGCGAGTTGACCAGATCGATCACGATGTCATTATCCAAAGTGATGCCCCAGTCAGATGTCAAATACTTTGCAAGGGGATCTGGAGAATCGCCAAACTCAGTGAAGAACACAGGATCCTCCATCACAACCAGTGAACCGCCTTTATTTACATACTCTTTGAGCAGGGTTACTTCTGCCTGGGTAAGGGGTTTCGTGGGGCCTGCGATAATGATCGCAAGAGCATCTTCGGGAATGATATTCGTGGAGATTAAATTAAGCGTGTTGACCGTATAGTTTTTTGATTCCAACGTGCTCCTGGCAACGGAGAAACTTAAGTCACCGCCTGCTTCAAGGGGCGGCTCACCATGTCCCTGGAGGAAATAAACCACGCGCGGCTCCGAGCTGATCAGGCGGATAAGTGTGCGGGTAAGCTCCGCTTCATCTGCAAAGGATGCGATTTCTTTGGTTTCACCCATTTGGAGCATGATCTTGCCATCGCCTGTAATGCCCGCTTCGCGTGCAGCCACAGGGTCCAGGTCGGGGTCAACGAAGTTATAGTCAAAGTTTCCCTTGCCGCTGATCTTGAATTTCGACAGGAGTTCTTCCGCACTGGAAGGATCAAGGCTGGCAGAATAGAAAGCAGTCGCAGTCACTTTATCCGGCAGAGTCGCCAGGGTTTGCAAAGTTTCTGGCGCCAGGGCCTTTGCCTTGTCTTCCCATAATGGTTTACCGGGGTTCTTATAAACCAGATAATTCACCATGAAAATGACCCCGATAAATGCCAGGATTAAGATCAACGAATTTGAGCCGTAGCGCGCCTGTCGTCCGGAAAGGAAGCGGCGGATGGTATCCGGCGACATCATTGCATATGCAGCCAATCCGATCACGAGCAGGGCAATGCTAATTTGAAAGGCAAGGTTGAGTGCGGTCATGTTTTCGAGAGTAAGCGTACTCAACGAAATCAGACTCTTGGCTGCGCCGGTCAATACTGTGGAAACACAGGCGATCAGCGCAACTACGAGACCGGCATAGGCATACTTTGCCGAAGGGTTTTTCTTTTTACCAGCCATTAGCGCCATCTCCGAATTTCAATTGCGGTGGAGCCGGTAAACAGGCCCAACGCGGTCAGACTTAGAAAATAAACAATATCCCCGAGGTTGATCGTCCCACGATTCATGGAGTTGAAGAAGTGGGTCCCAAAACTAAGATAGTCGAAGACATCTCCGCCTTTGTCCAAAATATTGGCGGGAATGCCCACAAAAAACGCCAGGAAGATAAACAAACCGAAGGTGATAAAGAATGCCGCGAACTGATTGGTAAACATTGCGGAAATACCAACGCCTAATGCGATCAATGTGCTTGAGAATAAGATCAAACCGATATAGGCGGCAAAGACCGCACGCCAATCCAGCCCTGGGGTAATGAAGTTATCCATAATTACGGGGTAGATCAGTGTGGCGGTTGCCAATGTAAACACATACAGGAACGCGCCCAGCCATTTACCGACGACCAATTCAAGATCACGGACCGGGGCCGTGAGCATAAGTTCAAGTGTGCCCATGCGCGCTTCATCGGAGATCAGCCGCATGGTCAATATGGGAACCGCGATCATGAGCAGAAACGAAAACCACCAGGTCAATTGCTCGGTGTCTGGGGCGGGGCCGCCAAACATGGCTTGTTGTGAACTGAATAACATAATGGCTGCAAATATAAACCCGAGTATCAAAAGGATAACGAATGCCACCACATAGGCCAGCGGGCTGTTGAAGTAATTATCGTATTCGCGTTTTGCGATAGTCCAAATGTTTCTCATAAAGTTCCTCTTTATTTCTTTTTGGAATCGGAGCCAGTGAGTTCGAGGAAGATTTCCTCAAGGCTCATGCCCAGCGGATGTAATTCAAGCAGGTCGTAACCGGCGTTGATCACCTGCCTGGCGACTTCGGGGCGCACATCTTTACCGGAAGCAAACTCAAATTCCACCGCGCCGTCTTCCTTGGTTTCCACGCCCTGCACACCCTTCACGGCTTTGATGGTCTTGGCGAGATCGTCGCCATCGCCGCGTACACGCAAGATGACCCGTTCAGCGCCGATGAGCCGCGCCTGTAAATTCTCGGTGGTATCTTCTGCAACGATCTTGCCTTGATTGATAATAAGCACGCGGTCACAGATGTTTTGAGCTTCATTAAGCAGGTGGGTGGAAAGCAGAACAGTTCGTTCTTTTCCTATATCCCGAATGAGCTGGCGTACTTCCACAACCTGACCGGGATCGAGACCAATGGTAGGCTCATCCAGGATCAATACTTCAGGCCGATGAAGAAGCGCCTGGGCAAGCCCAACACGCTGTTTCATACCCTTTGACAGGTTGCCGATATAGCCGTTGGCCCGGTCACTCAGGCCGACCATATCCAGCACTTCATCCACGCGGTCATCTACATTGGGGATTTTTCGCAAATCGCCCATGAACTTCAAATAATCGAATACGACCATGTCTGTATAGAGCGGGACGGTTTCAGGTAAATACCCAACACGCTTGCGGACCTCGAGTGATTCTTCCACGACATCATAGCCCGCTACAATCGCTTCGCCGTCTGTTGGCGGCATGTATCCGGTCAGGATACGCATGGTAGTGGTTTTCCCTGCGCCGTTAGGCCCGAGGAAGCCCACAATCTCTCCCTGCTGAGCATCAAAACTCAGGTTATGAATGGCGCGGCGTGCGCCGTAGTCCTTTGTGAGACCACTGACTTTGATCATTGCCTCTCCTTACAATAAGATTTCTTCATTTATTTTTTACCAAACAAAAGGCACAACCCGTGGGCGGTGCCTAACATGTATTACCGTTGATTACTATACAATAATTCGAGACGCAAAGTCAAGCGGGTAAAGGCTTTCTAATCCAACGCTAATCTATGCGCTGTCGGATATCATCGGTGTACGACTGAACTCCTTTATCAAACCGATGCCTATCTCAAAGAGTTTTCGGCAATCATCACCTCAGTGGATGCGGAAACCCGCGCCGTT
>JBBSCM010000180.1:0-8262 GCA_038250295.1 Anaerolineales bacterium | reverse complement strand
TTTTCTCGAAGACATCTGCCGCGCCGATGACTTCAGATTCTTCAGGCCAGAAACAAACCACAAGCGGCGGGTCAAAGATGGAAATATGATTCATGGCGATGACATAAGGTTTGCCAAGCGGGATGTTCTCTTTTCCCGCAACTTTTACGCGCCCCATGATGCGAAATATCATGCCAATGCCAAATCGCAAGTAGATGCGGTTTAGTTGTATATGAAACGGAACACGATAGGGTTTCATCTAAATACCTGTTAAGTAATTTAAAAAATCCCGTCATTGCGAGGGCGCTCTTGCTCCTGCCTGAAGCAATCTCCTCGCCGTGTTGGGGATTGCTTTGCCGCCGAATTACAAAAGCGGCGGCTCGCAATGACGGAGTCTTATTTACATAATTTCAATACATCATCAAAGACTTGATCAGCATCGATTTTATCCGAGTCAATGATGACAGCATCTTCAGCGGGGCGTAACGGCGCAACGGCGCGGGTGGAATCAATATGGTCACGCTCGACTACTTTCTTGAGGATCTCGTCGTAATCGGCTTTATCACCGCGCGCGATCATCTCGTCATATCTTCGTTTGGCACGTTCCTCTGCGCTCGCGTCCAAATAGATCTTCAGGTCTGCTTCGGGTAAAACGACGGTGCCAATATCGCGGCCAACCATCACCACCCTGCCGCGCAAACCGATGCGGCGCTGCTGTTCGGACAATGCCTTACGCACTCCCGCATATGCAGAGACAACGGATACGTTCGCATCCACTTCGTCGCCGCGCATATCCCAGGTGACATCTTTTTTACCAATGATCACATCACAGGCACGGCCATCGTCCTTCGATGGAGGCTGAATATCGATTTGCGCTTTTTGCGCCAGTTCAACGATGACAGACTCATCACGCAGGTTCATGTCGCGTTGAAGCGCGATCCATGTAATGGCGCGGTACATTACACCGGTATCAAAGAAAAGATAACCAAGCGTGTCAGCGAGTCTTCGTCCGAGCGTGGATTTGCCCGATGCAGCAGGACCGTCGAGTGCGATAGTGGAGGGGGGAGTATTTTTTGACATCTTTTTATGATCCGCAACAATATATGGGGGATTTTTAGTTTCTTAAGTTTAGCGGTAGCTGCACTGCCGCATCAGCAGTACAACTGCTGATGGAACTAGGGGGTTGATTCGGGCGCAGAGTCTATAAAAAGATCATCACGCGCCCACAGAATAATGGTTTCACCATCTTGCGGCATGTCACGCAAAGCAATCCAACGGATCCAATCAGTGGATAAGGTTTCATTCCACATGGGGGTTTGCCGCCAGGCGAAATCCTGCCCTCGATAAGCTGAGACAAGCACCGGGTCAGTTTGAAAGGGGGTGACAACAAAATACGGCGAGCTGGATATATCCAATGATTTAACGACTTTCACATCGTGCTCACGTAATGTCCATTCAAGCGCGGGAGAATTAATGCCAGCGATGATCACAGGGGCGGAGAAGTCATCGCCCATACCCCATTCAGAGAGATCGCGTACAGTGGATTCCAACAAATCCGCCTGCATGGGAATGGACGGTGACCACCACAATTCCGGGTGATTCAATCCGCGCAGACCTGCCGAGCCGAGTGTGCCGCCGAAACCAAGCACGCCCAGCGCAAGCGCCAATCCCCATACTCCGCCGAGGCGCGCAATACGAAGAGACCAGCCTGCCGCTACCAGCAGAAGGCTCATAATAAGCAGGAATAATGCGCCGATCAAAAGCCAGAAGCGCATCAGATATTCGCGAGATTCTCGAGGGATCCACACCAGGCCTGCAAAATCGAGCCAGGCAAAGACCCATATAAATGCGGTCAGGAAAATAACGCCGCCCACTTCCTTTCGTTCGTCGGGAAAAATATCCATATTGCGAACGAGTTCCAATGCAGCCAGCGCGCACAGCGGAATGATCGTCCAGGCCAGGTCGGCAACCTGATGAGAGGGAACGAAAACGGCAAGTAATAGTGAGACGAGAAACCATATACTTAACGGAATGATGCGGCGACTCCCTTTTCGCCAGCCGCGAATGATGGCAAGCAATGCAAGCAAAAAGATAAGTGGTTGATAGACAAGGATCGAGATAAATAACCTGCTTGCGGGAACACCGGAAGGAACTAACCAGGTATTGATAAATGCAGGGATGGATGCCAAGGCGGCGCTGATCCCATTGGGAGCGATGAAGAAGAGTGTGCCTGCGGTGATGAAGGTAGTAATGAAGGAGGGCAGGGCTGAACGAAAAAAAGTTCGATAATCGGTAACTGGTAATTGGTAATCTGTGGCTGTTGAATCAGCGGCGATGGTTTCAAGTTCGGGATCAGATTTTGATGAGCGAGGAAGTTGTATTTGACTGATCGCCCATGTGATCCCGAGGCCGAGCAAGCCAGCCCAGATGGAGGGTCCGCTGAGGAGGGCGAATGCGGCGAAGATACCCGCGAGATTCGGTTTATTTTTTGAAAAGAATCCCCATGCAAAGATCAGGAATATGATCGCGAGAATCGGACTCGCAGCCTGGCGGGATAGGGAGGTAAGGCCCGGGTCTAAAGCGATGAAGAAGGCAAGGATCAGGCCCGGGCGGGGTTTGATCCGTTCGAGGAAAAGAGGCGCAAACACCAGAGCGCTGCCCGCCAGAGCGGGAATCAGACGCGCCAGAAAATCAGTCCCACCGCCGTAGAGGAAAAATAAGATCGAGGTTGAGAGAATGTAAAAGGGATGCGGGCTGAGCGCGGGCTTGAGACCCTGCGAGATGTGAAGGGCCTGCAGTGCGGGCGCGGCTTCGACATCTGTGAGAGGCATTGCGCCGAGCTGGATGAGGCGCAAACCGAGGGCGAGAAGAAAGGCCAGCATGTACAGCCAGCCTTCATGTTTAAAATGTCGGTACGTCATGGGCGCAATTGTAATCCATCCAGGATAATCAAGGCACTTCGTAAATGACCACGCTTCCCTGTTGGAAGATGGTTTTTAAATTCGTTTGGAATTTCTCTTCATTCACATTCATGGATGAGCGCTCGGCATTACCGATAAAAATATAGCGGATATTATATTTCTCAATAATCAGCTGCGCTTCCTCCCAGCGGACCGTAGTGTACAGCTTTGTCATATCGTCGCTGCGGGAGCCTTGCGGTTCGAAGCCGCCGCGCCATTGGGATTCGTGAAAACGCCAGCCTAATACATTTTGCAGCCCGGTATAAGTTGCAATCCGCGAAAGAGACGGCTGATACGAATCTCCGACTGCCTCCGCAAGTACGCCATCAGGCAGGGTGCGCAGGAATTCGATGGCGGCAGCTTCCTCAGGGTTTTCACGTTTGACGCGGTCAAAGTCATCGAGAGTGAAACCATATGGCGGTTTGAAATTGTTTGTTTTGGTAAGCAGGCCGAAGACGGGATATAGCAAGCCTGAAAAAATAA
The DNA here is from genome assembly GCA_038250295.1 of Anaerolineales bacterium. Lineage (GTDB taxonomy): Bacteria > Chloroflexota > Anaerolineae > Anaerolineales > Villigracilaceae > Villigracilis. Next base: position 4,840 of record JBBSCM010000180.1, on the reverse strand, counting down.
CGAGACCGATCATCACACGGAAGATAATATTTGCTGCACCGCGCAAATTTTGAAGCAGATATGCAATCGCAAATGCTGCGGCAAGACTCCACAACATCCATGCTTGATAATAGAATTTGAAAACCGTGTTGATGCGATAGCCGAATTGATCACGCAGATAGACAAAATCTGGAACGAGAACAAGGATGGCGCCGAGAGCGAGGAGGATGAGGACAAAAACGTGGGAAGAGCGAGGGGCCATTGATCGGTAATCAGTGGAGGTTTCAGTCGGTATGTAATTCGTGATGCGTGATGCGTAATAAGGAAAAAGATGGGCAAGGGTTGGAATGAAGACTGCCAATAATGTAATGAGGCTGCCGATGTAACTTAATCGGCGCAATAGGGTTGCGCTAAAGAATTGACCCGCGCTCATGGCGGAATCGGTGAGAACGCGTTCGACGGCTTCAGGGGCAACAATTGTGGCGGCCCAGCCCAGAAGCAACGAAAAAATCCAGAGGAAGAATACAAAGCCGAGACCAAGCGAGAAGCCGAGTTTCCAATTGGGTTTAATTCTGGAAACGGATGATGAGGCATCCGTCTGTGCAGCAGCAAGCTGCTGCACTCCAGAGGAGATATGAATAAGATATGCAAAGATGGGAAGGAGAAGCGTGCCCCACATTACCCACAAATGGACTCCGCGAGTGGGATACATAAAATTAGGCAGGAGACCGCCCGCTTGAGATGAGAATCCCAGGTAGAACGGAAGGTACAAAACGATGGAAAGAATGCCCAATGGCAGACCAAGCAGGATCAAATCTTCGATACGATCCCAGCGCCAGCCATCTTCGTTGGCACGCCAGAAAACATAGGCAGCGACGATCAAAGTGGCTGCAACGAGGATGTCCCATGTGTTGAGGAAAGCCAGTCCGCCAATGACCAGGGCACAGAATAAAAATCCTGGGTAATTGATATGTAAGCGCGCGCCCCAGGGCAAATTGATCCTGCCGCGCCAGCCGCCGAGGAAGAGATTCAATGCCACGGCAATTGCCAACAAACTAAAAGGAATCGCCAGCACATGCGGATGTAAGTCACCGAGCAGGAAGGAGAAGAAGGGAAATTCATCGATCACTTCCAACGGCCTCTTCAGCATATCGTAATCCTGCAATACACGCGATGAACGCCACCACCACAGATAGCGATCAAGCGGTGGTGGGTGAAATGGAATTGCAGGCACCTGCGAGAGTTCCTTCATATCAAGCCATGTCCAGAAGCGGCTGGAATATTCACCTGTTACGGGATTCGGTTTCCAAAACAATCCGCTTTGATGAAGAATTTCAAGCAATGCGCCAAAGTTGGAAACTAATAATAGAAAGAGAGGAGCGAGGAGGGCGTGATGCGCGATGCGTGGTGCGTATTTGGTGGTCGAGTAGGCGATGCTTTTTGCCGTATCGAGACCCGTGTTGCGTATTTGGTGGTCGAGTAGGCGATGCTTTTCGCCGTATCGAGACCCGTGTTGCGTGGTTCCTGTTGCGTGGTTTGTGTTGCTTACGGAAAGCAGATTATATAAAATGCCATACGAACCGACCGCGCCCAGCGCAAAGATAAGCGAGGTCATTAAGTTGTGAGCCATACTGCCTGGAATACCTGAGAGGCGCGCGAGCATGGCGGTCATCACATAGCCGAAGTAATAATATGAAATGGCATAACCAGAAAGCCACGGGTCCTGCGGGGGAAATGCGGGTGACCTCAAAATGCCGTTGATGAAAGCCAATTCCATCGGCTTCTCGGTGCTGGTCAACTCGGGGTTGGCAGAGCGGACAAAAGCGAGGAAGGCGAATGCGATGAAGAATAAAATTTCAGTGGTGATGATGAGAGATGTGTTGGACTTGATAAAATCAACTATAGACGATTGACGATTGACCACACCTGCACTTGCGTGCGGTGCAAGTGTTGACCATGTACTTAATGCAATGAGGATGACGAGAGCGAGTAATATTCCACCCAAATCATTTTGTGCAATGCCAAATGATGCGAACAGCCAGAAAACATAACTCCATATCAACAAGCCTGCAGCGCGGGATAGTGTGTAGCCTCTATCGGCCAGCGCGGGAAATAGATAATACGCCAGCGGAAATGTCAGCCAGCCGAGCAGGGTGATGAAAATGTACCAGACAAAAAAGGCAGTCATCAGTATCCAGTAATCAGTTATCAGTTATCAGTATCAGTGAAGGGAGGGTGAATGTCCCCGAAGCAGGATCAGGTGTAAAGTCCAGAACAGACGCGACTGCCGTTAAGTTGATGGGGCCAAAGATATGAGGAAATAAATCGGATTCGGAAACGCCCGGGGCGGGACCTGCGGCAGCGGGCGGTTCCCACTTAAGCTCGGGCGTGAGTTTTGCTTCGTCGAGTTTTAACAACACGAGATCATTGCGCCCGCGATAAAAAGCATTCGCCACATGGATGACTTGTTTTTCAGTGGAGCAATGAATGAAGCCTTCCGTGTTCAAACTTGGCGCAACGTATTCGCCGCGTGTTTGCGCCTCCGCCCATTCCGCGCGGGATGTGATGTGCAGGATCATGGCAGGACCTCGTAAATGGTTGTGTTTTTATCGTGATAAACAACATTCCAATATTTACCATTGAATTGCTCGAACTTGACGAGGCCATCCGGGATGCCTGCGAGGGCGGGATAAACATTGCGCTCAAGCTGGCCGACAATAATATATTTAACCTGATACTTCTTTAAAAAATTGCGGGCCAATACGATATCGGTTGTTGTATAGAATACGCCAATTTCATCCACACGCTGCTGGACAGCTATGGATGCAACTCCGCGCTGCTGGCGTTGATGGAAGTTCCAGCCGACCACGCCGGGCAGACCCGTGTAAATGGTCATACGCGTACACCAGCGATATTCGGTGCAGTTGGCTTCCACGATCACCGGCGAACCTTCCACATTATCCTGCAGCCAGCGGATGGCATTGTAATCCTCGCTCAACTCCATCGTCTGCCCATCCCAATGCTGGGAATATTTCATATAGGTCATGCTATCCAGCGTATGCGGAGCGACAGGATTCATGCGGTCGCTGATCTTATCCGTCGTGGCTGTAAGTGTGAAAAGAAAAGCGCCTGCCAGCAAGGCATATAACCCAACCTGATAAGTCGTACGCCAACGCAAGCGCCAAAATGGAAATACATTCAATAGCCAGCCAAAGGCCGCGGCGGCGCTGACGGCAAGTAAAATCCATGCCTGTAAATATAATTTAAAGACCGTGTTCATGCGGCCAATATCGCCCACCAACACGACAACTTCCACCGCGAGGGTGAGTACGAGCGCAGTGCCAACCATCAACAAAACGGCGCGTTTGATATCAGGCATGTTCGGACGCAGGATCAAAATCCCCGCCCAGGCTGCCAGAGGCAAAGCCACCAACCCGGCGCGCACGCCGTCCACAGCGGCGAATGCCATTAAGGCAACAACAAATGCAATTCCTATTTCAATGATCAATGCGTACTCACGCAGTTTATTTAGATGTGACACAGGCGTGGACGCCATCCATTCGCGCGTTTCCCATGCCAGCCATGCGACAATGATAAAGAGGAACAAACCCCATTGCGTGAGATAGGATGAAATTGGCGTATGCGAACCGCGCCACGGGTCCACGGCACCGTAACTTTGGCCGTACCAATGTGTAAATGGTAAATATAGAAGCGAACCAAGAATATATAAAAAGGCAACTGCGCTTAGTGCAACAATAGCACGTCCAAGCCAATCTGGTATATTGAATCGACCTTTCCATTCAAAGTTACAGTACAACGTATACGCCAGGGCCAGCGCAGCGAGAGGGAAGTATGTGTACAAGTCCCATGTATTCGTTGGTCGGAGTGCGCCAACCATCAACGCGCCGATGCCAAATGCAGCGACCCATTCCGAGCGGCTCATTTGCGCGCGCGATTTTATGAATGATATTGCCCACGCAATAATGAACAACGTGATCGGCATTACGATCATATGCGCGTGCATGTCGCTATACAGGAAAGTAAATAACGGGAATTCCGTGATCGGCTCCACATCATTCGGAGCAGGGATCACACGGCTCGGAAACCAATACCAGTCGCCTCGGCCAATTGGCAACTGCGCGCCGCCAAAGGTGAGGAACAATCCTTTTAGCGCCCAGCCCCATTTTTGAATGAAGGTCGCATCCACGGGCACAATGCCGACGGGGGCGGCCACTCGCATAAATCCATTGAACAGCAAACGGATGGTGCCGAGATTGCCCAGTAGAACAGTCATCATCGAAGCGGCGAGACCAGAGACCAGGCGACCATCGACCGTGGACGGTTGACCATTGTCATTTGTCCTGCCGCTGTCCAGCAAGTTCCATCCAACCGCAAACGCGCCGATCGCGATCAATGCGAACCATGTCGGCAAAATAAAATTGTATGCAATCGAAGGCACAATGCCGAGTAGTTTCACTGGCGTGCCCACCAGCACAAAACCATAATAGTAATAATTGATATAACCGCCCGCATACCACGGGTCATACGGCGGGAAACTGGTGCTCTTCAAAACCGCATTGAAATACGAAAAGTCCATTGGCCGCTCGCCGCCTTTGGATGGATGCCAAAGGTCAGAGTTGCCAAGCCGAATCAACAGGTCGATCAGGAAGAAGGCGAGAAATAGAATCTCCACCATCACGAAGAATCTGCGGTTTGCATTCCAATCCTCTTTGAACTGGTCTCTGCGCATCACCCACAAGCTGATACCTGCCACAGCGACAACGGCAAATGCCACGCTGATGGAGACCCGTGTATAGGGTATCCCCACCGAACCGCCCATCCAGGAGATCCATGCAAGCAA
>JBBSCM010000179.1:0-8295 GCA_038250295.1 Anaerolineales bacterium | reverse complement strand
GGAAATGGTCATGCCCGGAGACAACGTGAACCTGACGGTTGAGTTGATCGTTCCTGTGGCACTTGAGCAGGGTTCCAAGTTCGCCATTCGTGAAGGCGGTCTGACCGTCGGCGCCGGTGTCGTGACTAAAATTAGTGAGTAATTAGAAAGTAGGGTAGTAAAATGGCTTCCAAAAAGAAAGATGTCCGCCCGGTAATTACGTTACAATGCAATGACTGCAAGGAACGTAATTACACAACCGAGAAGAATCGTCGTAACGATCCCAACCGGCTGGAATTTAATAAATATTGTTCGCGTTGCCGAAAACACACACAACATCGCGAGACCAAGTAAAATAAGGCGGGGTTTTCATGACCCCGCCTATTTAGGCCAGTAGCTCAATTGGCAGAGCACTCGTCTCCAACACGAGGGGTTGTGGGTTCAATTCCTGCCTGGCCTGCCTGTGGCAACGCCGCATACTGCGCGGCGTTTTAGCTGTAAGAAAAGAAGGAGTAATTACCTTGGCTGAAAAAGCAAAGAAAGTCAAGAAAAGTGAAAACGCTATCCAGCGTTATATCCGTGAAACCACAGGTGAGCTTCGTAAAGTCAGCTGGCCCACATGGCCTGAATCGAGGCACCTTACCGGACTTGTTTTATTGGTCATGGTGACCGTGGGACTGTTCCTTGCGCTTGTGGATTTTCTCTCGCATGAATTACTGAATTTGGTGCTTGGTATTTAGATTTGAATTGAGGAACTGATGGATTTACCGGAACCGCAAGAGCAGTTTGAACAGGAGCCGATGGATGAATTAGCCGAGGAGCAGGCTGCTCCTGCGGACGATTCCGCTTCCCCTTCTGACCCGGAACCTGCCCCGCGCTCCGAGACGCAGATTCCCACCGACCTGCCGCCCGTTGATGCAACTGTTGAAGGGCCTGCCTGGTATGTGATCCACTGTTATTCCGGATACGAGAACAAGGTTCGGCATAACCTCGAGCAGCGCATTGAAACAATGGGTATGAAAGACCGGATCTTTGATGTGGTGATCCCAACTCAGGAAGAGATCGAAGTCAAAGATGGCAAGCGCCGCACCGTGGAGCGCCATATTTTTCCCGGCTATGTGCTTGTGAATTTGGCGCTCTCCGAAGAATCCTGGTACGTAGTTCGCAACACGCCCGGAGTAACCGGCTTTGTAGGTATGGGAAATAATCCCACACCTTTACGCCCCGAGGAAGTTTCGCAAATTGTGAAGCGTATGGAAGCCGAGGCGCCCACGGTCAAGGTTTCGTTCAAGGTGGGTGAACGTGTGCGTATCGTGGATGGCCCCTTCAATGATTTCCGTGGTATGGTTGCCGAGATCGATATGGAGCGCACGAAGGTCCGTGTGATGGTAAGTTTCTTTGGACGCGAAACGCCTGTAGAGCTGGATTTCTTACAGGTGGAAAAAGCGTAAGATAGAAAAAATTTAATTAGATAGTAGCAGGCCGAAGCTGCCCTGAGCGAAGTCGAAGGGTACGGCCTGATGCGGTGGGAGGGTCTCCCAAATGACCCGCTAAAACCACGAAGGAGTTAAGTCAAATGGCAAAGAAATTAAAAGCAGTCGTACGTTTACAACTTGAGGCTGGCAAGGCAAACCCTGCCCCTCCTGTCGGCCCCGCGCTGGCAAGCCACGGTATCAACATCATGGCGTTCTGCAAGGAATACAATGCGCGCACATCCAATCGTCCGGGCGAAGTTCTTCCAGCAGAAATTACCATCTATACAGATGGTTCATTTACATTTGTGCTTCGAACATCACCCGCCGCAGTTTTGCTGCGCAAAGCTGCCAAAGTTGAAAAAGGCTCTGGCGTGCCGAACAAAGACAAGGTCGGTAAGGTGACCCGCGCTCAAGTTAAAGAAATCGCCGAGTTGAAGATGAAAGATCTGAACGCGGTCGATATGGACGGCGCGATGAAGCAGATCGAAGGCACTGCCCGCTCAATGGGCATTACAATCACCGATTAATTGGTGGGAGGATGGCTTCGGCTGTCCGTTTGTACCACGGAGGATAAAATGACTAAACACGGTAAAAAATATACGGCGGCTGCCGCCAAAGTTGATATTGATAAGGTATATACTGCGAAGGAAGCAGTTACACTTGCGAAGGAGACATCCTTCACCAAGTTCGATGCAACCATTGAAGTTCACATGCGAACTTCACTCGATTCCCGCCAGGCGGACCAACAATTGCGCGATGTGGTTGTTCTTCCCCACGGTCTCGGTAAGACAGTACGTGTGCTTGTTTTTGCCACAGGCGAAGGCGCAGTAGCGGCCCGCGCAGCTGGCGCTGACCTGGTTGCGGATGACGACGAAACCATGAAGAAGATCGAAGGCGGGGCGTTGGACTTTGACGTGGCGATTTCGACCCCCGATGCAATGGGTAAAGTCGGCCGTTTGGGCCGTGTGCTTGGACCTCGCGGTTTGATGCCGAATCCCAAAGCCGGCACAGTTGTTGGTCCACAGGATATGGAGCGCGCCATCAAGGAAGCAAAAGCTGGCCGCGTGGAATTCCGCCTTGATAAGACCAATAATATTCACGTTTCAATTGGCAAGGCTTCATTTGACGCCAACAAACTTTTTGAGAACTATGTTGCCTTGACGGATGCGGTTAATAAATCCCGCCCCTCCGGCGCAAAAGGTAACTTCGTTAAACGTATTACAATTGCTTCCACCATGGGACCTGGCATAAAGGCAGATCCCAACGAACACATTGAAGGTGCCGAGTAGCAATACTCGTTTATCCCTAAAACCACTTCGCCGTTGAAAGCGGGTGTCCCAGTTAGGTAAGGTTTCGATGCGTGCTCCGCACTACTCAACCTTCCTGCGGGACTTAATTTCCTGCTCAGGTGGAGACTAATAGCAAATTTCAGCATACAAATGCTGGAGCCCTCCTTTGGGCTGCGAAAAGTCTTTGCCTGTATAAGTGGCAAAGATTTTTTAATTGAAAGGAGGTGAATACCCTTTGGCAATTTCCAAACAACGCAAGGAAGAAGTGCAGGCCCAGTACGCAGATTGGGTTAAGCGCAGCGAGGCAGTGATTCTTGTGGAATATACCGGCGCAAAAATGAAAGCGATCAATGCGATCCGTGCAAAGATCCGTGAAACCGGTGGCGAATTCCATATCGTCAAGAATACGCTCGTCCGCCGTGTGTTTGCAGAGAATGGCATGGAATTTCCGAAAGACTATCTCGTGAAGTCCACCGCCATCTCGTTCGCATTCAAAGATCCCGCTTCCACCGCGAAAGCATTGACCGATGCAACAAAAGGCAATGAATTCGTGAAAGTGAAAGGCGGTATGATGGGCGGCAAGTCGCTGAGCGCTGCTCAAGTCAAGTCGCTGTCTGAGATGCCCCCGCTGCCCGTTATGCGCGCAACATTGCTTGGCGTTTTGCAGGCTCCTGCCGGCAAACTCGTCCGCACACTGGCAGAACCCGCACGTGGTCTCGCGGCTGTTATCAAGGCGCATTCTGAAAGTGCGCAGGCTTCGGCCTAGTTTTCAACTTTTCGGCGGGTTCGTCTCGCTTAAAAAATTCAATTTTAATTTACTTAGCAAGGAGTGCTAAACAATGTCTGACAAGCTCGCAAAACTCGTGGATGAATTATCCACACTTTCCGTCCTCGAGGCGGCTGATTTGGTAAAAATGCTCGAAGAGAAGTGGGGCGTTTCCGCCGCTGCTCCTGTGGCGATGGCTGTTGCCGGTGCCGCCGCCGCCGCCGAACCTGTGGAAGAGAAGACCGAGTTCGATGTGGTCATCAAAGACCCGGGCGCCAAGAAAATTGACGTGATCAAGGTTATCCGTCAGTTGACCAGCCTCGGTCTTGGCGAAGCCAAGACTCTTGCTGAAACCGCTGGCGGCAAGGTTCTTACTGCCGTCGGTAAAGATGCCGCTGCTGACGCCAAAAAGAAGCTCGAAGAAGCTGGCGCAAACATCGTCGTCGAATAAAGTTCCAAAATTCAGTAAAAACACGGACGGCTCGCAAGAGCCGTCTTTGCATTTAAGTAAGGCAGTACCAATTTCCTATGCCAATCAGTTGACTCTGCTTCCAGGAGTCCCTATAATTATCTCAACTGGTCTGACCACCATACCACAGGAATAACCATGAAAATTCAACCAATTGTTCATAAAACACTAGCGGAAGCCGTTGCGGGCAAATTGTCTGCATCACTTCTTGATGGGAGCCTTCAGCCTGGCTCTCAGCTGCCGCCGGAGCGTGAATTGATCACTCGTTTTGGCATCAGCCGTACCACGTTGCGCGAGGCACTCAAAACCCTGGAGAAAAACAGGCTGGTGGAGTCGCGGAAAAATGTTGGATGGTTTGCCATGCAGGTTGATGAGTCGAACATGACTCAGGCGCGGGAAATGGCCGGGCCGGCGCGGCAGGCTGAACGTTCGGCACGAAACGAGCCTCCCACTGGACCGATCCGTGTTCCGATCGCATCCGAGAAGCCGATCCACATTCCAAATTTGAGCAAGGATCGTCTCGGTACGTTTGATTTTATTTCCTGGTGGGACCGTGAGAAAGTGGAGAATGCAAAGGTTATGGTGGTTGGGGCGGGTGCGCTTGGAAATGAAGTCATCAAGAATCTGGCGTTGATGGGCGTTGGGCACATCTTTATTGTGGATTTTGACAAGATCGAGATGGCCAATTTAAGCCGTTCAGTTTTGTTCCGCGAGACGGATAACAATCGCAGTAAGGCGGAGATTGCCGCCGCGCGCGCGAAATCGATTAATCCGCAAGTGCATGTTCAATATCTTAATGGCGATATCATGACCAAACTTGGTTTGGGAATCTTCCGCCGCATGGATGTTGTGATCGGCTGCCTGGATAATCGTGAGGCAAGGCTGGCCGTCAATCGTTTTTGTTATTGGGTGAACAAACCGTGGGTGGATGGCGCGATCCAGGAACTGCTTGGGCTTGTGCGCGTCTTCGTGCCGGGGCAGGGCGCCTGTTACGAATGCACTCTCACTGAACAGGCATTGCGTGATCTGTCCCTTCGATATTCCTGCCCATTGCTGGCACGCCAGAATGTTTTACTTGGCAAAGTGCCGACGACGCCGACCATCGCTTCGATCATCGGCGGTATGCAGTCACAGGAGGCTTTGAAGTTGATCAATAACATGCCCGTTGAACCCGGCAAGGTGACTCACTTTAATGGGATGGTCAACGAGATGCATACCACTGCATATTCGCCCCGTGAAGATTGCGAATCACACTGGACCTATGGAGATGTGACTGAACTACCGGCACGCGCCGAGCGGACAACACTTGACGATATTCTGCGGATTGCGTGCGCAGATCTTGGTTTGAATGCAGTCATTGAATTGGATCAGGAATTGGTCACGAAGCTCGAATGCCCGAACTGCCATACTGTTGAAGAGGTTTTGCGTCCCCTTAGTGAAGTGACGTTTGATGCGGGTCATTGCCCAACTTGCGGCATATTACGCGAAGCTTCTTTGACCCATGTCATTACCGGTGACGAGCCTTTCCTCCATCGCACACTGGCGAGCGTGGGTATACCGCCGCTTCACATCATCCGCGCTCAGAACGGTGATGAGTATCGTTTCTACGAATTGACCGGTGACCTGCCGGAGGCATTGCATTTTCGAGATTACGAGTCAACCATAAAGATCGAGGATAAAAAACAACAGCGTATTCGCATCAAGGATATGCTTCAGATAAAGGTTTCAAAAGAGACGCCTGTTCTCAAGGTGCGCAGCGGCCGTGTCCGATTGAGAGATTAACGGAACTTGAAATGTCCATTCGTACAGCCGCGATGAGCAACTCTTATTCTCCCAATATCCGCCGCCCAGGTTTTCTGCGAAAACTGGTTGTGACCTTGTTGTTTGTCGCCGGGATTGCCGGTTTCATGGCACTGCTGAATCTTTACCAAAAGAATCTTTCCCTGTTTTGGATGAACGTCTTTGCAATCATGAGTATCGGCCTGGCATCTGGAGCCGTTGCCCGGATAATCTTTTATCAATGGTCAGGTTTTATACGATTTTTGGTAATGATATTGGCCGTGCCCGTGGGATTATTTAGCCTGGGTGTATTTACAGTATGGCAAATGGGAATTGGTCCACTGAACCCGTGGATCAACGGGAATATTCCTCAAGATGAACTTCTGCAATGGGTCGGTGCATTTCTCGTTGCAATTATTAGTCTGGAGGCATGGCCGAAGCCTCGCCCAAAAATCGAAGATGCTGTAGATGTTCAACCATCACCAAGGCGCGTAGAACCGGCACCTCCGCCAGTAGTCTCGATACAACCGTCGGCACAGCCCAGATCATTACAGATCAGTTCTCAGGAAAGTACGGCGTATGCGCCCAAAGGAAATTCGCGGCTAAAGTTCTTAAAAGCAGCCAAGGCACACAGCCGCACCATACCTGCAATTAATAAATTATTCATCACACATACGTCGCAGCCTGTACGTTCCAAACGTAAAAAATTATTCGATCGTAAACCTCAATTGCAGATCTCGGTTTTTGAAGAGCATCGTTGTCCTTATTGTCTTGACGAAGTTAAACGCAATGACCCGCGCGGGATCAAAGAGTGTGAAGTTTGTCATTCATTACATCACGCGGATTGTTGGGCGATCACTGGTATGTGCCAGGTGCCCCATCTAAATACTTAAATGAGGAAATTATTATGCCTGATCTAAATATCACCATCGTTCTACCCAGCGGCGGCGCGCGTGCCGCCGAAATACCAGATGATGTGTCCCTGCGTGAACTGATGCCTGAACTGGCTTCATTATTGGAACTTCCAACGGTCGGCCCGGATGGACGGCCCATGGGATATCGTCTGGATAGCAAGGCGCTGGGAAGGGAATTGAAGGAGAGTGAAACGCTCGCGATGGCTGGTGTTCCTGAAAATGACCGCCTTATGCTTACCGCAGATATTACAGCGGGAGGAATAATCTCCGTTGCGGGAAGTCCGCGCATGAGGCGGCTAAAAGCCGATTTCGAATTGCTGAAAGATCTGGACGCTCGCAGTGACCTGATCTCCTTCAAAGCGGTGGATGTCCGCCCTGGAGTACCACCGGAGAGATACATTGTCACATTTACATGCAAGAGTATTTCCACTGTAGACCGGTCAGGAAACCCAAAATTTTCCAGTCACCATCAAGTGGAAATCTACCTCCATAATCAATATCCGCAGCGCTGGCCGGGCATGAAATGGCTTACGCCCATCTGGCACCCGAACATCAACCACTTGAATGGCAGTGTCTGTATTGATGCAGCCTGGTGGACAGCCAGTCGTTCGCTGGATCGCCTCATCGTTATGTTGGGTGAAATGCTGCAGTGGAAGAACTTCCATGATGACCCCACGAAGCCGCCATTTCCGTGGGACGCAGAAGCAGCTCGATGGTCACGCGAGTATCGCAAAACACACGCCAATGATTTCCCAGTGGACCATCGCGAATTATTAAGGCCTGAACGAGTGAAGGTTAAGAAGGAAGAGCCAAGAAAAAAACCTGTCATTCGATTGAAGTAGGCAGTTGCCTTGTGCAATTACGTAGAAATCCGTATCGGTACCAATTATAGAAAAGGAGAAAATTATGTCAGACATACCTGTTACTCTCGTACTTCCCTCAGGGGGCAGCCGCAACGCTGAAGTTCCTGACGATGTGGCCGTAAAGGATTTGATCCCTGAATTGACCACTTCCCTCGAACTGCCCACAACTGGGCCGGATGGACGTCCGATGTCCTATCGAGTCGACAGCAAGGCATTGGGTCGTGAACTGAAGGAGGAGGAAACTCTCTCACAAGCGGGAATTCCTCAAAATGACCGCTTGATGATGACTGCGGATGTGACCGCAGGATAGTCCCATCCAATTGGGCTGTTCTGAGTCATCAGAACAGCCCAATCCATCCGGACAAAACATGGAATCACAAATGACAAGCATTGGCGTTCGCGTCTCATCACCCATCACAGAAAGACCCAGAAAAGCATGCATGCCTCTCGCTCGTTCTAAGCGCTGGGAGTCGCCTCATGAGTTTAAAGGTGCGCGGCCTTTGGTGAAAGTCTTTCTTTCCCAATCGGCTTATTGCCGCATCAATTTACATTCAACCAGTGAAATGGATGATGAAGTTGGCGGCGCGCTGTTGGGGTTGTGGTGTCAGGACCGCGATACCGATGAAGAATTTGTGGTGGTACAGCATATGCTGCCCGCACGCCATACCCGCCAGGGAAGTGTCTATCTTACTTTTACACAGGATACCATCCTGCAATTCCATGAAGAATTGGAAAAAAATCATAGCGGCAAAAGAATTGTC
>JBBSCM010000178.1:0-8399 GCA_038250295.1 Anaerolineales bacterium | reverse complement strand
GGGCTTCCCCTAATAAACACACCTCACGCAGTTTGCCCTCCAAATATACTGAACCCCCACATTTCTGCCCCCTTACACACAACCGCGACATAAATGCCGCGGTACCTATGTAGGATGAAACCGAATCGCGTAAGGTGAGTTAATTAGCGAAAGCACCCATCAACAGGTCAAGAATGAATCCCTGGTGATTACCCACAAGTCTGTTTGTGTCATTCCAAACAACAAGGCAAGAGCATTTTGCCGCGAATTACGCGAATTTCCACGAATTGGTTTGGAAAAATCCGCGTAATTCGCGGCTGAATTCTTGTTTTCTTCCCCTGGAACTGGGAGGCGCGAAGATGTGGGTAATCACCAGTGAATTCGATACGGAACTTGCAGATGCGGTCATTGTAAAAGGCAAAACCAAACCTGTGAACGTGTACAAAGTTATTGGCCGTATCGGTGCGCCAAAATCAGAACAGCTTCAATCCTGGCAAAAATAAACTACTTTTGCGCAAAACCGAGATAAAACATCAAGTTTTATCTCGGTTTTTTGTTTGTGATGAACTTGTGTCGAATTGTACAAAATCAAATTTCATGGTAGAGTTATGCGTATATTTCACAAATGCGAGGGCATATATGAACGCAGAGAAAATTCCAGATATTATCATTGGCCGTCTCCCCGTCTACTTACGTGCTCTGCAACGCATGGCGGATAACGGCATCAAGACCACCTCTTCACAGGAGTTGGGCGAACACGTTGGCATCTCGGCCGCGCAGATCCGCAAGGATATTTCTCAATTTGGCGAATTTGGAAAACAAGGCACTGGCTATTCCATCGCCTATCTTCTGGATAAGCTGCGCGAGATACTCAAAGTAAATCGTATATGGGATGTCGCCCTGGTTGGCGCTGGTGATATGGGGCACGCCCTGGCGCGTTATCAAGGTTTCACCAACCGCGGCTTCCATATTGTCATGATCTTTGATAACGACAAAACAAAATTCGGGCAAAAGATAGATAATTTCATTATTGAAGATTCTGAAAAAATGATCGAACGGCTGAAACCTGCCGGGGTCAAAATTGCCATGCTCACGGTCCCAGCCACTGCCGCGCAAAGTGTGGCCGATAAACTTGTGCAAGCCGGCGTGAGGGCCATCCTCAACTACGCACCCATCAGCCTCAATGTCCCAAACAATGTCAAAGTGCAGTATATCGATCCATCCACGCATTTGCAGCGCATGACCTATTATTTATAAAGTCATCTCGAAAGAGACCACATTTTATTGTGGTCTCTTTTTGTTTAAATTGAACGCGGCGATTCCACCGGGAAAGAGACTCTCCACAACCTCGCCGCCGCATCAGACTCACCCAAACCTGCCTCTGTCCAAGCGCTTCGCGCAGAGTCGGCGTCCAGGCTGAATCCAACTACAGAGTATCGCATAATTCATTAACCGAGCTGATGATATTTACTCATAATTTTTTCAAAAAATTTAATGAATTTATGAGACAAGCGATAATACAACCAACCCATCCAAGGAATTTATCATTTGAAAAATCATTCATTGATTGCCACCCTAAAAAGCTTGAAAGGGAACCCGCGCGGATGCGTTTATCCTGAGCCGTTGTGGGGCATTCCTTTCAATCTGTATGCTCCTTATGTTTCGATTTACATGGTGGCTCTTGGCTTATCTGACAAACAAATCGGACTGATCGTCAGCATCAGTTGGGGCTTTCAGATCTTTCTCGCATTAATAAGCGGCGTAGTGACAGACAAACTGGGGCGCAGGCTTACAACCCTGATCTTCGATATAATTTCATGGAGCGTGCCCGCGTTGATCTCAGCCGTCGCACAAAACTTCTGGTATTTCCTTGCGGCTGGCATTATCAACAGTATCTGGCGCATCACGCATAATTCATGGAGCTGCCTGCTGGTGGAAGATGCCGAACAGGACCAACTGGTCGATATTTACACCTGGATCTATATTGCCAACCTGATGGTTGGATTCATTGCGCCATTGGCAGGGCTATTGATCGGCGCATTCTCACTCGTACCCACCATGCGCGGACTGTATATCTTCGCAGCTTTTATGTTTACATTGAAGGCTGTTGTTACCTATCAAATGACGGAGGAGACGCAGCAAGGAAAAATACGCATGCATGAAACCCGCCATCAAAGCATCTTTGACATCCTGGGCGAGTATAAAGGTGTTCTCCGCGACCTGCTTCAAACGCCTCAGACCCTTTACACTGCCGGGATCATATTGATCATTACCATTTCCAATTTAATTAGTGGAAGCTTCTGGGGCATCATTGTGACCGAAAAACTGCACATTCCCGCCCAGAATTTGGCGATCTTTCCCTTTGTCAAATCGGCGATCATACTGTTTTTCTTTTTCATGATCATGCCGCGCATCAAACAAATGCACTTCAAGCTCCCGATGACAGCTGGGTTTCTCGGCTTTGTTGCCAGCCAGATATTGTTAATCTCAGCACCGGACCAAGGTTATCTTTTTCTTATTACCAGCGCATTCCTGGAAGCATGCAGCTTCGCTGCAGTCAGCCCTCTTGTAGATCAGATGATCGTGCTAACCATTGACCCCAAGGAGCGCGCCCGCATTCAGTCCATTTTGTATGTGGGTATTATCCTGCTCACCTCGCCGTTTGGCTGGATCGCCGGGACGCTCTCCGGACTCAATAAAGACCTGCCATTCATTCTAAACATCGCCCTCTTCATCATAGGCGCGTTACTCGCATACCTCGCAGGGAATGCTTCGCAAAAAAGAAACATGGCAGCGGTTACAACAATATAGAACAAGACATTTGCCGGCAAATCAACCCATCCAAAAGAATCATGATTTATAGTAGAATTGCACTCGCTGGGGCGATGGCGGAATCGGCAGACGCAACGGACTTAAAATCCGTCGGTAGTGATACTGTGAGGGTTCGACCCCCTCTCGCCCCACAAAAAATGTCATTGCGTAGAACCTGAGAAACTTCAAAGGGCGCAATGACAGTTTTGTCTAACAAAGGAAACCATGTTCTTTACCCGACAGCAGCTTGAGGAGATCGAAGATAAGAGTCTTGCATCGTATGGAATGCGAAGCAAAGACTCGAAAGGCCGCGCCTATCTGGATAGCGAGCCAGATTACCGCACCTCTTTTCAACGCGACCGCGACCGCATCCTGCACACCACTGCCTTTCGCAGGCTGGAATATAAGACCCAGGTCTTCATCAACTTTGAAGGCGACTACTTCCGCACTCGCCTCACCCATACACTGGAAGTTGCCCAGATCGGGCGGACGCTGGCCCGCGCTTTGGGTGCGAACGAAGACCTCGTTGAAACCATCTGCCTCGCCCATGATCTCGGACATTCTCCATTTGGTCATTCAGGCGAAATTGCCCTGGCAAGACTGATGAAAGACTTCGGCGGCTTTGATCACAACAAGCAATCACTGCGTATTGTGACCGAACTCGAACAGCGCTATCCTGAATTCCCGGGTTTGAATCTCTGTTGGGAAGTTCGCGAAGGCATGGTCAAGCACGAATCAGAATATGATATTTCCGATGCGCGTGACTACAGCCCCGACTTACGCGGCAATCTCGAAACGCAGATCGCAAACGTGGCAGATGAACTTGCCTATACCACGCACGACCTCGATGACGGCCTGCGTTCAGGCATGATCAACCCGCAACTGCTTGAAGGCGTTGCCCTTTGGGAAATCCTGCGAGAGACGTACAATTGGCGCGGGTCTATTCTCGGCGATATCGAACGTCATCGCATGATCCGCCATTTGGTCGGCCTGATGGTCACGGATATGCTGCAAGCCACAGATATACGACTAAAAGACAGCAAAGTGAAAACCGCATTGGATATTCAAAAACTTAAACATAATATAATCGGCTACAGTGAAGAGATGCAGAGACGTAACCGCGAACTAAAAGACCTGCTGTACAGAAAACTGTACCGCCATTATCGCGTCGTACGGATGCAAGTCAAAGCGGAGCGCATTATTGCTGATCTCTTCCAAGCCTACCGAACGGAACCAGCCATGCTGCCCGACCATGTCCAGTTCTTCATTGAAAAGCGCGGACTCGAACGCACGATCTGTGATTACATTGCAGGCATGACAGATCGTTACGCCATCGAAGAGCATCAAAAACTGTTCAATCCCTTTGAAAAACCGTAGAGTTTTTCCAGTAAGGGGGAACGAAGATCATTTCCCTCTTTTCCATTATGCCAAATATAGAATATAGTATTTTAAGAAAGGAGCGATTACTATGACACCAGCCAATTATCTTACACCCGAAGGTGAAGCAAGGCTTAGCGCCGAATTACAGGAATTGAAAGGCACAAAACGCGAAGAACTTTCCAAACGATTGCGCTCCGCCATTCAAATGGGGGATCTTTCTGAAAACGCAGATTATCACAAGGCCAAGGAAGACCAGGGCTTTCTTGAAGGCCGTATCCAGGAGCTTGAAGCCATCCTTCGCAATGCGGTCATCATTGAAAAAACACAGAGTAGAGGAATCGTTTCCATTGGTTCCTATGTAACCATTCAGGAAGACAATTTCGACGCTGAGACGTATCACCTCGTCGGCCCGAGTGAAGCAGACCCGCGCAAGGGCAAGATCTCGTACGAATCCCCCATCGGCCACGCCTTAATGGATAAAAAAGTCGGCGAGATTGCCGAAGCCGAGGCCCCCGGTGGAAAAATAAAATTTACGATACTAAAGATTGAATGAATCTATCGCTTGCGTGGAACGTCCCGAAGGTTTTGAACCTTCGGGACGATTTATTATCCATCAACCCAACAACTTCTCATACACCTTCCCCAACTTCTTCTGTGATTCATGCCAGCTGAATTTACTCAACGCGCGCTCGGAAGCAGACTGGGCCAGCCGTTTCGATAAATCAAGGTCATTTAATAATGCCAACACCTGGCGGGCGAGGTCATCGGGATCATTCGGAGAAAACAAAAGCGCGTCCAGGTCTTCGCGCACCAGCTCGCGCACGATGGGCATGTTCGAAGCCAGCAGCGGACGTCCCGCAGCCATATATTCCAATACTTTGATTGGGCAGGCTCCCTGCGTGACGTTTCTATCATTTAACCCCAGCGGGGCAACACAAATATCTGACTCGGCGATCAGGGCGGGGATTTCATGATGAGGCACCGCAGGCTGGACGATCACGCTTGCCTCCACCCCCAGCTTGCGGATCTGCTTCGCAAGCATTTTTCTTTGCCTTGACCGTCCACGTCCAACGATACGAAGTTGAACATTCTTTTGTTCAAGTATCTTTGGTAAAGCCTTCACGACAATATCCAGTCCCTGCCAATCGGCTAATGTGCCGATATAAAGTAAAACGGGAACACGTCCCTCACGGACAGGCAAAGGGGTCGGAGGAAAATCCGAGGCGCTGACCCCGTTCGGGATGACAGTGATCAACTTTCGGTTAAGTCCGAGCGAGGCAATGTAGTCGCGAGTCACATGCGATGGGCAGATAATCGCGTCGCTTAAGTGCAGCGTCGCAATCTCCTGTTCCTTGATCTTGGTGAGTAACCCTGTATCCAGCCCGGGATAATGATATTTAAGCTCAATGGACGGGAGTCCGTTTACCTCAAAAAGGGCCCTATACCCAAATCGTTTCTTATTTTGTGCAATATAAAGGCCATCCCAAATATTTCGGTAATGGACAACGTCATACTCGGGATGCAGCGTGATGTGAGTAAGGACAGACTTCCCAAAGTGAATGGCGCGTGCAAGAAAGTTTTGAGTGAGGTCCTGTGCAACACGGGTGACTTGCGCGCCTTCGATGGAATCTTCGAGAGGCAAAATACCGTCGCTGGGAGTCAGCAGATGTATGTCATAATTCCTATTGACGAGTCCGCGCAAGTTGTGCAGAATATGTGTTGACGCCCCCTTGGGGCTTGGTACAATATCAAAGGCCGTGTAGAGAATTCTTGTCATTGGTATGAATTATAAGCGACACGTCATTGCGAGGAGGGTACTTGCTCTCCCCGACGAAGCAATCTTCTCTTTTACCAGGGGATTGCTTCGGGCAAGAACAAGAGCGCCCTCGCAACGACATAACTTGAATAGGTACTAATTCAGTCGGAGGAATGTATGCCATTATTATGTATAGCAGGCGTTGTCGGCGTCATCATTTTATCGCTATTCTTTTATCTGCTAAACACCGCCCGCAAAAAGACGGCGACCCCCACGAACGTCATGGGTAAAAAGGAATTCACGCCCGTTTATGTTTCCATTGCAGACAGGCCCGACTCGATCATGCGCGGCATGGACAGGTTTGTGAGAGAGGTTCAAAAGACAGAAAGCGCCGGAGATAAATGGCGCTGGATACCCATGACAATATTTTTTGCGGGTGTCGGCCTGGTGGCAATTGACGTCCTGCTCATTTTATTCGGATATTTTTCACTGGTCTTTACAGCAGGCGCGCTGCTGCTTTGGATCGCGGCCTTCGTCATGGCGCGCAGTTTGCGCAAAAGCGATTCGTTTGACTTTTCTCCCAGATATAAAGGCACGAAGCAAATCCTGCATACACTGCGTGATGACCTGAAACCGAACTCCACTTTCCTCGGCCATCTTGATCTGACGGGCGCACTGCTCAAAACAAAAGTGGCGCGCGAAGCAAAAGATACTCAAAACCGCACCACTCAATATTTTCGCGATGAATGGCTGGCGCTCAAAGCAAAACTTTATGATGGAAACGTCCTGCGCGTTTCCGCAATTCAAAAATCCAAGAAACGCCAGTCGTACACCAAGCGCAGCCGCATCAGCGGAAAATACAAAACCAAGCCCGAAAAATTCAAAGGCACAGCGCACGATCTAAAGGTGCGCATTGTGGTCAACCCTGAGGCATATAAAATTGTTACCAATCAGGAATTCAGACAGGGCGCAAATATCGGCAAATACACCATCTCGCAGTTAAACACCGCAGGCGGCATGATCAACGTCGTCGCCAGCTCTCCATTTGACGAAGTGGAACACGAACAGATCTTGAATTTTTTGAAATCCACATATTCCCTCCTGCAACGAAAGGCCGCCTAACATGAGTAGAAAAATTATTGCTTTTATCGTCGCGTTCGTTTTTATCTGTCTGGTCATGGTTGTGGCTGGCGTATTTGCTTTCAGCGGCGCGGTCACAGCCGATAAATTCGGCAGCGATACGGCATGGTCGCAGCCCTATAACACTGCCGAGAGCATGAAAGTCATTGACTTGACCGGCGACGGCCAGGATGAACTCTTTATTCAAAACACAAGCAACATCACGGTCTACAACGGCGATGGAAGCACACTTTGGTCCTTTGATTACAGCATCCCCAAAACATCTCTTGGCGATGTAAACGGGGATGGCGCAGAAGATATTATCGTATTTTATCCAGGCGGTTTGGATGTGATCATCAACGGTCAAGCTTCCACCATTGCAAGCGGACTCAGTATTGGAACCCCATCCCGTGTGGCGCTCATCCGCTTCTCTTCTGGACCCCAAATTGTTTTGGGCGATTCTTCGAGCAATCTCCTCGCTTTGTCATTGGATGGACAAACTCTCTGGACAATGAACATGGGCTCTGATGAAATTCGCGGCTTCGACGATGCCAAAATTGGCGGGCAAACCTACCTTGCGGCTGCATCCCACAGTGGGATCGTCCGTGTGATCGATTCAACTGGAGAATATATTTGGAACAATGAGCAGAGTCAAGTAAGAAGGATGCGCGCCTTTGACTTGAACGGCGATGGCAATAGTGAAGTCATCACAGGCAGTGAATCCGGGGAATTCTATATTTATTCCGCACAAGATGGAAGCACCTTATTTAATAAATCACTCGGCCAGGCTGTCAGCGAAGTCCGCGAGGTGGAATTGAATGGTGACCCGTCTTCGCGTGAGATCGTGGTCGGAGGCAAAGATGGCGGCGTATGGGCATTCTCTTTCAACGGCACAACTGCCACACAAATGTGGACGGGTTCGTTATCGGACAAGGTCACTGAAATTTCAGGCTTGGATATTAATGAGGATGGCAAAGAAGAAGCCGTAATAGGAGATGACTCGGGTAAAGTGGCGGTCTTTACTGAAAATGGCACGCGCAACAATTTGCCGTCTCATAATAGCGGCATTACCCGCATCGATATTGGAAAATTAGGGAATGAACGCTATGTTGTAATTGCTGATGGAAGCGAAGTTCAAACCAACAAAGTGAACTTTAGTTCCATCCCTGGCTTTCAATACACTCCTTTGATCGTGGGGCTGATCGTCTCGGCTATTATTCTAGTCATCGCGGCAATCCTCGCATCCATCCCAGCGAAACCTGAGATGAAGGTTTCCTTCCAGGATAAAAGCAAAGAATCCCTCGAAGCACAGCGCCGCATGTTAAAAGAATCCATTGCGGATGTGGAACGCCTG
>JBBSCM010000177.1:0-8407 GCA_038250295.1 Anaerolineales bacterium | reverse complement strand
AGTGGTGATGCAATCCTCCCTGCCCGTGATCGTGGATTTTTGGGCGCCGTGGTGCAACCCGTGCAAAATGATCGCTCCCACGCTCGAAAAACTAGCCAGGGAACAGGATGGCAAACTCATCGTCGCAAAAATTAATACAGACGATCATTCAGAGTGGATGCAAAAATTCGGTATTCAAGGAATCCCCACGCTGCTATTCGTGTCTGGCGGCAAGGTGGTACACCGTCAGGTTGGTGCACTTCCAGAACGTATGCTGCGTGAAGTTGTCACACAATTTATGGATGTTATCAGCCAGAATTAGAATTCTTAGATCAAGGAGTTGGCAATGAAAAAATTGTTTTTTCTGGCAATCGCGCTTAGTTTGATCATTAGCGCATGCATACCCGCCAACGTCCCACCAACAGCGCCCCTTCCCACCGAAAACCTCGCAGCCACCGCGGCGGTTTTCGTCCAGCAAACGCTGCAAGGATTGCCTACTCCAACGCTTGTACCGAGTATTACCCCGGTAATCACCACCCCTACGGAAATCCCCACGCAACCAACGTCAACAGAAACTCAAAATCCAATTTTGCTAACATTGACTGCCACACTTGGAACGGGCACGGCAGCAGTTGGCAGCGAAACATCTTTATTGGGAACAGCGGGTGCTCCAACAGCGTCTACTAATGACGCCCTTCTTATAACTGCCACAGCTACCGTTACGCCCAACCCTGCTTTCAGCGTCACGCCTGCGGGAACGGCTCATCCACAATATTCTGGTACAATGCCGCCCCATTTGCCGTCCGGTGAAATCACACTGATAAATAAGTCCAAGGCCGATGTCTATATCTCTTTGCGCTGTGTCACCAAAGACAACCTCGTAACGATCACCGAGTATCCTGTAAAGAAAATCGTAACGGCAAAGGTGCCTGCCGGGCAGTATACGTATGTGGTTTGGGTCGGCGGCAGGAAGATTGTCGGGAGTTTTTCACTGGCCAAATCTGAGTTTCTCACAATTAATATTTTCAAAGACCGGGTTGGAATACATTAAGAACTCGGTGGAACAAAGCATAGAAAAAAAATGGAGAAAAAAATGTTGAAAAGATTTTTACCCGCCTTGCTGGCGCTTGTCGTTCTGCTTAGCGCGTGCGGCCCACAAGGCACCCCCACAATGTCATCTTCAGATGTTGAGGGGACGGCAGTATCGTCCGCATGGACAATGGTGGCAATGACACAAAGGGCGATTCCAACCGCCACACCGCTCCCACCGACAGAAACACCAAGCCCAACACTCTTACCTACATTTACACCGTTACCCTCGCCCACCCTGGACCCAGCGCTCGTTGTGGCGCCAACCAGCACCACATCCGGCGATCCATGCAACCAGCCGCTAATCGCCAATCCGGACGGGAAAAAGACCCGTCTACGCCTGCAAAACGAAACCGGCGCACAGGTAAACTTCTCGATCTACCTCAATAAGACTCCCTTTGGAGTCTGTGGATATCGTGGTTATTCGCTCGGAAAAGGCGATAGAGTCTACATTGACTTTCCCCAAGGGTGTTATTATTTTTGGGCTCTGGTAAATGATCCCAAAAAACCAAGCCAGATTTCCGGAGGCGGGGACAGCACTTGCGCGAATAATTCAGATTTATGGGTCGTGAGAATTATGGATGATAGAATCAATCTTCAATCTCCGTAAAACCGTATAAAACTGGAATAAAAATGGCGGCTGTTGAAGCCGCCATTTTTATTCTTTATTCCTATTCACTCGCCCGCTCTATCCTTGCCCCTAACGCTCTCAGCTTTTCGTCCACACGCTCATACCCACGCTCGATCTGAATAATATTTCGTATCTTTGAAGTTCCCCTTGCCGCCAAGGCGGCCAATAACAACGCCATGCCGGCCCGAATATCGGGGCTTTCAAGTTTTTCACTATAAAGCGGGGTAGGGCCTTGAATGAGCACACGGTATGGATCGCACAAAATGATGCGCGCACCCATCCCTACAAGCTTATCTGTAAAATACATTCTTCCCGAAAACATCCAATCGTGAAAGAGAACCGACCCAGTTGCCTGGGTTGCAACGGTAATCGCTATGCTGATTAGGTCGGTGGGAAAAGCGGGCCAAACATTTGTCTTGATCTCCGGTACAGCTCCATCAAGGTCAGATGCAATTACAAGAGATTGTTCAGAAGGGACGATCAAGTCACTTCCATCCACCTGCCAGCCAACGCCGAGGCGATGAAAAACCTGCCCGATCATTTCAAGATGTTGAACACCCGCATTATGAATCCGAATATTTCCGCGTGTTACAACCGCCGCACCGATATAACTAACAACCTCCAACAGGTCGGGACCGATCGTAAATTCCCCGCCTCGTAAACTCGTTACACCGGATATATGTAAAGTATTCGATCCAATTCCTTCTATTTTTGCCCCCAAACTATTTAGAAATTGGCATACCTCCTGAACGTGCGGCTCAGAGGCGGCGTTACGGATCTGTGTTTCCCCTTTGGCAAGTACGGCCGCCATAATTATATTTTCGGTGGCGGTCACACTCGCTTCATCCAGAAGAATATCTGCTCCATGGAGTTCCTTTGCTTCAATTTCAAATACGCGGTCATAGGTTATCTTCGCGCCCAGTGCACGCAATGCCGCAATGTGTGTATCCAATCGGCGGCGCCCGATCACATCTCCGCCTGGAGGAGGCAAACGCAGGCCGCCCGCACGCGCGAGGACCGGCCCGGCGATGAGAATCGATGCCCGAATACGGCGGCACAGGTCCGGGTCCAGATGAGAGGCGGTCAATTCCCGTGTTGTGATCCGCCAGGTGGTAATATCCAACTCTTCAACCTGCGACCCAAGACTTTCGATCAATTCCCGCATGACTAACACGTCGCGGATCTGCGGCACGTTATGCAGCACAACGGGTTCTTCCGTCAACAAACATGCGGCCAGCAAGGGTAAGGCCGCATTTTTATTTCCGGAAGGCGTCACATCACCGTGTAATGGATGTCCGCCTTCAATCACAAACTCTTCCATAATTTTATGCTCCTTAATATCTTCGGGATTGTAAGGCAGTTTTAATATTTCGCCAAGAACATTACAGTTGACTTACACACAAAGGCAACTTTGCAGGGCACATAATTGGAATTATAATAATTTTATATGTCGATAACCTTGATAGCGCCTATTTTCATGGGATGGCTGGCAGGAACCCTTGTAAATTATCTTGCCGACGTGCTGCCTTTTACACGGCGCTTCAGTCAACCTGTATGCCCGCAATGCAATGCGCCTTTCGCATGGAAGGAGTATCTTCTATTTAAACCATGTCAAAATGGACATTCACGCAAAGCGCGCCTTTGGCTCGTTCAATTTACAATGACGGCAATCAGCGCATATATCTGGATCAAACCGCCGTCGAAAATTGGGTACGTTCTTGGGCTGGTTTTGGTCATCTACTTTGGAGTGATCTTTGTGATCGACATGGAACACCGCCTGATCCTTCACCCAACCAGCATCTTCGGTTCTTTTCTTGGGCTTGGAATTGGCTGGCTGAAATGGGGGCTTTTGCCTGCCCTGTTAGGTGGTTTGGGCGGCTTGCTCATTATGCTGGCGTTTTATTATTTCGGCGTACTGTTCGCGCGTATCCGCACAAAACGAATGCTTGCGCAAGGCATGGAAGCCGATGATGAGGAAGCTCTTGGCGCAGGAGATGTGATTCTTACCACGATCCTTGGGTTTATTGTCGGCTGGCCATTGATCTGGCTCTGCCTTTTATATGGCATTCTGCTCGGCGGCTTTTTCAGCCTATTCATTGTGATCTGGCTGGTGATCACCCGCAAATACGGGAAGAATGCTTTAATGATGTTCATACCCTACGGACCGTACTTCATCACCAGCGCTTTTTTGATTATCTATTTTCCAAAATTCATTCAAACGCTCGTGCCCGGTAATTAGAGATTTCGATTTATTCACTGGCAAAATGAAACCATTTTTATTTAGACAACCCAAAAGAATTCGGGCGCAGGCCATGGTTGAGTTTATGCTGGCCCTGCCGCTTCTACTTTTGCTTATCTATGGCACGATCGAAGTTGCGCGACTGATATTCATATTTTCATCGGTGGCAAACGCCTCACGCCAGGCCGCACGCTACGGGTCCGCCGCCGGCGAAATTGACGATGTCTCCTACTACCAGGATTGCGATGGCATCCGCGAGGTTGCCAATCGATCAGCCTATATCACAACATTCGAAGAGATCAACATCACTTATGACCGTGGCGTCCAACAGGATGGAACCCAGATCCCGATCTCAGATATTGACCCCAGCCCGGATGTCGACACGTGCCCAATCGAAGGCGAGACCATTCGCAACGGTGACCGTATCATCGTTCAAGTCAGGGCCCAGTACCAGCCCATCATCTCGATCATTCCAATCGAACCTCTGACAATTGTGTCGGCCAGCGCCCGTACATTTCTCGTATCCATTCCCATCTTTGGATCTGCTTTGCCCACCGGGTTTGCCGCCGAATCCCCCACGCCATCGAGAATGCCATCTCCGGTTACGACCCATACACCAACAGTTGTTCTGATACCCACAAATACTAATTTGCCATCCTCCGGCAACACCCCGTCAAACACGATACCGACAAACGTGGGTCCGCCTACTTTAACTTTTACACCTTCCAGAACCCCGCGTCCAACCAATCCACCGACCATCACTCCAACCCCAATAAGCTGTTCCGGGTTGACCGGGGTATCTCATGGTCCGCTTGTCATTTCGAAAAACATCATGGAAATGAAAGTCATCAACAACAGCGGCTATACTCTCTCAACCGCTCAAATATATGTGGAGTGGAATCATGATACGGGTCATCAATCTGGCAATGACTCAACCTTACATCTCAGACAAATCGTGTTCGCAAATCAAGCCTGGGATGGCGATATCCAGACACCCTCCGCATACATTCCAGCTTACTATCCGTTCATTCCGCCCGGCGAATCAACGATCCAGTTAAAGTTCAATCAGAACTATGATCTAATCGATGGGACGGAAAGAATTATCATCAATATAGGCACACCCGGTTGTACCAGCTACCCCGTGGACTCAAGGAATTAATAAACTGTGAGTTATCTACCAGTACCAAAGAGAAAACGCAAAACCCTTCAAAATGAACGCGGCCAAAGCCTCGTTGAATTAGCGATCAGCCTGCCTGTCATGATCTTAATATTGCTGGGCACCGTTGATTTCGGCATGGCAATTTTCTCGTATGCGATTTTGAGAGACGCGGCCCAGGAGGGCGCTTTATATGGATCGTTCAACCCGGCCAACAAAGCTGAGATCGAAAACCGCGCTCGAAATATTTCACCGCGCGGCGATGAAACTGTATTCTCTTCCCCGGTAAATCTGAGGGATACAACTCTCATCAAGGTGGATGTCAAAGCGCTTGGAAAATTTTGCCAGGGTGTAACGGGCGGTGTAGCCAATAGTATTAAGGTTAGTGTCTCCTACCAGTATCCAATCCTCATGCCGTTTGCGGGGGAAATCATCGGGTCAGATACAATCTCACTCACTGGCACCGCCAACAACGTTATTCTGCAGCCGGCATGTCAATGAGGAAGCTTTTTTCAAGACGGGCCAGCCACAAAAAAGCGGAGCGCGGACAGGCGATGATCTTGATCGTATTTTCGATTATTGGCCTGTTAGGCATGACCGCGCTGGCGGTTGACGGCGGCCGCGCTTATGTCGATCGCCGCAGCGCGGAAACTGCCGCAGCTGCAGCCGCATTGACTGCATCCATCACCCGCATTGAAGGTGGAAACTGGCGGGCTGCAGCTCTCGCCACAGCCGGGGCAAATGGATTTGACAATAACGGCGTCACAAATACAGTTGAATTAAATACACCTCCTCTCAACGGGCCTTACGTGGGAAATTCCGAATACATACAAGTTATTATCACGTCTCACCTAAGTACCTATTTTGGCCCTGTGGTCGGTATTCCGGTCGTAACCAGTATGGTTCAGGCAGTCTCACAATCAAAACCAGCGGAATACGGGCAAATGTTTGGCGGCTATGCATTGGTGAGTCTGGCGCCTCATAGCGATTGTCAATACAAGAAATCGTTCTGGATTCATGGGGAAGCTACGATCAGCATGGAAGGAGGCGGAATATTTATTAATTCAGATAACCCTGCATGTGCGTTTATCCAATTCGGCAGTGGCAGCGTGCGATTTCAGGATGAAAGCCCGTTTACCGTTGTCGGAGGCGCTCAGGTACAAAAGCCCACGCTCATTACCCCCTTCCCCATGCAAACTGGGGCCCCTCCTATTTCTTATCCGCCAGCCTTCAAAATGCCAAAGCTGGGATGCGGAGCAAAGATAGCAAAAGTGGATGAATTGGATGGCACAACCATGTCGCCTGGCAACTGGGACGAAGATATATTTCCTCCCGAGGGCGTCACTCAATTGAAAAGCGGAATCTACTGCATCAATGGCGACTTCATTGTCGGTGACGGTGAGACATTGCACGGCACCGCCGTACTACTCATTGTGGAGAATGGAAAGGTAAAAATTAGCGGCAATGCAGAAGTAAACCTAAGCGCACATAAAAGCGCCGACGCGCAGGGGCTGCTTATTTACATGCCCATCAAGAACAAGAGCATCCTGGCTTTAAACGGCAACGGTGATTCCAGTTTTGTCGGAACGATCCTGGCACCGGGCGCGGATATCCGCCTTAACGGACTGGATTCAACTTTCGGCGCCGCTTATCACAGCCAGATCATTGGATATTACATTGAAGTGGATGGAAATAGCGATATTCATATTAAATATAAAGACGAACAAAACTACGATGCTTTCAAAATGCCCGAGGTAATTCTCAGCCAGTAGCTCCAGCATGCAAATTGCGGCTCTTATTGGAGTACGCTTACAAAACTGTAAGCGTTGCAGGTTGCCTACACAATACACGTTAATTCAACATTGGACTATAATTGTCCGAAATACAAAAATAGCGATTTTCAAGTTTCATTTCCCATCCCAGTTACATTACAGCACATCCAATGAATCACCTGCTCTTTCCAGTACTTATGATGGATTACATGGTTTCGTAAGCCGTAATAAAAGTGAGTCTGAATTATGAGAAATATATTGCAAAAATTGTTTTCATTTAATAAGAAAATCACCACCCTGCCGCCGTCAACGAAAAAGCAAAAATCCAAAGGGCAGAGTCTGGTGGAGTTTGCCATTGCCTTTCCGATAGTCATTCTGTTATTTTCAGGGGTAGTGGAGTTTGGTTTTATTTTAAATTATTACCTTTCCTTATTGGATGCCACACGCGAGGCCGCGCGTCAGTACAGCCTGACAAATCCATGGTTACCGGATCCGCGGCCAGCTCGAAATGATACCTACTGGTTTTATATTGACGCGGCAGAAACGGTTAAAGATGCGGTAGAGCCGAGAGATATCAATGACACCAGCCGCAAGATCGTTCTTGACCCAACAAGAGATGATGTGATCATCACGGTCTACAGCCTCTGTGGAAATAATGTTTATAGCTTTCCTGCGGCGGGTGGATATCATCTATACCCTGGCAACGCCACATCCGTATTCACAAATGCGAGCATGCTAAGTTCCCGCCTCGCTGGCGCCCCCAACGCCGGGGTTCTGCTTGTGGAAATAAATTATAACTATCACCAGGTTTTGGCATTGCCCTGGCTGACTGTTTGGCTTTCAAATCCGCTGCCCTTGCGCGCGTACACGATCATGCCTTTGAGATCGGCTGAACCACCCATGGACGCCCCTGCGCCAAACCTTGCCTGCCCCTGATCGTGACGAATTCGATGATATGATGATATATGAAGAGAGAATATATGGTCAAAAAATTTCTTAAAAATTCCGAGCGCGGACAAGCTATCATCCTGATCGCTCTCGCGATCGTCGGAATGATAGGTATGGTCGGGCTAATGACGGATGGCGGCATCCTGCTGATCGAATATGCCCGCTTAAAGCGCGGTATTGACGCGGCGTCTATTGCGGCAGCCCTGCAATATCGGCAGGGATTTCTGGAGGCGGATCTTGAAGCTGCGGCGGAGGAATTTTTAAGGCTCAACCAATCCGCTGTTGATACTGTTCTAATTGAGACCTGCCTCACGGCTAAAATACCCGGCGATCTCGAATTATGCCCACCCCCGCCCATCCCGCCTACCCCGCCTACCCCCCCGCGCAAAGTGGTACGTGTCACTGCTACACGAATTGTGACTTTTGGGTTTATGCGCGTGCTTGGTTTTAACTCAACAACCATTTCGGCCAATTCCATCGGCGAGGCCGCTTCGATTGACCTTGTTTTAGTGATGGACACTTCCGCATCCATGGCTTATGAAACCCTGGTAGGCGGCAACCCGAACGGCTCGGATCCGGGCGAGGACCCCGCT
>JBBSCM010000176.1:0-8422 GCA_038250295.1 Anaerolineales bacterium | reverse complement strand
GGCCCAAAATTGGGCCGCGAGAATGGCAAAAAACGGGATCAACGCCAGATGGAATCTGTCTTCGGAGAGGATGAAGACATGAGGCAGGAGGTAAAAAGTAAAAAGCAAGAGCAAGAGAACAGTTTGCGAATTCCATCTTAGAAGAGCCAAACCCAGAGTTGCTGAAATAGAAATGAACACAAAGGGCAAAAGCAAGATCGCGGCAATTGTGAGTAGTAACAGCTTGGGAATATATCCCAGTAAATTATTCGAGTAAAAATACATCAGCACTCGCTTCTCCAGCCCAAAGAAAAATCCGAGGCGGTTAACTGCCAGCGGAAAGAATCGCTCAGGCTGTTCTTCGATAAACTCAATTGCCTTTTGAGTCCCAATCTCGTCACGCTCGGAATCGTCCATGATGGTAAGCAGATCAAGCGAAGGACCAAACACGAATGAGCCATTTCCCTGTGGATGATAGCCGAGGTACAGGTTATATCCCATGGAAGTTTCAATACCCGTTAACTTATTGTGCAAAAGTGAATTACGAATGACCCAGGGAGCAACAACAATCACAAATGCAAGCACAACAATAATTCCGTCATTGCGAGGAGGGCGATTTTCCCGACGAAGCAATCCCTGTTTGAGTGAGGAAGATTGCTCCGTCGCTCCGCTTCTCGCAATGACGATAAGGAAGAGCATCGCCATTCCCGCAAAAGGAAGAATCACAGAACGCGTGAGGGCTGTAAGCGCAAGAAAAACACCAGTAAACAGAAAGTGGAAAGAGGTTGGACGCTCGATGGATTTCAGCAGCAATAGGAAGGAGACGAGAAGTAAAACGAAGAATGGGTTTTCCGTGCCCAATCCCAACGGGTAAACAAGGAGCATCGGATAACAGGCCACGATCCAGGCGGAGATCTTGGCGGTACGTTTATGCTTCTCAATGGGGAAGAAATGGTCGGCCACATAATATGTTAATGGGGCCAGAGGTGCGCCAAGAAAAATTACCTGTGCCAACCTTGCCGCAAAAAAGCGCGAGAAGCCTGTGCCACTGAAGAAATAAACGATTGCAAGGAAGGTCGGGTATAACGGGGCGCGAAACGAAGTATACAACCCGTGTGCTTCGTCGTAGCCATTTGCAGTGGCGAGGTCAAAATCCACGTAGGGCGACAGCATCTTTAGGTCTTCTGCCGCATACCAGCGATAGCCAGCGCCTGATGAGATGCTTCTCGCCAGCATGTCATATTGGAACATATCGTCAAGGCCGATGCCGAGTCCGCGGGTAAGAAGAATGGGAATCAACCGCAGGATCAAAGCAACGAGATATATCCGAACTGGGAAGGCAATTTTCATCTCGCCATCTTTTCGATCCGCCTTGCGATATACGGAGAGAAATAACCATTATATTTATTCCGCAATTCCGGGAGCTTCCAATCGTTGCCTGTGATCTTTTTGCGGCAATTGGGCGACCCGCAATAACATTCAAATTCGTCATAGGGTCCGCCGTCAGACATGGCGTAATCGAACATCAATTCTTCACCTGATTTAATATCACGCAAGGCCACCAAACCGATTTGACCGAAGAATCCCAGGTTCGGTTCGCATGAATGATTAAAGCAATCATTTGGTTCTTTTTCCTCAACAGTCAGCAAGTATAGATTCTCGTCCACTTGAAGCACGCGCTGCGTAAAGCGCGGCATGGACGGATCCAGTTCATCTTTGTGGACAATACGTCCGCCCCACAGGGAAACCAGTTCACCTTTGGTAATCATTGCATTCGCAAAGACTCCGCACCCGCCATCGGTATGGTCACGCGCTTCGCATTTGGGGTTGAGATAGGAAAAAGATTGATTGTTCATGTGATGGATTATACAAAAAAATGGCGGCAAGGCACAGCCTTGCCGCCATTTTGATTTTTCTAAATTTATTTCGATCCGCCTTCAGTATCAGACGATTCAGCGGATATTTTTTGCGCGAAAAAAATCGGCAGGAAGGTAATAAGGATCACGATGGTCGCAACCACGTTTGTAACCGGGCGGTCACGCGGGCGGACAAGTTGACTGAATATCCAAATGGGGAGTGTGTTTTGCTGTCCCGCTGTAAACGTAGTTACGATAACTTCATCGAATGAAAGCGCGAAGGCGAGCATACCGCCTGCGAGCAGGGCGGTCCCGATGTTTGGCAAAACAACATAACGAAATGTTTGAAAAGAGTTTGCACCCAAATCCATTGAAGCTTCGATCTGCGAAGCTGACATGCGCCGAAAACGCGCCAGCACATTGTTATAAACAACAACCACGCAAAAAGTAGCGTGACCGATGATGATCGTCCAAAACGAAAAGGGAATTTGAAGTGAACCAATCGCGGAACGAAGCGCAATGCCCGTCACAATACCTGGGAGTGCAATAGGCAAAACAAGTAGAAATGAAACCGCATCACGCCCAAAGAAATTGCTCCTGTAAACAGCGGCGGCGGCAAGTGTCCCTAGAATAAGAGCGGCGAAGGTGGAAAGCGTTGCAACTTTCAATGAAAGCGTTAACGCATCCCAAAGGTCGGTGCGTTTTAACGCTTCACCGAACCATTTGGTGGTGAAACCCGGAAGCGGAAATGTATATGTAGCTTCATCCGTGGTAAATGAATATAGGAAGATGATCCACATGGGAACATGCAGGAACAATAAAGTTCCAATCGCGCCCAATGTTAAACCAAGGGAGGCTTTATCGCCTTGAGATTTAGAGGGCATCGAAAGCTCCCAGTTTGCGGGCGATCAAGAGGTAAACGATCATGATCACGACAGGTCCCATGGTGAATGCGGCGGCAAGGGGAATATTCCCTGACGTGCCTTGATGAGAATATACAGCCTGCCCAATAAAGAAGCGGGATGTCCCCAATGATTGCGGGACGATGAAATCACCCATCGTCAACGAAAATGTAAAAATGGAACCTGCCACTACACCGGGAAAAGCAAGCGGCAAAATGACATTGCGAAAGGTTTGAGCTGGCTTTGCGCCGAGGTCACTGGATGCCTCAAGTAGGGATTTGGGCACACGTTCCAAAGCGGTTTGAATGGGAACGATCATATATGGAAGCCAGATATAACAAAACGCAATGAACATCCCCAGAGGTGACAGGGAAAGCGAAGACCCGCCAATACCTGGAATGGATAACACCCAATCCAGCGCGGGATTCAAATGGAAGAGATCAACAAACCAGGAAAGGATACCTTCCTTTGAAAGAATTAACTTCCATGCATATACCCGCACCAGATAACTGGACCAAAGAGGGAGTGTAACCGCGATGTAGAGATAAGTCCGCAGGCGCGGTGAAGCAAATTTTGCAATGTAATAAGCAAGTGGAAACGCGATGACCGCATCCATAATGGTGACAGCCATTGCCATGCCTGCCGTGCGCCTAAATATGCCGAGGTTGGTTGGTTTTAATAATTGCGCATACGTACTCAACGTAAATTCTTTTACGACCAAACCGGTAAATTCTTCAAGATAATAGAAGCTATTAATAAGCAGGGAAAATAAAGACCCAAGATACACAACCAGCATATAAAGCATGGGCAATGCCAGTAAAAGAAAAGTGACCAGTTTGGGACGTTGAAAAAAGAAAGCAGACAGGCGATTCATGATTAACCTCCCACGCGGCTGATGTGGTCTTTTTCCCAAGACAGGCAGACCTTTTGTCCGCGGGCCTTGAGTACGTCCATTGAAGTGGTTTTGAGATTCTGTTCGATCACAACCAGGTCACCGCCGTCTTCTAAATCCACAAGATAGCGCGTATAAAGCCCAAGATAGATCACGTCACGGACCGTGCCAGTGGCTGAATATTTATTTTCTGAAGGTTTGTCTGCGCCTGGGCCGAGATAAATCTTTTCGGGACGAATGGAGAAAGTTTTATCAGAACCGGTAATACGTTTGGCAACCTCCCCGCTGATCAAATTGGAAGTACCCACAAAACCCGCCACAAAAGATGTGGCGGGTTTTTCGTATACTTCTGACGGCGTACCAATTTGCTCGATTTTTCCTTGATTGAATACGGCAATACGGTCGCTCATGGTCAGAGCTTCCTCTTGATCATGAGTAACGAAAATGAATGTAATTCCAACTCGTTGCTGAATGGATTTTAATTCAACCTGCATTTGCTGGCGCAATTTCAAATCCAATGCGCCGAGCGGCTCGTCGAGAAGCAAAACTTTGGGATGATTGATCAAGGCTCGGGCAAGTGCGACGCGCTGGCGCTGTCCGCCTGAAAGTTGAGACGGTTTGCGATGCCCAAAGCCAGGTAATTGAACCAGATCAAGCATGTCATTCACGCGTTTCGTTCTCTCCGCTTTTGGAACACCCTTGATCATCAAACCATATGCGACATTATCATCAATGGTCATGTGAGGGAAGAGCGCATAATCCTGAAAGACTGTATTCACATCGCGCTCAAACGGCGGCAGGCTTGAGACCTCCTGCCCATATAAAAATATCTGGCCTGATGTCGGACGGTCAAATCCAGCGATCATGCGCAGGCATGTAGTTTTCCCGGACCCTGAGGGCCCAAGCATGGAAAAGAATTCACCATCGCCAATTTCGAGGTCAACAGCGTCTACAGCTTTCACTTCCCCAAAATGCCGGCTTACTTTTTCAAATCGAATGGCAGGATTGGTCATGCGAATTCTCTCTCCAAATAGATTGTTCGGGCAGGATTGATTCTACTCCTGCCCGAACAATTATGGAACATCTATATTTACAGATTACTGGCTGATGATCGCGATATACGAATCAACCCATTGGCTGTAGGGAATACAATCGCCAGCGCCGGTGGAACAGGCGGCGGTGGGAGTGCGCCAGAACCAGATCTTCTCAAAATTATCGAAGCCGTTTACAGCGCAGCCTTCATCGGTCAACATTTCGTTGCCAGTACAAGCGGCGGGCACTGCGGGAACAGAACCAAACCAGCCAGCGAGGTCGCCTTGAAGTTTGGGATTGAGCGACCATTCCATCCACGCGTAGGCGCAGTTCGGGTGTGGGGCATCCACGTGCATCATGGTGGAGTCAGCCCAGCCCGTGGCGCCTTCCTGCGGAACGGTTGAGGCAACTGAAACGCCATCCATAAAGTTAACCTGGAAAGGCCATGAGCCGGAAGCAACCACGCCTTCGTTCACGAAGTCATCCATCTGAACGAATGCGTCGTGCCAGTAGCGATTGATCAGAGGACGTTGAGCAGTAAGCAGAGCCACAACTGCATCAAACTGTTCCTGGTTTAGATCATAGGGATTATCAATTCCCAATTCGGGGTTGTGGAACTTGAGATACAAGGCCGCATCGGCGAGGTAAATCGGGCCATCATATGCCTGAACGCGCCCTGCATTGGTCGCGCCATCGGGCAAATTCATTTCCACAAAAGTCACATCCCAGGATGTAGGAGCTTCGGAGAATACTTCAGTGTTGTACATCAAAACATTGGGACCCCATTGATAGGGTACGCCATAATGTTTGCCATCAACGGTGTGCCAGGGGGCATCCTGCAAGCGCTCATCAACGCTGTCCCATGATGGGATGCGGCCGAGATCGATCTCTTGAACCTTTCCACCTGCAATCAAACGATTGGACGCATCACCGGAAGCGGTCACGAGATCATAGCCGCCCTGATTCATCAGGGTTACCATTTCATCGGAAGTGGCGGCGGTCTTTACTGTGACTTTGCAGCTGGTCTGTTTTTCGAATTCAGTTACCCAATCGTAGGCGGGGTCGGTCGAACCGTTTTCAATGTAACCAGCCCAGGCAACGATGGCAACTTCACCTTCAAAATCACCACCGGCAGCAGGCGCCTCGGTAGCTGCAGGCGCCTCGGTAGCGGCTGGTGCTTCTGTAGCCGCAGGCGCTTCTGTTGCAGCGGGAGCCTCGGTTGTGGCTGCGCCGCCGCAGGCCGAAAGAACAAAACTAGCCAACACGAACAGTACCAGCAAGTTAAATGCGAATTTTTTCATTTCTCTCTCTCCTTAAATTAAGTTGTCTGAATCAATACACAAGCTAAACAAGATTAGTTTTTTCTATTGCCACCTCCTTCCGAGGTTAACAGTTCCATGCCACACCACGAAGAAGGGCGCGGCCGCTCCGAATTTTTTCAATTATAGTGAACGACACCAAGAAGTCAACTGCCGATTTCCGATTATAACAAGCCGCTTCCCAGCTCCGTTGAAGCGGTATAATCTTATAAAATTTTGTGGAGATGATAAATGGCTGATGTTCCCATCTACCCGCTGACCGAAGAACACAAAATGCTTCGCGATGCAGCTCATGATTTTGCCCAAAAAGAGATTGCGCCCATAGCCGCCGAGTTTGATGAAAGCGGCGAATTTCCGCATGCCACCATCAAAAAAATGGGGGAATTGGGATTTATGGGTATTGAAACCCCGGAAGCCTATGGCGGCTCGGGCATGGATGCGCTTGCTTACGTGCTGGCTTTGGAGGAGATCTGCAAAGTGGACGCCTCACATGGCGTGATCATGTCTGTAAACAGTTCATTATATTGTCATGGCATCTTGAAATTTGGCACGGAGGAACAAAAGAAAAAATTTGTCACTCCAATTGCTTCCGGTAAAGCCATTGGCGCATATTCCCTTACAGAGGCGCAAAGCGGATCAGATGCCGGCACAATGACAAGCCGCGCCGAACGTGACGGTGATCACTATATTTTGAATGGACACAAGTCCTGGGTCACAAGCGGGCCGGTGGCTGATTATTTCGTTGTTTTTATGATGACCAACCCTGAAAAGAAACAAAAAGGCATAAGCGCGTTTCTAGTAGATGGAAAAACAAAAGGATTAACCCGCGGCAGGAAGGAGCCTAAACTTGGCATTCGCGCCTCGGCCACGAGCGAGTTGATCTTTGAAGATTGTCGTGTTCCTGTTGAGAACAGACTCGGCGAGGAAGGTGAAGGATTCAAGGTCGCCATGACAGTGCTTGATGCGGGCCGCATCGGTATCGCGACTCAGGCGCTCGGAATTGCCGAGGCCGCCTACGAAGCCGCGCGCCAGTATGCAGGGCAGCGCGAAGCGTTTGGTCAGCCGATTGGGGCCTTCCAGGGAACAGGCTTCAAAATCGCAGATATGAAAACGCGCATCGAGGCATCCCGTTTACTTATATATAACGCAGCCATCGCAAAAGAAAAATCAAAACAAACGGATGGACGCTTTTCGTTGGAGGCATCCATGGCGAAATTATTTGCATCTGAAACGGCCATGTTCGTGACCCATCATGCCGTGCAAATTCATGGCGGCATGGGCTATAGCAAGGAATTACCGCTCGAACGTTATTTCCGCGATGCAAAGATCACAGAAATTTACGAAGGCACCAGTGAGATCCAAAGGCTGGTTATTTCGCGCAGTGAAATGGGGATCAAATAACCGCGCACGAACCACTTCATACAGTTGGCATATGCAATCAGCTTTGCCCATGAATTTTCCCAGCAAGTTACGCTCGCTATTTTTCGGCGATATTGCCAGAAAATATTGGCTGGTGGCCGGATTGATTCTCGCCATAGTCGGCCAATCGATGATGAGAGAACCGCAGCCGCTCACTGCTTTCAAGACAATGTCGGAACTTGCAAGTAAGTGGAATGAAACGTTGTATCTGGGATTGAAGAATCCCGTCAATATCATTGCCGGGTTGTTTTTTATTGCGCTGGCATCAATGATCTATAGTCAACTATTCAGATCAGCGAATATGCAGGAACTATATATATTTGAAGGAAATTGGCTATCCTGGAAAAAGTTTTTGCCCTGGATGATCACGAGTCTAAGTGCATATGTGCTGGTTATGTTTCAAATTGCCCGCCATCAATATTCCACCTTTCTGTTTGGCATTTGGCTGATATGCATTTTTATTTTCACGTTGATATTCTGGAAAAATGAGAATCTGAACACATCCGGTAAAAGTCTTTCGATCACCTATTTGGACGGCGCGTGGATATTGGCTCTCTTTGCATTTGCAATTGCCGCGGGATCATACCT
Organism: Anaerolineales bacterium; assembly: GCA_038250295.1. GTDB lineage: Bacteria > Chloroflexota > Anaerolineae > Anaerolineales > Villigracilaceae > Villigracilis. The sequence continues at coordinate 435 of JBBSCM010000176.1, read as the reverse complement.
GCTAAACGACCTGCCCGCCGGATGGGCCGCTGATGAAGGTCAGTTTTGGAAAATTGCAAGGGGAATTGCTCTCGGCGAAAAAAGTCCGCCATTCTTCGATTTTGGGGTTTTCTCATTTCCTGTTAGCAGTTCCATCCTGCAAGGATGGATCATGCGCTGGGCAGGCATTGACATGTGGGGGTGGCGGTTTGCTTCGGTGCTGCCTGCGGCCATAACGGTTATTCCACTTTATCTGCTTGCCCGCGAATTATTCGACCGCCGCGTGGCAATCGCCGCAAATGTGATGATGATTTCCAATCCATATTTTCTAACTTTTGCGCGGCTCGGATACAACAACTCACAGTCATTATTTCCGGTAACGCTATGCGTTTATTTTCTGGTATTGGGAATCCGAAAAAATAGTTACTACTATTTATGGCTGGCCGGGCTAACGGC
>JBBSCM010000175.1:0-8432 GCA_038250295.1 Anaerolineales bacterium | reverse complement strand
TGCGGCTCCGCTCACATCGTCCCGATGTTCTTTCGGGAGAACGTAGGTTTCCTTATTATTGCATCCGTCATCCTTGCAACGCGCGCCATTTCCTTCACATCATGCACGCGGATGATATCCGCGCCGCGCGTAATACCCACTGCAACCGTTGCGGCAGTGCCCTCCACGCGCTGATCTGCGGGCAAATCCAGTGTGAATCCAATAAACGATTTGCGGGATGTCCCCAGCAAGATGGGATATCCCAACTGGCGGATTTCATCCAGCCGATTGATCAACTCAAGATTATGTTCGCGCATCTTTCCAAAGCCGATGCCCGGGTCCAGAACAATATGCGACTCAGCAATTCCAGCTTTGCGTGCCAGGTCCACGCTGTTCATTAATTCACGTTTTACATCTTCAAGTAAATTTTCATACTCCGCGCCGATGTAGGCGTTCCCAAACTTCTCGCGGACTTCCACGCTGGCAGGGTTGCTGCGGTTGTGCATGAGAATCACAGGCACGTTATGTTTGGCTGCAACAGTTGCGAGATCATCGTCTGCGCGCAGCCCCCAAACATCGTTCACGATCTGTGCGCCAGCTCGAATCGCTTCTTCAGCAACCTGCGCTTTATACGTGTCAATTGAAATGATCGCCTCGGGGAAATTTTTCTTTATGCTATGAATGACAGGAATCACGCGCGCCAATTCTTCGTCAGCATTTACAGGGGCAGAACCGGGGCGGGTCGATTCGCCGCCCACATCCAAAATGTCCGCGCCGTAGGAGAGAAAATCCCGCGCCTGTTCAACGGCTGCATTCACTACATCCCCTTTTGAAATGATTCCATCCCCGGAAAAGCTGTCGGGAGTCACATTCAAGATTCCCATCACATAGGTACGGGAACCCCAATTGAATGTAAAACTTCCGATCTGTAATGACGGTGATTTCATATTATGAACCCGTCATTGCGAGGGCGCTCTTGCCTTTTGCCCGAAGCAATCTCCTTGACTGTGTTGGGGATTGCTTCGTCGCTATCGCTCCTCGCAATGACGGTGCTATATTTGATCCAACGGGCGTGCCAGCCAGGCTTCGGCTTCGTTAATATCTGAAAAGATCTTCATGGCAGAAGCGGCTTCCGGCAAGGAACCTGCCGCCACGTTGCGGATCGCATCTGCAACAGATTGATCAGCCACCACCACTGCCACGCGAATATTGCGCGCGGAGGGGTCGCTGTTCGCCTCCACAGCCATGCGGATCGCTTTTTCAGGGATTTCCTTTACTGCACGCAGGTCATACAGGTTACGTGTGCGGCGGTCTGCTTCAAGCAAGTGAGTCAGGGCAAAATCATGCCAGTGTGTGAGTGTCGCATCCGAAAGATCGGTGAACGTGAATGTCATGCCGCCATCTCCGCGACGGATCACGGAATAGCCAACATCGGCAGTGGGGGTCCAGTTAAGGGGTTTTGATTCAGTCATGAGTTCTCTCCTTTGATTAATATGATTATAACGCAGGCTAAAAGTGAGTGACTGGTTTTATTAACCGCAAAGCACGCCAGGAACGCGACATCTGCCCTCCCGCTCGCTCCACTTCGGGGACTATAGTGGCGGGCGGTGCCAGGGAGAAAATCTTTGCGAACTTTGCGCGCTTCGCGGTATAAATTTGTTGTTTAGAAAATTTTCCATTTCAATAATCCCATGCTATAATGCGGTTCTCCCGGGCGCTTAGCTCAGTTGGTTAGAGCACTTCGTTTACACCGAAGGGGTCGGGGGTTCGAGTCCCTCAGCGCCCACTTAATACTTTCTAAATAGGTTCAAGCGCTTCAAGGTCAGTGCCTACAAAGTCTCGCAGCAGCGGGGCTTTTTTTTAATCCCAATTTCCTCCTCTGCTATAATCCCTTCCATGATTCTCGTCACAGGCGCAACAGGTTTTATTGGACGCACACTGGTGCGCCAGCTCTCGTCCATTGGATACCCGCTGCGCACATTGATCCGCCCGTCACCGCGGACTCCGCGCCTGCCCAAAGGTGTGCCAGTGGAAGTGGCTGTGGTGTCTCTTGCAGACGTGCGTGGTCTGCGCGCGGCTTTGCGCGATGTGGATACCATTTTCCATCTCGCCAGCGCAGAGAATCAAGGCTCGCGCGGCGATCTTTTGACGGCAGATATTCAAGGCACGGCAAATCTCGTTGAGGCCGCAACAGATGCGGGCGTGGATCGAATCGTGTATTTGAGTCACATTGGCGCGGCGCGTGCTTCAGGATATCCAGCTTTCAAAGCAAAGGGGATCGCCGAGGAACACATCCGCAATGGAAAAGTTCCTTATACCATTTTACGGACCTCACTTGTGTATGGCCCTGAAGATCATTTCACCAATAATCTTGCACGACTCATCCGCTCTTCGTTTGGCGTTTTTCCAATTCAATCCGGCGGGCGCACCGTTGTGCAGCCGGTATGGGTTGAAGACCTGGTAACGTGCATGTTGTGGTCACTTGAAAAAGATGAAACACTTAATAAAGTTTATGAGCTTGGCGGCAGTGAATTTTTTACATTACAGCAGATCATAGAAACCATCATGGATGTAACGCATAGGCGCCGTTTTCTCGTGTCGTTATCGCCGATCACGTTGCGCGCCATGACCGTCTTCCTCGAAGGTGTGATTCCCAATTTTCCCATCTCATCCTTTTGGCTCGATTACTTTGCAGTGAACCGCACCTGCGCAGTCGATTCCATGCCGCGCGTTTTTGGGTTGATGCCCGCGCGCTTCACGTATCGTCTCGATTATCTGATCCGCAAGCCGTGGTATCAACGCGCCTGGAATACCGTTACTGAAAGAGTCGCATTCCTGCGTCCGCGATAAATATGCATCATTTCAACATACGCCTGATCGAAACACCCGAAGAGATGCGCCTTGTAGAGGAACTGCAGCGCGCTGTATGGCCCGGCTCAGAGACCGATGTTGTGCCTCTGCATATGTTAATCACCGCAGTGCACAACGGCGGGCTTGTATTGGGCGCGTTCATTGAAGAGAAAATGATCGGCTTTGTTTTTGGCATCCCCGGGCTTGAAACGACCCCCGATGGTCCGCGCCCAAAACATTGCTCGCACATGATGGGCATTCATCCCGATCATCGCGATGGCGGCATTGGCTTTGCCCTTAAACGCGCACAATGGCAAATGGTTCGTCATCAGGGCCTCGATCACATCACATGGACTTATGACCCACTGCTCAGCCGCAACGCATATTTAAATATTGCAAAACTTGGCGCAGTCTGCACCACCTATCGCCGTTCGGAATACGGAGAAATGCGCGATGGTCTTAACGCCGGCCTTCCCTCCGACCGCTTTCAATTGGACTGGTGGATCAACACACGCCGCGTTGAAAGAAGACTCGGCAAGCGTTCACGTCCGACCCTCAAGTTGAATCACGTAGCGCGTTCCGGTATGCGCCCCTTTTATTCGCTTCTCTCTTCGACTGACGGCCTGCCACGCCCGCCCGAGCATGTCCCAGCCTTTGAAGACCGCCTGCTGCTTGCCGAGATACCCGTAGATTTCCTCGCCCTCAAATCCCAGGATTTTGGTCTCGCTCGTGATTGGCGTTTCTTCTCTCGCGAACTCTTCGAAACTGCATTCGCTAAAAATTACATCATCACTGATTTCATCTTTGACAAAAACGATGGCAGCCCGCGCGGTCTGTATGTGTTGACACATGGTGAAAGTACGTTGGATGAATTTGAATAGTTGGAGATTGCTTCGTCGGGGCGGACAGCACCCTCCTCGCAATGACGAGTAATATTTAACGCATAAGACGCCCTTGCGGACGTCTCAGCGGTTGGATATGGAGAGCACAGTTGAAACGAATTACCTCCGTGTGGATGAAGAATTTTGTTCACTGCGACCCATTGCAGTCATGCCAACGGGGTGATAAGTTGGCTCAGGGTAATTGACGTTATAGCCGGCGGATGGGGCAGGGCGAGGCTTGGGTGCAGGACGAGGATAATTTTGGCTGGGCATGTTCGCGGTCCAGGCTGGACGTGGTGAATTATTCTGATAGGAAGCCGGTCGTTGATTCGCATCTGCAAGAGTGAAGAGTCGTTCTCCTGCAACAGAGAATGTACCAATGATCAGCACACGGATCAACCAAACCATCACAGCCACGAAGATCGGCACCACTTTGAGCATGGTAGCCTGACCCACAAGCGAGCCGCCCTCGGCAGTGTGATTAAGAATGGCTACCGAAACACCCCACCAGGTAAGCATGGCATTGAAAGCTGCGGCAAGCAGCCAGGCGCCAAAGAGATACCAAACTTCAGCAGGCTCATCGCGGCCCTGTTCAGGGGTGAAGATGCGGGCAATACCGGCAAAGTCAATTCCACAGAAGGCAATCGCAAGGATGGTTGACCATTGAACGCCGGCAAATTTCAAGTCGCCAAGCACATCGCGCAGAGCAAAAGAGGTTGTGCCGAAGTTGAAAACCTCGAAAGCAAGCAAAGCGCTGATAAGAATGCCGCCAAAGATCGCGCCGCGCTTAATGGACACGCTTTTCAGGAACGGAATCAATTGAATGTTAAGTGAACGGTTCATGGGAGTTCTCCTTTGTAGAACCATAAAGAGACGGGATCAATAGCGCCTAATATAGAACACTTGTTCTAATTTGTCAAGAGGGATTGTATTGCAGGATTATGATCTTCCCATAAGCGGTCCCCATCTTCTTGTAAATACAAAAGTACCAGTTGCATTACCAAATCGTACAAGCTGGGTTATAAATATAAATCTGTTTAAGATGAGGATGATTTTATGAACTCACGCGACCTGCTAAGAATAACCAGCCGCACATTTGCGCTTGGAATTGAGCGCCTGCCAAGGATTTTATGCGATGCCGCCACGATCGCCTATTTGCTTTTACGCGTCTCCGACTATCTTGAAGATAATGAAGAAATGAAAGCAGAGGAAAAAGTTGAGTTGTTGAACTTGTGGGTGAACATCCTTCGTGAAAATGAAACGATCGAAACACTCACGAATAAACTCACAAATGCTGATACCGGCAATCCTGATGCAATCGTGGCACAGCACTCAAAACAAATATTATTACACCTGCATTCCCTGCCCTATGCGGTCCAGGAGATCATCATCCGTCATGTGATCAACAGTACTCTTGGGATGGCGCGCTGGACAAAACAAGGGTCCAACGTGAACGATGAAAAGGATCTTGACGATTATATGTTTGAAGTAGCGGGACGGGTCGGGTATCTGGTAACACAGTTGTTTGCATGGTATTCAGTTACGATCCGCCGCAAGGAAAAAGAGATCATGCCGCTCGCGCGTGAATTTGGGTTGGCGCTTCAGACCGTGAATGTCATCCGCGGCCTGCGCGAGGATTTTGATCGAGGCTGGGTTTTCATACCCAAAAAATTTCTGCTGGAAATGGGCCTCACTAAAGAACAACTCTTCGACCCTGAGCACCGCGAGCAGGCGTTGAAAGTCCTGGATATGATGACAGATAAAGCTGAGCGTCATCTCCGGCAGGCGCTGCAATATGTAAAATCCCTGCCGTGGTGGCAGCACGGTATCCGGCTTGGCTGTATTTTTCCGCTCATGTTCGCCATCCGCACATTGGCAGTGAGCCGTCATAACGCACAGGTATTCGAAAACGAAGCCAAGATCACCCGCAATGAAGTCAAAAAGATCGTGATGGATTCAACGCTTTGGGGCTGGTCCAATGTTTGGCTGGATCGTTACTACAAGGAATTAAATGTTATTGGGGATTAATCAGTGTTCAGCAAGAATAGGCTGGTTTGAATAAATCCGGGGGAACGGCCCACTTGACATAATTCAGCGGTTGAATTATGATTTTGCCCATAAGGTCTATTGGTCTACTAGGAGTTACAGAAGAAGTATGAGACTTTCCAAACGCGGCGAATATGGTTTAAGGGCAATGATCGTTCTGGCGGAACCCGTCGAAAAGAACACCATGCCTGTGGTGCAGATCAAGGAGATCGCTCTGCGTGAGCAGATCTCCGCCAAGTTCCTTGAGCAGATCTTGCTTGCTCTTAAGAACTCGGGAATGCTTCACAGCAAAATGGGAGTCGGCGGCGGGTATTACCTGGCCAGGTCCCCCAGTGAGATCACCCTCGGACAAATCTTCCGCGTGTTGGACGGCCCGGTCGCTCCGATCAAATGTGTCAGCCAGATGTCGTATGAACCTTGCGGCTGTCCAGATGAAGAAACTTGCGGCCTGCGGCTGGTGATGGGGGATGTGCGCAACGCCATCGCCGATATTCTCGATAACACCAGCCTTGCCGATGTGACCAAGCGGCAGAGTTCTGTCCGCAAAAAACTCGGCATCAAGTAAACAGTGTGAGACCTGACAGGTTTTGCCAAATGATTCGGGTGTGTTTCATTTCAGTTGAAACCGTCCCGAAGGTTGGCACAAACGACCAAATTTTCTCGACAAAACCTTCGGGACGTTCTTTTTGTCAAGTCATTTGAAACACACCCAAATGATTCCCTGTCAGTAAAGCGATTTTGTAAACCTGTCAGCTCTTCTACATTTTTTATTTACCATAAAAGTATACTAGTACTATAGACATTATATATTACTCAAACAAATTGGAGACATAATATGCGAAAACGAAATTTAAAGTGGCTGGCGATTTTTCTGATTTTGGCAGTGACACTGTCAGCTTGTGGGAATGCTGCGCCTGCTGAATCAACTGTCCCTGCGAATGATGCGTCTCAACTGAGCGGAGTCATATCCATTTCAGGCGCATTCGCCCTCTATCCCATGATGACCGTCTGGGCCGACGAATTCCACAAGCTTCATCCTGACGTTGAGTTCGATGTGCAAGGCGGAGGCGCAGGCAAAGGCATGACCGATACCATCGCCGGCGCAGTCGATATCGGCATGATCTCGCGCTCCATCAAAGATGAGGAAACCGCCCAGGGAATTTTCTGGGTATCTGTCACCAAGGATGCAGTCTTCCCGATCATCAGCTCGGAAAACCCGGTTGCAGAACAAATCCTTGCCAAGGGTATTTCACAGGAAGTCTTTAATAAAATCTATATCACTGGCGAAATCACCACATGGGGTGAAGTAGTGGGCGATCCATCCATTACAGATGAGATCAATGTCTTCACACGCTCTGATGCTTCCGGTGCGGCCGAACAGTGGGCAAAATTTGGCGGCGGTAAAGCACAGGAAGATTTGAAAGGCATTGGCGTGAATGGCGAGCCTTCGATTTTAGATACCGTGATCAAAGACCCATTGGGAATTGGCTATGGTAACTTGAACAGCATTTTTGATTTGTCCAGCGGCAACACGGTTCCTGGCATTATCATCCCGCCAATTGACATTGATAAGAATGGCAAAGCAGATGCGATTGAAATTTACAAAGTTAAAGATGATGCCTTCAGCGCTGTTGCAAACGGAACTTATCCATCACCGCCCGCGCGTTTCGAGAACCTTGCCACATTGGGCAAGCCGGATGGTTTGACTCTGGCTTTCATCGAGTGGATCTTAACGGACGGCCAGCAATATCTTGAATCCGCCGGGTTCGTGCCGCTTACTCCAGAGCAACAAGCTGAGTCGCTTGCAAAAATCAAATGAGTCAGCTTACACCTACTTTTTCAAATCAATCGAATAAGAAAACTGAAGGCCGGGGTGACCGGCCATCAGCCACGCTTCGCACCCGACAAGATCACCTTGCCCGGCGTACTTTTTTTATAGTAACCTTGTTGCCAGTTCTGCTAATCCTTATTGTCACCATTGCATTGTTCATCCGTTCTTGGCCGATCCTGAATGCGTATCCATTAAGTGACCTGCTTTTCGGCAATGTGTGGAAACCCACCAATGGTCAATTCGGTTTTTTGCCTTTTATCCTGGGGACGTTTTGGGTATCAACTGTTGGCATTATTCTCGCTGTGCCTCCCTGCTTATTGACCTCGATCTATCTGGCGGAATATGCCCATACCAAAACGCGTTCAATCGCCAAACCTGTGCTGGATTTGCTGGCTGCGATTCCTCCCGTTGTTTATGGCGTATGGGGATTGTTGGCCATCGTCCCATTTGTGGATAAAGTTCTCGCGCCTCTTTCCGACCGTTGGCTGGGCGCTGTTTCGACGGGGCTCAACACAAGTGTTTCGACGGGGCTCAACACAAGTGTTTCGATATTCAGAGTCAACCAGCCGACAGGGTTCGGCATCCTCGCCGCAGGCATTGTGTTGGCGGTAATGATCGCCCCGTTGATCATCTCGGTCATGTATGAAATTTTCTCCACAGTCCCCAACGACCTGCGTCACGCATCGCTCGCGGTCGGCGCGACGCAATGGCAGACCATTCGCAATATCGTCCTGCCGCAAGTAGCGCCGGGGATTCTCGCCGCCATCGTCCTCGGAGCTTCGCGTGCGCTTGGTGAAACCATCGCTGTGTTGATGGTGGTCGGAAATATTCCGCAAGTCCCAACT
>JBBSCM010000174.1:0-8473 GCA_038250295.1 Anaerolineales bacterium | reverse complement strand
CTTAGAAGTTAAATGCTTGCTTTTTGTACAAGAATTTTTTGAACCACGAAGGGTCACGAAGGTTTTTTTAGGTTTTCCTTTGTGTTCCTTTGTTGCCTTTGTGGTTGAATCCTTTTTGGTTTCGGCTTGTCCGAGTTAGGGTCTTCATAGTTCACCTTTGAAAGCCTTATTAAGAATACTCGCCATCAGCGTCCGCCCAAAGAACGGGCGCAACTCCTCCCCGCTCGCGGACTGTAACTCCCGTCAAAGAACCAGCTCTGCTCTAACAGGCACTTTCAATAACAAACGGCCATTCAAATTCTGGACGGGCCGCTTCTCTTTATAAGAGATCAATTCTATTAAGGTGTGGACGTCGTTGGGAGGCAAATCGTCCCACAGCCAAGTGGACATCCATCCGGGACCCCGCAAACCAGGATGCCATCCGAACAAGCTGGGGCAGTGCACATCACGGGGATTGGGGTTGCGGTTGCGGTGCCATCGGCCAGCGGGAATAAACCCAGGTCGGTAAGGAAATCGGCGGGTGGGATCAATGCCTCTCCAACATCGAAGATCAATGGAACGTAACCGCGCGCTTCAACGGTTAAAGTGATCTGGTCTGATTCGTGGAAGTAGACATCTGTAAAGTAGTACATGCCCTCGCTGTTGGTGGTCGTGACGCCGTTGCAAAGGTAGAGAGATACAGTGGAAGAATGTTCGCACGTGAGCGTGGCCCCCTCCAGCGGGAGACCGCTGAAACCGTCAACAATTGACCCGTAGACTGCGCCCCAGCCCAGGTCTCCTTTCGAGGGAATGACCGTCGCCCACGGCGGCGGTGTGTTGCTGGGTATGGCAACGAAAGTGAGTCCCATCGCCGCAGTGAGTGTGAAACTGTCTGCCGGGCAGGGAAAGTCACAAACAGGGGTGGCGGATATTTCAAAAGTTGCGCTTGGTGCAGGTGTGGCAGTGGGGTCGCGGTCTCCATTAAGACGGCAGGTCCGAAGGAGACAATAAATAACAAGATCAGGCTGGGTGGCAATAACAGAAAATTCCTCGCATATATTTTTCTCATAACTGGTTACCTCATTGGGCCGAAATATGGCTTCAAGTTACGATGACTGCACATTGCAGTTACCCAAAGCGGATTCAAAGTTCAGCCGTATGAAAGGCGTCCCCCAACCAATCAACGCTGCTCGATTGCACCAATAATAAAGGCGCGGGCCACAAAACCCGCGCCTGATATCCTGGCCCCTATCGCGGACGCATCCACTACGTGACCGCTACTGCGGTCAGTAACGCGTAGGCCACCTCTTCATGGCAAATATCCGAGTGATCCTTGATGATCGCATCCGCATTCAGGTTATACAGTTTGCCCGCTTTGAACTGATACGAACCGCCAACTTTGAGTAAAGTCCCATCATTGGCTTCCGGCGTCTTCTGGGCGCCATTGCGTCCGATGCCGCCGTATTTGTCATTCTTATCACCGAAAGCCGCGGCAACCTGCCCAGCGAGCAGCGAAGCCAGCGGATAGGCCTTGCCGACCGCCATATCGTTTTCCGTGCAACTGATCAGCGTGGGTCCCGATACAAATTCACCTTTAACCACGTTGCGGAAGAAGCCATCGCTCGACCCGTCAAAATTCACCGAGAAACCATAATGGGAGAAAGCCGCCTGCAGCAGCGTGAGCGTATCCACCTGCAGCGGCGGCTGGTCCTTGGACCCGGCCACGGCGGCTGTCACCAGGCGTCCGCCAAAACTATGGCCGATCAGATGCAGCTTGATCTTTGGGTTTTTAGCGCGGATCGAACTGAGGATCTTGTTCACGCCCGTGCTCCCGACGACGCCCGCCCGCTCCTTCATCTGGTAATACGTGGTCAGGTTAAGCAGATGGGCCGCGCCTGATTTGATGCCGCTAAAGAATGTCCCGACGCCAGCCGCTCCTCCCCCGCCGAAAGCTGCTCTGCCTCCGACCATAGCGGCAGCCCCGCCGCCTGATTTCGGCTTCGGCATTGTGACCGGCACCGGCTTGCTCAAACGCTGCATCACCTCATCGCCGGGAAGTTTTGAAAATTCACCGGCCGCATCCACATCCGGGGATGATTTTTTGGGCAGCAGCGAACGCAGCAGGTCGGCAAAATCGGTGCGGGCTTTTTTGCTGTCCTCAAGTTTGGGCACCAGCAGTTTGGCTTTATTGAGAGTCGCGCGTCCTTTGGGGGTATTGAACACGGCCTTCATCTCATCAAGCTCGGCCTTGAGGAAATCATTGGTAACCGGCGACCCAACACTGGCCGCCCCGCTGGCAATCAACTCTTTATCGGCAAATTTATGCGAAGGCCACAGCACCGCCAGGATGGCAAACGAGCGCTTGTCGACGCCCTTCACCGCGTTCTTTTTGTCGTCCAATACCTGGCGCATGGATTCGAAGAAATCTGTATAAAGCCTGCGCGCTTCCGCCATGTCATTGTTCCAGCCATGCGAAATGACAAACAGGTCTGTGGCGTCTCCTTGAGCGAGGAAATCTTTCAAAGCCTTCACCTGCTTCACGTCCGAGCTTTCGCCCTTCTTGTCGAACTCCACTTCAAAATACGGAAATCCTTTTAAGTCTGGCATGGTTCCTCCAATATTTTATTTACTTACATTTCATATGTCGTTGCGAGGAGGGTGTACTTCCCGACGAAGCAATCTCCGCTTCTGAGCATGAGATTGCTCACCGCATGATTTGCTAAGCAAATCACGTACGGCGCAAGTGTCGGGCAGGGAGCGCCCTCGCAACGACATCATCCGTTGACTTGCATAAGGCGAGTTTTTTATACAGCTTGAATGGCTCGCATTAAGTCTACAAGGCCGTGCCCCTGAAAGTAACGCTCACGCTTCAAGTCGGTTGCCGTGGACAGAAATATCTCCTTAACCTTTTCAGGCTGACCGATGAATTCTCTTTTTACGGAAAGAAATGACGCGATCACGCCCGAAACATGCGGCGCCGCCATGCTGGTGCCGCTTTGTTCAAGGTACAGGCAATCAGCTCCCGCTTTTTCCTTCATCTCCTGGCGATGATGACCCGCCGCACAGGAGATGATCCTTTCACCGGGAGCCACCAGGTCGGGTTTGGCGCGCCCATCCCCAGTTGGACCTTTGGAAGAGAAATAGGAAACCCCGTATACATGCGGCATATCCTTGTGAGTCGAGCCGACCGTGATCGCCAGCTCGGCATTGCCTGGGTCATTGATCGTCAAATCCACGCCGGCTGAGATTCCCCCGGAACTGCCTGAACCGGTATTGCCCGCCGCCACAACCACAACCACCCCGGAACGAACGAGTCGATCCACTTCCACACAAAGCGGGCTTTGTCCGCACGCAAACCACTCAGGGTCGAAATCATAACCAACGCTCAAGTTGACGCCATGGATCAAAATTCGGCGGCCATGTCCGTTAATCTCCTGGATCAGGGAAATAGCCGCGATGATATTGCTCGCAAAGCCGTTGCCGTCTGCATTCAGCACCTTGAGACTCAGCAGCTTGCACTGCGGGGCCATGCCGGCTAGTGAATCGAAGGTCCATTTATCGTAGGAAATTTCCCCTTCTTCGTCACGCTGCCGTGTGAAGGCAGAGATTTCTTTGATGACCGGCTTGGCCTTTTGGGCAGGCTTGGCTGTCCCCTTTTTTTCATCTTCCTTCGAAACTTTTATTGCGCCCGCGATAATGCCAGCCACGTGAGTGCCGTGCCCGAATTCGTCTTTCAGCGCGCGTTCCGGCGTGCTCTTACTCAACTGCGTGAAATCGGTATGAACGAGCGGAGCCTTCAAGATAAGATTGTCGTGCAAAAAAAAGTGGGGATGCTCCTTATCTATTCCCGAATCGATCACAGCCCACGTGATCCTCTGCCCGTTAGCCGAGAAGGAAGTCTGTGCGGCTTCCGCTTTCACCGTGCTGATCGACCTATCGATCAGAGATCGGACCTTGAAATCAGGCCAGATACGATAGATCGCAAGCGGGCCATACTTCCTGTTTCGCGCCCCTTCCACATTTTTTTTGACCTTCCTATCCTGTATTACAAGTTCGCGGATCACATCGCCCTCAAGCTGGGCAAACACATATTGCTCGGTATGCTTGCTCTTTTCTATATTGACCCCTTGATGATCGGGTGACTTATTATGTCCCTTGGCTTTTATGATCTTCTCAAGACTCTCCGTAACCCATTTGCGGGCTTCTTCACGACCTTCAGGATATTCAAGGTTCAAGTCAATGATCACCGGGAAAGGCTTGCTGGGGTTTTCCTTGTCCTTCTTGAGCATTAACAGAAGCGGTATCGCAATGACCGTTTTATCAAGGGTTTCGGGCGTGAATGGTATTTTTTGGGGGTCGCTCTGATCCAACGCCGGGGCAGCCTCTTTACGGGGTTTTGCGGGAGCGCTTTTACTTTTTGCCTTCGGTTTCGCCATGTTATCCTCAATTTCGTTTTCTGATCTCAAGCAGTGTGAGTCGCTCTCAGATGATGATGCATACATGTTCCTGCGTGGAAGTAATCAGACTTAATTTATCTACTACTTATGTATAGAATACTCAATAATTGACCGTTGTCAATAGGCAACTATTACGAATGGTAAAATACCTAAATGACTGACCTCACCATCATCGGCGGCGGACTGGCTGGCAGTGAAGCCGCCTGGCAGGCTGCCCAAAGCGGCTTCAAAGTACGGCTGTATGAAATGCGTCCAGCGAATCCAACAGGCGCGCATCTGAGCGGCGACCTGGCTGAACTGGTCTGCTCCAACTCGCTTGGCTCAAACCTGCCAGACCGCGCCTCAGGCGTATTGAAAAATGAACTCAGGCAGTTGAACTCCATGCTGCTCGAATGCGCCGAAGCCTGCGCGCTGCCGGCGGGCGCAGCGCTGGCAGTAGACCGTGAAGCCTTCGCGCGCATGGTCACCGGGAAGATCCAAGGCAATCCAAATATTGAAGTCGTGCGTGAGGAGATGAAAGAAATTCCGCAAACGCCCGTCATCGTCGCCAGCGGGCCGCTTACCTCCGAAAGCCTTTCGCAGTCTATTGCAAAATTGAGCGGCGATGAGCATCTATTTTTCTTCGACGCCATTGCGCCCATCGTCCACGCCGAATCGATCAACATGGATATTGCCTTCCGCGCCTCGCGCTATGGCAAAGGCGATTCGGACGAAGGCGATTACATCAACTGTCCATTCACGAAAGATGAATATTATGCTTTTGTCCATGCCCTGCAAAGCGCCGAGCGCATTGAACTGCGTTCATTTGAAGAAGCGATTCGCTCAGGCGTGAAGGCGGGTCATTTCTTTGAAGGCTGTCTGCCGATTGAGATCATCGCCGAGCGCGGCACTGATTCGCTGGCCTTCGGTCCCATGCGCCCCGTCGGCTTGCGAGACCCGCGCACTGATCGAAGACCTTACGCGGTTGTGCAGCTTCGTCAGGATAACCTCGCCGCCAGTCTTTTTAACCTCGTCGGCTTTCAAACCAACCTGAAATTCCCCGAACAAAAACGTGTCTTGCGCATGATCCCTGGACTGGAGAATGCCGAATTCGAACGCTTCGGCCAGATGCACCGCAATACCTTTATCGCCTCGCCAAAATTGCTGCGTCCCACTTTACAGCACATCACCCGCGACGATCTTTTCTTCGCAGGCCAGATCACAGGCGTGGAAGGGTACATGGGCAACATCGCCACGGGGCTGCTGGCGGGACTCAATGCTGCGCGCGTGCTAAATCACGAAACGCCCATGACACTTCCGCATGAAACCATGCTCGGCGCGCTATGTCACTACATCACCCATGCCGACCTGAAAGATTTTCAACCCATGAAAGCCAACTTCGGTATTCTGCCGCAACTTGAGTTGGATAAGAAAACAGGCAAACGCGAACGCGGTCAACTCTATGCAGACCGCGCTGCGAATGCGCTCGCAAATTATATGACCCCGGTGGTTGAGTAGCTCACTCTTCGTCATTGCGAGGAGCGCCCTTGCTCTTGGCGACGAAGCAATCTCCAACATTGTGACGGGGATTGCTTTGGGCGAAAGAGCATCGCCCTCGCAATGACAATAAAACTCGGATAAAAAACATGACCAAACGTACTGCAATAATTTATTTAACTTTGATCTTCTCTCTTCTGGCTTTGGTTGCAGGCTGGTACATCGCATCCTTCTATAACCGTGAGCCTGAAGCTGTTTCCTTCGACGGTTCCCACGCCCTGGCAGACGTACAAACGCAGGTTGATTTCGGTCCGCGCATACCGGGCACGGATGGACACGCCCAAATCCGCGGGTGGATGCAGTCCGAATTACAGTCCGCGGGTTGGATGGTTGAGATCCACGAATCAGAACGATTAGGGCATCCCATCTACAACATCATCGCAAAGAGAAATAACGATGACCCGCAGATCATTCTCGGCGCGCATTACGACACGCGCATGATCGCCGACAACGACCCCGACCCGAACAAGCGCACAAAACCTGTCCCCGGGGCAAATGACGGCGCATCCGGCGTGGCTGTCCTGCTTGAACTGGCGCGCTCGCTTCCCACGGACACTGTCCCTGTTTGGCTGGTCTTCTTCGACACCGAAGATAACGGCCGCATCGAGGGCTGGGATTGGATCTTAGGTTCGCGCGCCTTCGCCGAAGAAATCCCCGTTCGGCCTGAAGCAGTTGTCATCGTGGATATGATCGGTGATGCAGACTTGAACATTTACCTCGAGAAGAATTCCAACGTCCAGATCCGCACCGAGATATGGTCAACCGCTGAAAAACTTGGCTATGGCAAACAATTCATCAACGAGGAAAAATTCAGCATGTTGGATGATCACACACCGTTCCTCGAAGCAGGTCTCCCCGCCGTGGATTTGATCGATTTTGATTATCCCTACTGGCACACCACCCAGGACACTCCCGATAAAGTCTCGGCTGAAAGCCTGCACGCCGTGGGCGATACGTTATGGCATTGGGTCGTGGAACAAACTACAAAATAATATCGGAAAAATCTCACCACTGAGAACACAGAGCGCACTGAGAAAATCTTTTTAAAAATCTCTGTGAACTCCGTGCTCTCTGTGGTGACTGCTTTTGACTTTGTGTTACTTCGTGCCCTTCGTGGTTAATAGGTTTTGAAAAGACATGGTCAAAATACTAAACTGGGCGTAAACTTATATCAATGGCGCTGAGAAAATCACTGCAAAAGATTCGCATCCCTCTCATAGAACGCATCTCCCGTGAATTGGCAAGCGGCGAGGGTGTTCGCGTTGGTTTTGCCGAACAGCTCGAACGCTTTTTCGACCTGCTCGAACAAACGATCACCACAGGAGATACCGCCTGGCTTGACCCGATCTTATATGATTGGGGCCACGCCCCCACGGAAACAAATCTGGAAGATGCCGATTATTACGTTTCCTTTGTGATCAACCGCATAATCACGCTCACTATCGAAGCGGCGCAGGAACACCTTACCAAAAAAGACGCGCTGGAATTGCTCGCGGCCATCATCCCGATTTATACACACAGCTTGAGCGTTGTTGTCCGCTACGAAATGGAAACGCGCGTGGCGCACATCTCCAGTGAACTCAATCAGGTGCAGGATAGGCTTCAACAACTGGATGACAATAAATCCAATTTTATTTCTGTCGCGGCGCACGAATTAAAAACCCCGCTGACTCTGATCGAGGGATACACCACCATGATGGTGGACATGCTCGAAGAGACAGGTCAATCGCAAATAGAGAATTTGCTTAAAGGCGTTGATAACGGCATACGGCGGCTGCGTCACATCATTGACGACATGATCGATGTCTCATTGATCGATAACAAACTGCTCACCCTCAATGTCCAGCCGCTGTGGGTCTCGCACCTTATGAGGCTGATCCAAAACGAGCTTGGCAAAAGCATTACCGAACGCAGGCAGACTCTGGTGCTCAACAAGTTTGACGGCAGCGATCTGATGATCTATGGCGACTCGGGACGCCTCTATCAGGCGCTGTCGAACGTGGTGATGAACGCGATCAAATACACGCCTGATCATGGCACGATCACCCTCAGCGGACGCCTGCTGCCCGGCTTCGTTGAGATCATCGTCTCTGACACAGGCATCGGCATCTCGCCCGAGCACCAGGCCACGATCTTTGAGAAATTCGGTCAACTGGGCCGCACCGACCTGCACTCCAGCGGCAAGACGAAATTCAAAGGCGGCGGCCCCGGCTTGGGCCTGCCCATCACACGCGGAATTATCGACGCGCATGGCGGTACGATATGGGTTGAATCGGAAGGCTTCGACGAAGTAAAATTGAAAGGCTCAACCTTTCATATCCTCTTGCCTACACGCACAGAGCCAACTGACCCACTCTTCACCAAGTTCTTTGGTCAATTTGAACAACCAAAACCAGGATCGGAAATAAGTGCCCAAGAAACCCCCCCTATCTACACCACCCCCGCGTGTGCGCGCGGGGCTGGTGGGCGTGCGGAGCCGTGGCCGCCCTCAGCTCCGTGGG
>JBBSCM010000173.1:0-8525 GCA_038250295.1 Anaerolineales bacterium | reverse complement strand
TCGCCTGCGCCATGATTGATCTTGAGGTTCGCAGAAGTTGCGCCTTGCAATTCGATGGACGCATTTTCCATTTCAACATTACCGCGAAAGAAAATACCTGCAAGCACCCAAAGGCCGCCGAAAATAAGAAGCATGGGCCAAAAAAGTTCCGTAAGCGACATGCCGTTTGGAAGCTTGATCCCCATCGCGTTGGCAAGCATCAGCCCGCCAAGAAGCAGCAGGATCACTCCCCAGAATAACTGATTGCGTCGCATGTTATTCCTCGCTCTTGCGAAATGAACGATACAACCCGCTGCCGAGAACCCACAAGCCAAGCAAGATCAATAGGATCGCAGGTCCGTAATTACCAAGTAATTCCCATCCGCCAAAGAAGGATGAAAAGACAAGAAACAGCACAGCGCTGATCACCATCATATTGAGTCCACGTTTGAGGTTGTGCGCAGTGTTATCACCCAACAGACCCGCAAGAATGGACCCAACCCCAACAAAGCCCGGGATAAGCGTCCACATGTAAGACCAGGATCCAAAATTATTTGTCGCCTGTTGATAATAGAAGATCCCGCCCAGCCCAGCGACTATTGCGGCAGGAACGGCAAGCCCGGGCTGACCCAGCACAAGACCGACAATAAATATTCCTGCTCCGATTAAAAACATGTTCATCGGCCATTCAGCATATTTTTCAAATATCGCATGGAAGGCAGGCACGCTTTTATCGAGCAGGAACCACGCGCCAAGCAAAATTAAGATAACGCCGATGGCAAGTTGCGTACGACCTTGTCTGTTCATAATATATTCTCCTTTGAATGTGATTTCATTAATGGTTTATTCCTTTTTGGGCTAAAAGAAAAGTCCATGAGGATATACGCAAAACTCCGGGGTTGGTTTCATAAACTTCCCACCCACATGCCAAACTCCGCAGGTTCGCGTCCGCCCCGCAAGCGCGCCAGCCATGGACGGAGCGCCCAACGAATCCCATAGAATGGGCGGATGTGATTCCAGGTAATACCCAGCTTATCAGCAAGCCCTTTTATTTTTTGATATGTCAAATAGCCCTCGCTCTTTATTGAATCTGAGGCAAAACCATAACGCGAGAGGAAATCTGCTTTTCTTTCAACCAGCATTTGTTTGCCAGATTCGGCGTCGTGGTAGACGGGAGAATCCATGACAATGATTTTTCCATCAGGCTGTAAAATGCGCAAAGCCTCAAGCAGCGTCTCTTCGTAATTTTCGGAATAGTGAAATGAGGCGTTGAAAATTATTAATGAGGCAAAGCCATTTAAAAACGGCAAATGAGCAAACTCTGCCTGCACAGGTGTGAATTTATTTTCATAATATTTCCATGTTCCAAGTCCATCTTCTTCATTGAGGAGCAAATCCACTGCATAAGTTTGATGCCCATGCGCAGCGATACGGTTTGAAAGCCAGCAGTTGCCTGCGCCAATATCGACAACGTTTGAGTCAGGCGGGATCATTTTTTCCAGCAAACGATAACTCGCGGCGCGAATTTTCCAATCTGTTGAAAAGTTTCCACTTAAATCTTTGAATGGCAAAGCGCGATAATATTCCGAATCGGGAGAGCCGCGTCCTTCGAAACGGCGAACAGTTTCATAGTCTCGAATGAAGCGGGAATAATGCGATTCTCTCTCAGGCAGAAGAAATTCCCAAATTCCATTTTCCCGTCGAAATATCAATCCATCCTGCAGACAATGTAATTCGTCCAACGCAGTCTCTTCAAGTTTTGTTTTGCAGTGAGGGCATGCAAAAGAAATCATTGTTACTGCCCCAGCACATCTACGGACGCGGCGTAAACGATTTCAAGTGAACGCATGATGTCATCCAGCTTATCAGGGACCCGCCACTTGTAATCAGCAAGACTATCCATTCCAATCACGACCGAAGCGGTTTGAATATTCCGTACTTGACCTATCGTGAAGAGACCTGCCGATTCCATTTCAACTGTTTTGACCCCTTCGGCTTGATATTGCTTAATTTCCTCCAGCGTTTCTCGATAGGGTGCATCTGTTGTCCATGTTGTTCCAATCGTGCAGGAAGAACCGCGCGCGCGAATCGCCTCCGCGATTTGCTGAACGAGCTGTTCATTCGCATCGATATATTTTTCAGGTGCAAGGTAATGATGCGATGTTCCATCATCGCGAATGGCACGATTGCAAACCACAATATCACCTGCTTTAATATCTGATTGAAGAATGCCACCCCAGGTCATCGTGATCATACGGCGCGCGCCCATCACAACAAGCTCTTCCGCAAGTTCGGCAAGGATGGGGCTGCCACCGCCAAAGTTCGTCAATACAATGGCGCCATTTTTTTTCACTTCGTCCACATCCGCATTCATACCGCCCACGCGCCGCACAGGAATACGCCAGCGCATTCGGCGCGGCAAGCCTCGTTCAAGACAAAATAAAACGCCATTGAGTTTCTGAAATTTTGGTAAACGCCCGAGTCGCTCGCGATACCGGACAATATCCTCGGCAGTGAGCAAAGACTCGGCATTCTGTTTGTTCTGATAATTCGGAAAACTCATTTTGCTCTCCACTGCCAAAATAACAATACGGCTTGCACAGACTCAGCAACCAGCGCAGAACCACTCGCGCCGGATAGCCCGTCCCGTGGAATCCACCATAGACCCAGCGAAATTAACAAGACAAGACTCATCAACGATGCGCGCAACACAGGCATCTCCTGATTTGAAGCGACAAACTTTAATACAAGAAATGAACTGACTGTATATGGGATCAATATCCATGCAAGGATTTGCAACGCGGGGACAGACGCCTCATACTCAACCCCAAACAGGATTCGCGTCAACGGTATTGCCAACACTGATAAGAACACAGCCCCGATTCCTGCGCCAACAAGAAGGAGAATCCACGGCAAACGAAAAGTCTCATCTTTGCTTTGCGCCATCGCTGGGTAAAGCGCTGTAAAAGCCGCAACGTGCGCAGTCTTTCCAGCCTCCACCATCCGCTGTGCCACAGAAAAAAAACCTGTCATTGCCGAACCACCAATGGAAGAAATCATCAATATGCCTGCCTTCTGATAAAGCATCGCAATCACAGACAAAACCGCCAATGGAGAACTGATCTTCACAAGAGTCGAAATACCTTTTGATGTAATGCGCCAGCCTCGCCAGAAATCATGAATTCGGTGATTGCAAATAACTGCTCCGAAACAGGAAATAATTACCTGTGCCACTAAAAGCAACCAAGCCAATGACATCACGCTTGAACCGGGGATGATACAAAACCAGACAACGGCAAGTTGTACAAATGCACCGATCAAATTCAGCCAGGTGTATGCTCCCATAAATTGCTTGCCACGCAATGTACTTGTGAAGACCGTAAAAAAGGAAAGCGGAATTAACGCAAAGCTGTAAATTCGTAAAGCAAGGATACTTTCCGTGCTTTGACGCGGCAAAAGAAAGGGCGAACCAAACCAGAGCAACAAAATAAACAAAAGCGATAACGCAAGCTGTATCAATAATGCGGCAGGAATCCACGAAAGGTCATCGCGTGCAGCGATCTCGCGGATTAGCGACATATCTGTTCCAAACGTGGTCAACATGTTGCCGACAAAAAGTATCGCCGCGATAACTGCGTATTCTCCAAACCCAACACTTCCCAGGCGCCGCGCAAGAATGATGGTGAACAAAGCTGCCATTCCTTGAGTCCCGATACGCGCCAGCAACAACCAGAAGCTATTTTTTGCTATCTTCATTAGTGCGTCGCACCAGACGGGCAGGATAATTCATTTCTCAAGCAGATTCTTCTTTACCAGGATTCTCTCCGCGAGTCAGGTGCGATGCACCCTCATATCGAAGAGACAAAATATAAAAATCTCCCCAGCCCCGCCACAGAGGCAGAACAGATAATCGGTCATCGAACCAGGCCAAAGTCCGATAGAGGCGAGGAAATTGTTTGGCAAAATTTTTACTCTCCGCCGTCGGAGTAATAACCGAAAGTCCTTCAAGAGCTATAAGTGAATAGTCATCGCCAAACCAGCGCAACACATCGCGCGGCCTGAAATAATAGACATCGAAATTTAATCCCTCCAGATGTGAGCGTGTTCCTTTAGAGGAAAATCGGCGAAAGGCAAGCCGAAAATTTCCACGAAAAATCTCAGCGATTTCCCATAAACAAACGGGAGGCATAAGAACCCATGTAACCAACCCGCCCGATTTCAGGATGAGCGGTAGATTTTTAATAACTGGTGTTAAGTCCGGGATGCAGTTCAAACCGCCTAAATCTGAGAAGACCGCATCAAATGGCGCGCCATCCACTTCGTTCAGGTCAGTAAACGAACGCTGCTGATAAGTAATTTGTCGACCAAGATCCAGCCTCTCAACCTTTTCCTTCATTCTTTCCAACATACCTGCCGCAATATCAGTGGCGTGAATTTTATAACCGCGCTGGGCAAGCGCAACCGCGTCGGTGCCAGTACCCGCATTAAGCTCAAGGATGCGCGCGCCACGCGGCAAATGCCTGCCGATATGACTGTAAACTTTTTCGCGCATACGTGTTAAATGTGGATGATCGTCTGCAAACGAATCGTATTTCTCCGCAGTTCGCGAAAAAGCATCAGCGATGACTGGAAATTGCGAATTACTCATAAGTTTGACTTCTTATCTTCTTCAATTTCATTTCACTTCTTAACATACCAAGCAAATAATACGGTATGCGGACAAAGCCTCTCAGTTCACGCTTGCGCCAGGCGCGCCTCAGGCGGAATTCGTGATGGACTCGCCCATGCAAAATACGATAAAACTCCTGCGGAAATGGTCCGCGATACAACATGGCAAGATCACCTGAATCCACCCAGTTTTGCTTCTCGCCCAATTCCATTTTTACGCGTTCGAAAAATTTCGTGCCGGGCAAAGGATAGGAAACTGAGATGCCAATATCATCGGGCGCACACTCGCGCACCATCTTCAAAGTCTTTTGCACGTCATCCCATGTCTCACCAGGGTAGCCAAATTGCAAAAAGAAACCAACTTCGATTCCATTTTTACGCAGCAAATCTGCGGCAAGATAAATATCTTCGACTCTGTCACCTTTGTCCATCGCGTCTAAAATTTTCTGCGAACCCGATTCCGCGCCGAGCCATACAGTTTTACAGCCTGCTTTTACAAGCGCAGATGCAGTTTTCTCTGTCACCAAATCGGCGCGCTTCAAACACTTGAATGGAATTACAGCTTCATGCTCACGCAATAATTCAGCAAACCTCTCGACCCAGTTTGGCTTCAACCCAAAGATGTCGTCGGCAAACCAAATATGATCGGGCCCAAAATTCTCCTTAAGCCATTTCATTTCCGCGGCAACATTTTCAGGCGAGCGCGAGTTGTAACGCTGCCCCCAAATTGGCTTGGCGCACCAATTGCAGTGATATGGACATCCGCGCGTGGTGACCATGTTCATCGAATAATAACCATGATGTTCACGCCACAAATTTTTATATTTTTTAATATCCACCAGATCCCATGCCGGGAAAGGCAAAGCATCCAAATTGGAAATATCAGGCCTTCGCGAAGGATGAAGCGTTAAATGGGACACCAGGCCGATAATCTGACTCGTATCTTTCTGCGCCGATAATTGGTCAAGCAATTCTCCAAGTGTTTCCTCGCCCTCGCCCAGCAAAACATAATCCGCGCCTTTTTCCAAATATTCAACATAGTGATCGGTTGCATCTGCTCCGCACAAAATGACGATACACCTGCGCTGTTTTGCCATCTCGATCATCGTGAAGGCAGCTTCACGCATTCTTAGCAGACACATCTTGGAAAGGTAATTAAAGTTATCTTCAAAAATTATCGCGTATTTTGGCTTATGTTCATCGAGTGACTTTGCCCACTCTTCTTCCGAGTCAGCCAGCATGGCATCGAACAAAGCGACATCATATCCCTTCGCGCGGATATAACTTGCCGCATACATCGTCCCAAGCGGTGGATAGGGCATCATCGCATTCCAAAGTTTTGGGTCAAAGCGGAGATAGTAAGATTGGCCGAAGAGGATTTGAGTCATAAAGGCATCCGCAGATTTGTCTGATTACGCAGATTGATTCCTATTAAATTCTACACCGAGGGCGGATAGGCGGGCATGATACACATCGTAAGTCCATTTGCTATGATGATCAAAATTCCCCTGGCAGACATCCGCTGTGAAAACTGTCTCGGCGCCAAAACCAGGCTGTGCTGAAAATTTTTTGATCTTGCGGATCATTTCCCAGGATTCTAATTTGTCTCCGAGGGTTCCTTGCAAGGGAAACTCAGCCATTCTCCAGACCTCCGAGTTTATTAAAAACTCGGAGGTCTTTGGGATTGCATTCGGCAAAAACGACTCAACCCACGAATTGGCTGAAAACAAACAAAGATAAATATCATTACCTGTTATTGGTATCATCTGGCACAACTCACGCGCGGAATACAGATCGTGCAGCGGCCACTCCAACGCACGTTCGGAGATGATAAGGTTGGGACAGATCGTATCTCCAAACAAACGCGCAATTTTCCCCAGAAGAATCGCAAAGGCGCGCGCAGTCCAGACGCGGCCATGCTTGGTAACCAGCATGAAATCCATATCGGGATTCCTGGAAAGATTAAGCATTGCCAGCGAGCCAGTCAAAGCCACCATGCGGACAAATGGCAGGGCGCCCAGCAGCCGTCCGTAAGCCACGGCGCGTCCATATACTCTCTGCGAAGCCGCCGCACGATTCTTACGGAGCTTAACGATCTCGTCGCGGCCCGCAAGGTAGTAATATCCATCTCGGAATGCGATGTTCTTCATGCTGGCCGCACATTGTTCAACATCATGTGCGCAGGATGGCACGACGAGAAACCGGCATAATTCATCAGCCGTTAATGGATAATCAAATATATCTGAATAAGCAAGCGTTTGGAGAATGGCATCTTCCAGCGTCATATGGAAAGAAACTATACTTTGCGCGCATCCATCTGTCAACGTGACATGAGATTAATTGGCGTTGTGTATTTCAGGCATTAATGGAATAATCCTATTTCTTATGCATCTTGCCATCGTCAGCCCGTTCCCGCCCACCATCACTGGTATCGGACAATACGGATATCATGTTACGCGCGCAATAGTAAAAACAAATGCATTCTCGCGCATCACTGTTCTTGCCGGGGCAATGGCAGGAGAAGCCAACCATCCAAATCATCTTGGAAATGCAGAAATCGATTATTGCTGGCAACCGGGGCAATTGAAAGCGCGGCAGGCCATCCTGTCACGTTTGAAGCGATTAAATCCTGACCTGGTCTGGTTCAACCTCGGCGCCAGCATCTTTGGCAGATCGCCATTCTTGAATTTGTCTGGAATGTTCACACCCGTGCTGACTCGGCGCATGGGATTCCCAACAGTTGTCACATTACATGAACTGGTTGCCCTGGCAGATCTACAAGCATTGAATGCCCCAGGCGGCATACTCGCCCCATGGGGAGCGCATTTATTAACCAAAATTGCCACGCAGGCTGATGTCGTTTGCCTGACCATGCAGCATTATATGGATTGGCTCTCCGCCCGCGGCGTGGATTGTATGCACATCCCCATCGGCGCATATCACGAACCAGAGTTTTTGGAGGAGACAGAAACAACAGAGTTATTGTTTTTCACAACCCTGGCGCCCTTCAAAGGATTGGAAATACTCCTAACCGCATTCGAGAATTTAAAGGAGGAGTTCCCGAAAATAAAACTAACAATTGCGGGCGTGGAGCATAATCGTTTTCCAAATTACGCAAGCGATTTGAAAATTAATTTTAACGGCACACACAATATTCAATGGCTTGGGCAGGTCCCGGAGGAAAATGTGGCGGGTCTTTTTCAGCGAACCCAAATCGTTGTGCTGCCCTATACAGCCTCAACAGGCTCGTCGAGTGTTTTGTATCAGGCCGCCACCTGGGGACGGCCGATCGTTGCCTCAAACTTAAGTGAAAATATAAAGCTGGCCCGTGAAAATGATCTGCGGCTTCAATTCTTTGAGAGCGGAAATGTGGAGAGCCTGCAAAATTCGCTTCGGATTCTACTGGCATCATCCGAAATGCGAAGCGCACAGGCCAGGCATAATTTCAACTCGATACAACGCGTTCGACCGACTGTCACAGGTCAGCATTATTTGGAAGCATTCAATCGTGCGCTCAAAAAATACAAGGGTCGAAAGTAAATACTCCACGCTGAGCGGAGTATCGAAGCGTGCGAGTTTTTTGTTGACACCATTGCCATCATCTTGAAAAACTTTTCCCTCACCCCGTTTATTCCTCGCCGCGTTCAATTTGCCATTCTGTTAGCATTCGTTTGTCACGGCCTTTTCATCCTCGCCGCGCGTTACAGGTTAAGTTACGATGCATACACACACATGCTCTTTGCCGATCACTACGCAAGGGATTGGTTCTCTCTTTGGGATGCCCGCTGGTATACAGGCTTCGACATTGTTTCCTACCCGCCGCTTATTCATCAATTAATTGCCGTCCTAATACCCATCCTTGGTTTCGACGCTGCCTA
>JBBSCM010000172.1:0-8525 GCA_038250295.1 Anaerolineales bacterium | reverse complement strand
GGGACGTTCTCAAGTCTAGCAAGACATATATCCACGGAACACCTAATACAATTAATGCCAGTAGTGGCTCGAGCCAGATCACTGTTTCAGGTTTGTACGACATGGCGGGAATGATTAGTTGAACAAAGATCAGTTGTTTAGTCAGAACCCAATACCCAAAGAAAAGAGCAAAGCGGCGGCTGCGCATCGGCAATAATGGTGCGAGGGCGATCAACCAGATGCCATACCATTGTTGAAACCACAGGCAGGTTACCAGCAAATAAAAGGCGAGGATATTGAACGCGCTTTGGAGAAAGCCTTCGGCAGGTTCCTGTTTTTGCACGCGGAGAGTTTGGATCAGCGTGAAGATTGCCAGCAGTCCCCAGGCACCAAGGCTGACCAGGCGCGCCGCTTCAGACCACCCGAGGGCAGGTTTCAAAACCTGAACAATTAACGCCGGGGCGGAGGTGGTGAACATCTGCATACGCCGACCAATACTGAAAGTTGCCATGCCGTTCCAAAAAGGAATATAGGCGATCATGATCAAAAACGCGCCCGCCAGCGATGTTTTGACAATAAACCAGAAGCGGGACTTGAGGTTTTCCAAACTGTGATACCCAATCAGCAGCGCGGCCGGGATCAACAATACCGGGATAAACTTGATCAGCATTCCGGCAATCAAAGAAAGGGTTCCCAATGAGTATTGCCTCCGACTTATCCATAAGGCTGCCAGCAGAACCCAGAAGATCATGGCGATATCGTTGTGTCCGTTTCCCCACGTTTCATAAAGCAGGACAGGATTCCAGCCGAGCAATAATGCGCCAGAGAGCGCGTGTTGCGGCTGGGTACGGCGCAGAAAAGAAACGACCACTGCAATACTCGCGAGATGAAATATTCCCGGAAGGATTTTGAAAGCCAGAATGTTCGTAATGATTCCATCGCCTGCCAACCAGGCTGTGCCCCCCGCCAGCGTTTCCCAAAGAGGACCATACGCCGAGGGAGAATCTTTCCACCATGGATATTTGAAGAAAGGGTCGTTTGGAAAACTGGAAATCACATCGCGAAAAGGATTGGCTTTGTGTACGCCTAAAATTCGGCCGTGAAAAATATTGTCATAGATATCGCGGGCATCCAGGGGAGCCATGAACAGGAACATGACGATAAATGCCAGGGTACCACCGATGACAATCATCCAGGCTGTTTTGCTGGAGGTCTGACGCGCAGCGCGAAGCCCCACAAAATATAAAAAGCCAACACTGATAAACGCAGCGCTGAGCCGCAGAAAACCAGATAATCCGCCATGTCGTAATAGCTGTCCAATCAAGTTGTCGCGTTGATAGAGTGTGAGCAAATTGGCTGGCAGGGTGAATGCCAAAAGATAGATTGCTAAACTTCCCAGCGCGGCTCCGATTAGTTTGACGATTGCCGGGTTGTCAGTGAATATACGGTGAATTTTTTCCATACGGAGATTACCAGGTTGATGAATAGAATGATGTACAAAGGCAGGAATTCAAATTGAATGGCAAGATTGACAGGTTTCCATTGAATAAAGAAAGTGTATGACAAGCCAATCAACCCGCAGAACAGCCACCAGCCTGTCCAGGAATCAAGGCGCGGCAGAGTCAGAATCCCAAAACGTTTGCTGGATGGTTCGAGGAAGATTGCAATCAAGGGCAAAAGCCAAAGCATGTACCACGAGAATAGATTCTGCGAGAGCAGCGTGATGATGCTAATCGGCAGGATGCAGCGGCGGAGCGCTGCCTCAGCATTTGGGGCAGGTTTGATGATCGCCCAGAGCGCCGCAATCGCAATCATGCCGAGGGCGATGAGCGTCAGTCGGTTTGGAAGAGACCAATTGAGCGCGTCAAGAATTTTGCCCAAGCCTGCCACAAGCGGGCTGACGTTGAATGTTTCCTTAAAGTAGTTTGGCAAAAAACCGAACACCGAACTGCCGCTGGTGAGCAGGTAGGGCAGATAGAGAATGCCGACAGTGCCAGCAAAAGCGACGGGCATTTGCCAGCGTCCCTGAGGGTGGCGTGGACGCCAGAGGAAAGGCAGAAGCAAGACGGGGTAGAATTTCATCGCTGTGGCGACGCCCAATAAGATGCCTGTCAAGCCGTCTCGCTCGCGGACTCTTGCCCACCATGCGCCGACTAAAAAGGGTAAAA
The DNA here is from genome assembly GCA_038250295.1 of Anaerolineales bacterium. Classification (GTDB taxonomy): domain Bacteria; phylum Chloroflexota; class Anaerolineae; order Anaerolineales; family Villigracilaceae; genus Villigracilis. The sequence continues at coordinate 6,378 of JBBSCM010000172.1, read as the reverse complement.
CCAAACCGTCCACGTGGGCGGCGTGAGCGGTTTCAAAAGCCAGCAGTGGCGACCATAGATAGATAAGCACACGTAAAGAGGAACGCCCGAGGTCACGCAGTAAGCCAACGAGGAGAATCCCTGCCAGCAATCCGCCTGAAGCCATGACGATTTGAAACCAGCGGGCGTTATCTGGGATGATGCGCCACAACAGAGCGTAGGCGGCTTCGGCGGCGGGCGGATAAACTGTCACGACATTTTTGCGGTTGATGAAGGGATAGATGTCGCTGTCTCGCAGGTGAGACAATTCGGCTGCGTTAGGCGGATAGCGGTAGGGACTGATGCCCTGCGCCTGCACCCTGCCATCCCAAACATAACGGAACATGTCATCGGAGAGGGTGGGATGCGTCAGCGTGAGAATGGCTTGCAGAACAGCGACCAGCCCGAAGGTCCAGAAAAGGAGGCGTGGATTTTCATCCGCTGTTGGAAGGATGATCAGGCAGGCTATCCCGTAGAGGATGAACGAGGTGAAAAAAATATACTCGAATGCGACGGTGTGCTTGCGCAGGTCGCCGAGGTTGAATGCGATGAGTGCGGCGATGATGAGCAGGACGCCCAATAGGATGAGCGTCCACTTGCGGGCGGGCTGCATTAGGTGAAGAAGAGCAGGATTTTGCGAGGCGGTTTCCTTTGTCGGCGCCTGCTTGCAGACGTGGACGGAGCAGGGCGTCGAGACCGAAGATGCGTCCTGTTGGCACGGCGAGGAAGACCAAGCCCAACACGGTGAGCATTCCGTACGTCCAATACCATTCAAATGGAATGGCGGTGACGCCGATGTACAGGTTGATGCCTTGCACCAATGCCGCCAAGCCTCCGAGGCGGGTGAATAGACCGAGGATTAACGATACTGCGACGAAGGCTTCCATGAGCCAGATAAGCCAGCCCACCGTTGCCATGTTGGGTACGACGAAGCGATTGACCAGGTCGGCTTGCAGGGGGAGCTTCGAGTACTCGACCATCAAGCCTGTCCAATCGCAGAGACCTGTGGTGCGCGCCTTCAAACTTGTGCTGACGGCGAAGTCGGCGGGACATCCGAATCGCGGCGGCAGTTTCCACAGCAGTTGGGTGTACCATAGGTAGCCGATGGTCAGGCGGGAAATAATCATCCCGATCCGCCCGACGAGATCGACGGGCATGGTGTCTTTCATCTTGAGAGAATTTTCCATATGAGCCTCCGTTTTAAATTGGTTGAATTACTACGATTATCGTTTCGTATTGTATAGCCTATACGTTACAGAATTCTTACATGCCTAATTTTCGCGCGGCGTGTAGGACGGCGATGACGGTCATGCTGTCGCGGATCTCGCTTGCCAGGACCATCTCGAGCGCTTGTTCAAAGGGAAAGGTTTCGATTTCCAGAAACTCCGTTTCATCAGGCGTTGCCTGCACTTGCGTGAGTCCGTGCCCAATATATAGATGGGCAACTTCCTGCACGATGGATTTGCTCGTGTAGTAGGAGCTGATATGACTCAATTCAGTTGCGTCATATCCAACCTCTTCGCGCAGTTCGCGGCGGGAGGCATCCAATAATGGCTCATTCGGTTTGACTCCGCCTGTCGGCATCTCCCAGCGGTGGTCTTCGCCGAAGACATATCGATACTGCCGCACCAGCAGGACGTGCCTGTCATCGAGAAAGGGCAGAACGCCGACACATTGACCACATTCGACCACGCCATAAATGGTGGTCTTGCCATTCGGCATTTCGGCAATGTCTTCCCGGATGCGAGTCCATGGGTTTTTATAGACCTCTCGGCTTGATAGTGTCTTCCAGGGTTTTGGAGGCATGGTTCCTTTGCGAGATTCAGATGGCAGCGCCAGAGCGTTGAATGCGAGCCGACTGTCCTTCGTGGCACAGGTGCCGATGGGTCAACCAGATTTGCCAGACGCGGAACGCCGCCTCAACCTGGATTTGAAGCGACATCTTCGACTGTCCATTGCTTCGGTCGGCAAAGTGGATGGGATGCTCGCTCATCTGGTATTCGAGGCAGTGCGCCAGGTACGCCATCTCCACTTGAAAGATATAGCCCGTTGACAGAATCTGATCGAGGGGCAACCCCCGCAGAGTTTCAGACTTCCACAATCGGTAGCCTGTGGTCAGGTCGTGTATGGGAATCCTCAAAATGATGCGGGCATACAGGTTCCCCCAGGAGGAGAGTCGTTTGCGAAACGATGACCATTGCGTGTCCACGCTGCCATTGCGTGTATAGCGTGAACCGAAGACCACATCAAAAGACTCCAAATCTTTTGCCATCGCCACCAACGCGGATGGGTCGTGTGAAAAATCGGCATCCATTTGAGCGATTGCGTCCACTTTACTTTCCAGAAAATGACGAAATCCATCCACATACGCCGAGGCGAGTCCCTGTCTTTCAGGGCGATGAAGGACTTCGATTCTTCCCGCATTTGAGACTGCCAACTCATCTGCCAGACGACCCGTGCCATCGGGACTGTTATCGTCCACGAGTAGCAGGCACAGATCCAGCGGCAGGGCGAGCAGGCAGGAAGTCAACTTTGGCAGGTTGTCTGCTTCATTATAAGTGGGTATGACGACGCCGATTTTCAAATGGAATCCCAAATTTGAATCACAACAGAAGTGATGCGTGTCTTACCACACCACCAACAACGTTTCAGTTTTGCGGACGCCTACGGCGCCGCCTATGCCTGTCGTTATTCAGTTGCCGAGTGATTGCAGGTCGGGACTTTCCACAAAAGCGACGAGGTCAAAGTGACCTGTGACCGCATGAAGGTGTTTGATCACGGAACCTTCCAGTTCCATGCCTGGCAGTTCCTTCATCAAATCCTGCACGCGGGTGGGTTCAGCTTCGATCAAAACGTAGGCTTGGATCATCGTTGTTCTCCTTGGTTGGCTTCACACGGAAGCCAAATGTTTGTTACCCTCAGGTAAAGGTCATCAACGGCATAGCGCCAGTGACAGCCATGGCTTCCAATTGTTCCTTGACGCGTTCCACAGAGGAGGCCAGCGGAAATAGTTTCTTGCTGACCTGCATATCCGCATCGGTGGAAAGCGGATGCCAGAATATGCCGTCCAGGTTGGCAGTGATCTCTGGCACCAGGTTGCCCATGCCCAACTCCAAACCTTCTCGGGAATATCCGCGTTTCGCAAGCGGACGAATGAAGTGATCCTCATCTGGAATCCCGATAGAACGATGGAATTCGCACAGTGCATCCAGGTGCGCAGAATTGGCTGGCGTCTCGGTCGTCCCAAGACGGACGCGGAAATCAGCGGCTTGAAGCAGCTTGATGCCCTCCACTGTTTTCTCCCAACTTCCGGGGCCGCGATAGGCATCATGGTCTTCGGGGCGTCCCCCATCCAGGCTGGCTTGCACAATGAGATTTTCGTTGGCGATGGCGCATAATTTCTCAAGGCGTGTGCCGCGCAGGAGCATTGCATTCGTCAGCACCGTGGTTTTGATGCGAGCGGATGAATACGTCAGCATCTCATAGATTTCATTGAGCAGGAACGGTTCGCCGCCTGTGAAGAAGATTTGTTCGAATCCCAGTTCGACGGCCTCATCAACCAGTCGTTTCACATTCTCAAAGCCCAGCGCGCGGCGCGGCGCATTGGGCCCCGATTTCGCCACACAATAGGAACATTTCAAGTTGCAGTCGTAATTGGTGTAAATCCAAAGCTTCCACTGAAGGGCAGGCGGTTCACACGCGTCTTGCGGATTGGATGTTGGGTTAATCATAAGCAATCAGGTTCTCTTAATCATGGGCGGAATTCGTCCTAACTCGGACAAGCCGAAACCAAAAAGGATTCAACCACAAAGGCAACAAAGGAACACAAAGGAAAACTTAAAAAAACCTTCGTGACCCTTCGTGGTTCAAAAAATTCTTGTACAAAAAGCAAGCATTTAACTTCTAAGTTCCTAATAGCTTAAGCTAGCTGCGCCTTGTGCTAGAAACTCGACAACGGGTGCTCCACCTGCAAATGTCGCGCTTTTGATCAGGTTATCTTTATCTAACCCGCGCGCGTTGAAGCATGGCGGGCATACCCAGAGTTTACCGCCATTGTCGATGAAGGATGTCAGTAGTTCTTTCAACGGTTTGAACCCCTCAGATACAATGTCATCGGCATAGCCGGGTATCGCCAGCCGCACGCTTTCGATATTGAGGAAAATGACGACCTCCTGCCCTGCCGCAACACCAGCATTGGCGACAACGAATGCCACGACGGTCTTATCGGGGTTATCTTTTGCAGTTGTTAAGTTGATGAGCAATTTGCTTGACATGATCTTATCTCCTTGAATTGAAATTACCCTCGCTTCTGAATCAGAAAGCGATTAGGTTTCGTATTAAGATTCTGTTCCAGCAGCCGGTTCCCCGTCATCCGGCACCACGCTGCAATATCCACTGCGGCCGCCAAATCATAAGCTCGGACCTCCAGCACTGCGTTTGGTGGCAATGCCTTCATATGCTGAGCCATAAGCATAACCAGTTCACCGCAGCCGCTTTCACCGGCATCGAGCACTGCAACAGGTGTTAGAAGATCGGTCGGGTTCGCGTCCGTCATGATAGCTCTCCTTTGCTCAAATTAGCAGATTCCTATTTCCGCTCCAGCCTGCCTTCGAACGGATCGGTCACATCCACACCAGAGATCTGTCGGTCGGCTGGCAAACGGGGTTTCAACTTTCCATCCGCCAGGTCGTCAATGGAATGACGCTCCCAATACAAGGTGTGTTCGATGATCTGACGGATCGTCCAATTGTCATCGGGGGATGGTTTATCCAGATCCAGATCGTCCACCCCGATCAGGGCGGAGATCAGGTTGGCACGCGCTTTGATCGTTTCTGCCATCATCCGATCCACCTGCCCAGTTTGCATCTTCCTCATACTATAGCGCATACTGTAGATTTGCCCTGTATGCATTTGTTCGTGATCAATGTTATGTGTCAAAAGGTCCCGCACGGCGCCACTCATGGCACATGGATGTTCGGATGGATCGTCCAATTCGGCGTCGCTGAGATGTGCCAATACTCCGAGCGTTTCGGTGAGGGAGGCAAAAAGCATCTGCGCTAATTCGTCGGTTTGTTTGCCCATTGGGTCAAGATTCCTATTTGCCAGATTATCCGAAAAGCGGCATGCCGCATACGGCTTTGCCGATGAAATCATACAGCACATCGGTGGTAGGCGCCATGACCGTAGCCGCGCGCGCGTCGCGGAAGTTGCGCTCGACGCCGACATCCTTGCGGAATGCCGCGCCGCCGCACACTCGCATCGCCAGGTCGGTGACTTCGGTGGATGTTTCACCCGCCGCGGCTTTGATCTCAAGTACGCGCAACATGGTATCGGGGCGGCCATTTTCAACGGCATCCAATGTATCGAGCAGAAGCGCGCGCACCATGTCAGTTTTGATGCGCATTCGAGCAATATAGGCGCGAATGGTCGGCAAATCACCTAATGAGTTTCCAAGATGCTCTAATTTCGTTCCCCCAACATGCTCCGCAGCTTTTTTAGTGGCAGCCTCCATGGTTCCCAATGAAAACGCGGCATTCATAATCTGGAAGTGCGGCAGGACAACGGACATCATGATATCGAATCCGCCGCCATCAGGTCCGAGCATCGCAGTGCGATCTACCGCCACCTGATCTGCCTTGACGGGGCTGGACGCGTTGCCTCTTAATCCCAAGCCATTGAATGCACCCGCCACCGAAAGCCCAGCCGCGTTGGCAGGCACCAGCCAGATGGTGCTCGCCCCTTCGGCGATCATCGGTCGGCTCGACCAGACATAACTATCCGCTTCGCCTGCGGAAGTGATCCAACTCTTGACCGCATCCAAATGGACACTGCCGTTATGCGCCAGGGCAGTGCTGAGGGGCGCCCAAAAATGACTGCGCGAGCCCTGCTCGGAAAATGCCAGCGTGGTGATATGTTTCCCAGCGGCGATGTCCTTTCGTATCTCCAAGGAACCGTACGCCTCAATCACAGCCGTACCTGCGTATTGCATGCAAAGCACCATCGCAGTGGAAGCGCATTCTTGCGCCACACGTTCGATCACCTGCGCGGCAGCGCGCATTCCAAGCCCCATGCCGCCTACTTCCTGAGCGCTGATCAAACCAAAAAGACCTGTGTTACCCAACGCCTGCATTGCTGCACGCGGATATGCGCCCGTCTGATCTATCTCAACCGCCGCGGGGCGGATGACTTCCACCGCGATCTTTTCCAACGTGTCCATATATGTTGTTGTTTGAGTCTTTTCCATTGTAGTGTCTCCTTGGTTAAAAGTTTTAAAGGCTCCAATATACGCCGCAACTGGCACAAGCCTGATGCGGCGTGTCACTCATAAGATCAGACCTGAATTTCTGGTAGAGGGTGTCG
>JBBSCM010000171.1:0-8634 GCA_038250295.1 Anaerolineales bacterium | reverse complement strand
TGCTAAAAAAAATAATCGCCCCAAAAGTGCGGTTTTTTTGTTGTCTTTTGCCGATTTTAGGTATCATCCCAGAAAAGAGGGGTGGCGAGAAATGACAATCTGATAAACTAAAGCATGTTTGAAAATGTTGATCTCAGCGTGATCCTAGAAGAAAAGACACGCGAGTTGGTAAAGGGGATGCTCAATTTCATTGAGCAATTGTCTAGCAGTTTACGCGAGGCGCGCACGGAAATCCAGCGATTGCGTAACGAGAACAATCGTTTGAAAGGGGAGCAAGGCAAAGCAGAGATCAAAGCGAATGTGGAAAGGGAAGCGGCAAAGGATCACTCATCGGAAAAGGAACGAAAGAAACCACGCAAGCGTCAGGAGAAAAAGAAGACAGCGAGCATCGTGATCGATCGGGAAGAAGTTCTGAAAGTGGATCAAGCGGTCTTGCCAGTAGATGCGATCTTCAAAGGATACGAGGAAAATATAGTGCAGGATATTTTGTTGAAGACGGATAACGTTCGTTTTCTGAAAGAAAAATATTACTCACCGTCGTTGGGTTGCACGTATCTGGCAGAATTGCCAACGGGCTACGGGGGACAATTTGGTCCCGGGATTAAGGCGTTGTTGATCGCGTTGTATCATGGCGGGTTGATGAGCGAGCCGAAGATCATCGAGTTTTTCGAAAATATTGGGATACAGATATCGAAAGGCACACTCTCCAACTTATTGATCAAGGGACACGCGGATTTTCATGCCGAGAAAGAAGCGGTATACGAGGCGGGCTTGGCAAGCAGTTTCTATCAACATCTGGATGACACGCCAACCCGCTTCAACGGGAAAAACAATTATTGTCATGTCATCTGTAATTTGCTGTACACGGAGTATTTTACTCGGGCAGGCAAAGACCGTTTGAGTGTATTGGACGTGTTGCGTCAAGGACGCAAACGAATATATTTGCTCAACGTGGAAGCCCTGTTGTACCTGGATGGAATGCCATTTTCCAAAGAGACACGACACATTTTAGAAGACTGGCGCTCGGAGACAGTCATGGCAGAAGAAACTTTTATCCATGAGTTAGATATGCGCTTGGCGGTCTTGAACAAGCAACATCGTAGCGCGGTGCTATCTGCGGCGGCAGTCGCCGCCTACCATGCCGAACACGGCGTTTCGATTGTGCAAGCGCTGGTCTGTGATGACGCGCCTCAGTTCAAATGGCTGACGCGCTGGCTGGCATTATGTTGGATCCACGAAGGGCGGCATTACAAGAAACTGGAACCAATCGTCGCTCTGCATCAAACCTTGTTGAAAGATTTTCTGACACGTTTCTGGGTTTACTATGACCAACTACTGGAGTATCGCCAGCTTCCCACCGCACAGAAAGCGTTACACTTGGAAGCGGAGTTTGACGCCCTCTTCGGCGCTCCCAGCGGGTACGTCGAGTTGGACAAACGGATTGCCTCAACCCGCTCGAACAAAGACGCATTGTTACTGGTCTTGAAATTTCCAAAACTGCCTCTGCATAACAATCCGGCGGAACTGGGCGCGCGCGGGCGCGTCCGCAAGCGAGACGTTAGTTTCGGACCGCGCACGGAAGACGGAAAACAAGCTTGGGATACGTTCATGACATTAGCCGCCACCACTAAAAAATTGAATGTCAGTTTCTACAAATATGTGCGTGACCGCATCCTGAAGAAAAATGATATCCCGCCACTTTCCGATTTAATTACAAAAGCCGCTCACGAACTCATGCTGGGCTGTCCTATTCACTTGCTTGCCCCTAATCTTTGAGATGATACAAATAATGTTCCAAAACTATATATCTTGCGTCTTATTATCAAGTGCTTGAAATAAAGTAATTTGCATGCCGTCAGGATCCTGGAGGCGAACATTCTGATCTCCCCATGGAGTGACAACAGGTAGGTGGACTAAGGTAGCTCCATGTGCCAGTAATCGTTCTGTAGCAGCTTTCAGGTCAGGCACTTGAAGCGCGAAACGAATTTGTCCGCTGACTCGCCGCTCCGCTTCGAGTTAGTCAATGGTCTTTGCCTGTGCTTCGTCGAAAAGCTCCAGGGTGGCTTTGCCCATATCGAGGATTAACGCTTGACCTTGTCCATTATTCCAAATTGCGGCAGGTTCTATACCAAGTCCGCCGCAATAAAATTTTACCAATCGATCATAATCATTGGTTGTGAGCGCAACGCGCATTTCAATAATGGGTTGGTTTTGTGCGGACATATTCGTGGAATAATCCTTTCGTATATTTTTTACTTAATTATACCCATGATGACCCCGCCCTACCCAAATCCATCACAATCTGATAATATACATCCTGTACGCCGACCCTCTGACTATAAGCCCTCGGCCTCCCCGGCGGGGGTTTTTGTGTGTCTTATTGTAGACGATGAAAGTATTTTGTCTTAATCAACCTAATTACCCAATAATAAAGAGAAAACCATGTTAATCGAACGAACTGATCTACGTAATATCGCCATTATTGCCCACGTTGACCATGGCAAAACCACGCTGGTGGATGAACTGCTGGGCCAGTCGCATACGTTTCGCGAGAATCAGCATGTTGAAGAACGCGTAATGGATTCCAATGATCTCGAGCGTGAGCGCGGAATTACCATTCTCGCTAAAAATACCGCCATTTCCCTGATTGATCCTGTAACTAATTTACCGGTGAAAATCAATATTGTGGATACACCCGGCCATGCTGATTTCGGCGGTGAAGTTGAGCGTGTGATGAACATGGTGGACGGCGTTCTATTACTGGTGGACGCAGCTGAAGGTCCCATGCCTCAAACGCGCTTTGTTTTAAAGAAGGCTCTCTCGATGGGGCATAAAGCCATTGTTGTGATCAACAAGGTTGATCGCAAAGATGCCGAACCCTCCCGCGTACTCAATGAAACTTTCGACTTATTTATAGAACTCGGTGCCACAGAGGAACAGGCGGATTTCCCTGTAGTTTATGCTCAGGCCACAGCTGGAAAAGCGGGCTTTACCGCGGACCTCAGTCCTGATCTGCAGCCTATGTTTGAAACGATCCTCAAGCATATCCCCGCTCCAAAAGTTGACCCTGACGCGCCCCTGCAAATGCTCATTACTGCGCTTGGGTACGATGATTACCGCGGTGTGACAGCCATCGGCCGCGTCTTTGCTGGCACGATCAAGGTAGGACAAAAATTAACGCGCATGAAGTTGGATGGAACAAATTTGCCCGAAACAGCGCGTTATCTTTATACCTTCAAGGGTCTGAATAAGATCGAGGTAGACGAAGTAAAAGCAGGTGATATTGTTTCACTGGCTGGGTTGGAAGGCATTGCCATTGGTGAAACTCTTGCTGACCCTGCCAACCCGGTTGCATTGCCAACCATTAAAGTGGAAGAGCCAACTGTCCGCATGACGTTTGGCGTGAATACATCTCCTTTTACGGGCAAAGAAGGGACGTGGGGTACGTCGCGCAAATTGCGCGAACGTTTATTCGAAGAGCTTCGCACCAATGTTTCCTTGCGCGTGGAAGAAACCGACTCAGCCGAAAACTTTTTAGTCTCCGGGCGCGGTGAATTGCACTTGGGTATCCTGATCGAAACCATGCGGCGCGAAGGCTATGAATTTCAAGTATCACGGCCGGAAGTAATTTATCACAAGGCTGACGATGGCGCTTTACTTGAACCGTACGAAGAAGTTCACGTCGAGACCAGCGCTGAAACTGTCGGTGTTGTCGTGGAAATGCTGGGGAGCAGGCGCGGCAAAATGACCGAGATGCATGATGCAGGTCAGGGAATGACGCGCATTATTTACATCGTCCCGACCCGCGGCTTGCTTGGATTCCGCTATCAGTTCCTCACGTCCACACGCGGAGAGGGTGTTATGCATACAATATTTCATGGTTACGATGAATTGGCTGGCCCGATGGCGTCACGCTCAAGAGGTTCAATCGTTGCATGGGAAGCGGGCGTGACCACTGCCTACTCACTTAAGAGCGCGGAAGAACGCGGCATATTATTTGTGGGACCGGGTGTGATTGTTTATGAAGGCATGGTGGTCGGTGAAAATGCCCGTGGACAGGATATCCCGATCAATGTGTGCAAGAAGAAGCACTTAACCAATATGCGCGCCTCGGGCGGTGACATGGAAATCCGCCTGACACCGCCGAGGTCGATGAGTTTGGATGAAGCGATTGAATATCTTTCGGACGACGAATTGCTGGAAATAACGCCTGAGAATTATCGCATCCGCAAGCGCGTTCTTGCAACCGATGAGCGCGGCAGGCAAATGAAAAAAGTGAAGGAGCAACTGGGGGAGGAGTAAAGCTTAATTCAAAAAAATATCGCGCCATTATGGGCGCGATATTTTTTGTCTGATCGTTGCTGAGACGGATATTATTTCTATGGGCAGGTTATATTTATAACCACACTGTCAGTTTCGCCGACCTGGTTATAGACCCGGATCTGATAGCTTATGCTTTGTCCTGATGCAAGCGCAATCGTTTCTGCAAAATTGGCCGAGTTGACTGGCAGCTCGGCGATCACTTCGCCATTTCTCAAAATGCGGTAGCCTGATTCGTTGTCCGCTTTGTCGTTCCAGGTGAGGGAAATATCCGCCTGTCCGGGCCCATAGCAAGAAAATGTCCAACCGTTTTCTTTAAGAAAAGTTGGCGTTTCAGGCGCGCCTCCTGCAGGTGTGGGCGGCGCAGTGACCGTTGGCACCGTTGTAAAGCTGCCAATGGGTGTGGCGAATTCGCCGGATAACCAGCAATCACCGAACTTCGTGGAAACGATCCAATAATTTGGAGGAAAGAAACCAATGATCTTGACTGAGTCCGTTGGAAATATTTGTCCAACTCTTTCGTAATTTGTTCCAGGACCGCTGCGGCAATTGGTGACCTCGCCAACGTTTGCCATGGGTTGGGAAAAATTTGGCGTAGATTCTATATTTTCTGAATTTTCTGCTTCGCGTGCTGTTGGGCTGGCAAGCGGCGTGACATTTGCCGAATTAGTGAGTACGGCTTGCACGGTCAACGCGGCGGCTGTGGCAATCTCCGGACTTGTTACTTCTGTGACGGGCAGATTACAGGATGAGGTGAATAACCCCACAGCAATTAACAGACCTGAAATTTGCTTGATATTGAGTTTCATATTATGCAATCTTTTTGTGCGCGCGCCCGCCGATGCGGAAATATTGGATACGTCCCTTTTCGTCGCGGATAAAATCGCCAAGCGCATCTTTCAGTGGTTCATCCAATCCGATAGCTTGATCTTTATCATAAAATGCAATTCGCATTAGCGGCATGGCAGGGCCTGGAGGAGTATCCGGCGTGGGGAATCCGCCCAGTGGAATGTGATGATACATAAGATAGCCATTCTTTATTTTCAGGTCAAATGCTTCGGTGCCAATACGATAAGACCCCGCGTATTCTTTTAGCTCCGTGGCAGACGTTTTTATTGGTTTAGGCATCGTTGATTTGATATTGCAGTATAGCTCGAGAGCATACGTCAATACATTGTTATTTAAAACTCCGCCGTTATCGCTGTTGGCGAGAATGGCAAGCGCAAAATCCCTCTTTGGGATGAACATAAAGATGGCTTGTTGGCCATTGGTTGCACCGCCGTGACTATATCTGCTTATACCGTTTGCCGCGCGGATAAACCATGTGATGCCCATTAAGCCGCGTCCGCCCGCCTCTGCCTGGGGGATGCGCATGGCTTCCAGAGTTTTTCGCTTGACAATGCGATTGCCATTTCCCATATGAAAGCGCGCATAGGCAAGAAGATCTCTTACCGTGCTGACCACGCCGCCTATGCCATTGCCTGCGCGTCCAATGGCCCAGGGACGGGAAACAAGAACGTCTTTATTCTTTTCGTAGTGACCTACAACAAAACGATGTGTGATGAGAATGTCGCTGGGAAAGAAGAAGGTCATCTTTAAGTCAAGCGGATCAAGCAGCATTTCCTGGGCGGCTTGTTCATAAGATTTGTGCGTGATAATTTCAATAACCCGTGCTGCGATGTTAAATCCCGTGTTGTTATATGACCATATTTTTCCCAGGGGTTGAATTTGTGGAAGTCTGGCGATGTCTTTCACCATTTTTGCAAGCGCGTCATCTCCATTGCCGAAGTCGTTGAAGTAATCTCCAACCCAGCCGCCGGTATGTGTGAGCAAATGGCGAATGGTGACTTTCTTTGCGACGTTTTCATCCCTTAATTTAAAATCCTTGATGTATTTGCGAACAGGCGCGTCAAGATCGACCTTGCCCTGCTCGGCCAATTGCATCAGCATTGTGCCTGTAAAGGTTTTGCTGATCGAGCCGACTTGAAAGAGCGTATCAGGCGTAACCGGGAGCGGATTCTCGATACTGGTCACTCCGAATCCTGCGGTATATTCCCTGCCTTTGTGCCAGATTCCCACCGATACACCGGGGATATTTAATCGCCTCATTTCTGAAACGATTTTGTTTGATAGTTTCTTGAATTTCGAGTCTTTGATGTTGGCCGTGGAAAGATTCATCGTTATTATTCTCCGTCGCCTTCAAGCCACGTGGACATATACTCGGTCTTCTCCATTTCAACGGCTTGTTTCGTGAGATTTAATGGGTGGAAGGTATCGACCATGACCGCGAGTTCCTGGGTTTCTTTTTTGCCGATACTGGCTTCGGTCATGCCGGGCTGCGGGCCATGTGAAAGCCCGAACGGATGCATGCTGATGTCACTGCGGTCAATACCTTTGCGGCTCATGAAATTGCCCTCGGCGTAATAGATGATCTCGTCAGATTGAATATTTGAATGATTGTACGGGGCCGGGATACTCTCAGGATGATAATCAAACAGACGCGGGACAAATGAGCACACCACAAAGTTGTGCCCATCGAAGGTCTGATGCGCCGGCGGCGGCTGATGAATGCGGCCTGTGATCGGTTCAAAATCCTCAATGTTAAAAATCCACGGATAGAGATAACCATCCCAGCCGACAACATCGAAGGGATGATGATCCAATACATGGCGTGATAAACGATCGCGCACCTTTATGCGAAGGTCGAATTCTCCGCGCTCGGTGTGAGTATCCAACTCCTCAGGGACTCGGATATCGCGTTCGCAGTAGGGGGCATGTTCGAGTAATTGACCATAACTATTGCGATATCGTTTGGGCGGTTCGATTTGTGAAGGATTTTCGATTGTGAAGAATTTACATTCTTCAGCGAGCTGCATTTGCCATGTGGTTCCAAAAGGGATCACGATGTAATCGCCTTTGCGGAAAGGCAAATTGCCGAATTGACTCTTCAGCGTGCCGCTGCCTTCATGCACCCACCAGGTTTCATAAGCCTGCGAGTTGCGATAAAAATAATCCATGCTGCCTTTGGTGCGCGAGACACCCAGGATGACATCGTTATTGCCGAGGAGTGGAATCCGCGCGGCGACGGGATCAGGCCCGAGCGGAGTCTGAGCCGTTTTGAAAGCGCGGTGGCGGATCGGGCCGAAGTCCACATATTCAGGTTTGGCGGGGCCGAGGTCTTCAGTCTGCTTGACGCGCGGCGGCAGGAAGTGGTGATAGACGATGGATTGTATGGACGAGAAGCCTTCCAGTCCCATCACTTCTTCGCGATAAAGTTTGCCGTCTGATTTTTTAAATTGTGTGTGGCGCTTGTGAGGGATGCTGCCGAGTTTATGATAAAAGGGCATGGGTTCTCCTTGTTTATGAATTAGGGATCAAGACGAAAGTATTGGGACCTTTAAGCCTTGACTGCTTAAGAGCTTCCTCTGTTTTTTGGAAGATATCGTCCATTAAAAGGGATGAGTTTGGGCTGTGAACGGTTACGCCGATCTGAAGTGAAAATGCGACAGAGCCATCCGTGGTGTCGAATTTACTCCTGAAAACTGAAAGCAATCTTTCGCAAACGGTGCGCGCGCCAGGCTCGTCTGTAGATGGGAGCAATATTCTAAACCCGCGCCCGGCAGTGGATGGGACATCCACGGAACGGAGGTGGGTGTTGAGCGCGGTCATAAAAACCCTGGGCGCGGCCAGTAATGTTTCTTCGTTCGTTGTGGTCGGGGTCATTTCAATATGCAGCAAGGCCAGCGGCGCGGGGTTACGTTTGATGCGTGTAAGTTCGTAATTAAAAAGGATTTGAAATACATCACTGCCGTATACATCTTCACCGCGCGAAGTTACTTTTCTCATGACTCTCCTTTATTTTTTCTCTCCAACAATATTTCGCAAGATCCCAATCCTTTCAATTTCCAATTCCACAACGTCGCCTGCGTTGAGCCAGGGGCCTTGTGCCTTTGTCAATTCAAGCAGACAGCCTGTGCCAACGGTTCCCGAGCCGATCACATCGCCGGGCATCAAATCTGCGTTATCAGAAGCTCTCGCGATGATCTCACCGAATGACCAGAATATATCCTTTAAATTTCCTGTGGACATTTCAAGGCCGTTGACTCTTGCGGCCATATCGAGATTGTACACGCCCGGTCTGTTCACTGTTCTATCGGCAAGCGCTTCGCTCGTCACGATGACTGGTCCTAAAGACGAGGCAAAGTCTTTTCCCTTGGCAGGGCCCAAGCCAACTTTCATTTCTTCGCGTTGAATATCACGCGCAGACCAATCGTTGAATATTGTGTAGCCAAATATGTGAGATGCGGCATCTTC
>JBBSCM010000170.1:0-8748 GCA_038250295.1 Anaerolineales bacterium | reverse complement strand
TGCCAGTGCGATCCAATCATTTGCCGGGAAAGCTGGTTACATCCATTACGATTCCCCTCAACACAAAATTTGCATTTGAATTTGTCTCCCGCACTCCCGCAGACAAGCCCATCATTTGCGCCGCGTTGACCCAGTGGAACTCAAGTCGCACACGTCTCGCTCTTGGCGGCTATGGCAAAAGTCCAATATTGGCGATGGACGGCACCGAAGCCGAAGGTTTGGAAACTGCCGCGAAGAATGCCTATCATGAAGCCAATGACGAATGGGCTTCCGCTGAATACCGCATGGATGTAGCGGTAGTGTTGGCGAAGAGATGTTTGGAAAGGATACTGAGTTAATAAAATGAAATCGACAATATATCGACAAGGACGAGTGGTTATACCTGCAACTATTCGCGCAAAATACAATATCAAAGATGGCACTCAATTGACTTGGGTTGATGATGGACAAACAATCCGTGTGATTCCTATTCCTCCCGATGCAGTTGCAGCTTTATATGGACGCGGCAAAGGACAGGGCTTAACCCGCAAGCTGCTTGAAGACCGAGCAAAGTACAGGAAAAAAGAAAATGGCGGGTAAATCTTTTGTACTGGATACTTCTGCATTGTTGGCGTTTATTGAGCAGGAAGCAGGGGCAGAACGCGTGCGGGAGGTTATTCTCAAGAACTCCATCATCATTCCCTGGCTTTCAATATTAGAGGTGGTTTATATCTCACAGCGAGAGCTTGACGAGGAAGAAGCAGTGACACGTTATGCCCTGTTGAAAAAACTTGATGCAAATATTATTTGGGATGCAGACGAGGCTCTTTTGCTCAACGCCGCCCGCATCAAATCCACACACAGTCTTTCTCTCACAGACTCTGTTATTGCCGCAATTGCAACCCAACACAAAGCCATCCTTCTTCACAAAGACCCTGAGTATGAACCACTTCAAGATGTGGTTGAAATGGAAATATTGCCATACAAGAAGTAGGTGAGACTTTGAAAGCCATAAAAGATATTTACGCGGAATTAAACCAAATCCTGCAAGGCAACCGCATCGAGATTCTCAACTTGCTCGCTAATGAGGGCGCGAGGCATTCGCAAACCTCGACAGACAGCTATAATCCAATCATATAAACAATATGACATCCATTCCCCTCTCCCTCACTCCCTTCTTTCAGGAGTACGATATCGCCAAACTCACTCCTGAGAAAGATTCGCACACTATTATCGAGCGCGTACTGCAATACGGCAACCGCGCAGAAATCAAGTGGTTGTTTACGGTCTATTCGCAGGAGAAAATTATTTTGTGGATCGGGCAGTTTGGAGGGGAAAGACTTCCGCAACCGCACTTGAATTTTTGGAATCTTGTTTTGGACACAAACAAATGAATCAACTCTTTTGGAATACAATCACTCAAGACATGCACCTTGTTTTGCGTGCGTTCTTCCAAAGCGGGATTGCCAAAAAGTTTTATCTCGCAGGGGGCACTGCGCTCTCGCTTCAAATTGGTCATCGCCATTCCATTGACCTGGATTTATTCTCCCAAACCGAAGATATTCCATCCATTCGCGCTGATCTTCAGAAATCGTTTTCCAGCCTGGAACCTGAATTGGCAGATGCGTCCTGGGGCAACCTGGTTTATGTTGTAAAAAATGTTCGAGTGGGTTTTTACGGATATGGCTACGCTATGGTAAATCCATTGATAGAGGCAGAAAACTCACGCCTTGCATCCATGGAAGACATTGCACTGATGAAAATGGACGCCTTGCTATCACGGGCAAACCGCAAGGATTTTTACGATCTATACTTCATTTGCCAGAATGTGTCGTTGCGTCAATTATTTAATCAGGCATCGCAAAAATATCCATCCGTTCGAGACTTTGAAGTCCAGGTCGTCAAGCGATTGGTTTATTTCGAGAGCGCGGACCATGATCCCGAGCCAAATCTCATAAAGCCCACAGCATGGAAAACTGTAAAGAATTACTTCACTGAGCAAGCGCAAGAAATTGAGCAGAGTTGGCTAAAATGACTCTCCCCCTCAACCAGATCCTGCAAGGCAATTGTATCGAGATTCTCAATTCACTCCCGGAGAACTCGGTGGATTTGGTATTTGCCGACCCGCCATATAATCTGCAATTACAGAACGATCTGTACCGTCCCGACTTAAGCAAAGTGGATGCGGTCAATAACAAATGGGACAAGTTCGGCAGTTTCGCAGAATATGACCTGTTCACACGCGAGTGGCTATCCGCAACCCGAAGAGTGCTGAAAGATACTGGGACGACCTGGGTCATTGGGTCTTATCACAATATCTTTCGTGTTGGCGCAATCATGCAGGATCTGGGGTTTTGGACTCTCAATTCTGTAATTTGGGAAAAAGGCAATCCGATGCCAAATTTTAGAGGAGTGCGATTTACGAACTCGCATGAAATCTTAATTTGGGCGCAAAAGAAAAAAGGTTCAAAATACACTTTTAATCATCACTCAATGAAGGCATTAAATGACGATTTACAAATGCGCGCAGATTGGTATTTACCGCTAGCAACAGGAAAAGAAAGAATTAAGTCTAATGGCTTGAAAGCGCATCCCACACAGAAGCCTGAGGCTTTGCTGTATCGGGTAATAATGTCGAGCAGTAAAGTTGGCGATGTGATCCTTGACCCGTTTTTTGGAAGCGGCACAACAGGCGCGGTGGCGAAAAAATTGGGACGAAATTATATTGGCATCGAACGCGATAAGAAATACATCAAGATCGCGCAGAAGCGAATTGACGCGGTTGAGAAGTCTCCACTCACGGCGCTGACTCTGCCGGAGAAACGGAATCAGGTTCGGGTGCCGTTTGGGGCGCTGCTTGAGGCGGGATTTTTATCTCCGGGGCAGAGTCTGTTCTTTAAAGATGATAAATCCATTCGCGTTGTAATTCTATCGAACGGTCATTTAAAATATAAAGAGCAGGTCGGTTCGATCCACGCGCTGGCGAAGGCGCTCGCGGGCGGTGCCGTGAATGGCTGGGATATGTGGCTGTATAAAGAGAACGGCAAGTTGAAAGTGATCGATGAATTGCGCGAAAGAGTTCGGTTGAAACGTTAGAACGTTCAAACGTTTCAACGTTATTACACAGGAGACCATTATGTCAAAATCATTTAACTTAATCGAAGAAAAAGATATACCCGAATTAAATGCGACTGCAAAGTTGTATGCTCACAAACGGACTGGAGCGAGACTGCTTTCGGTAGTCAACGATGACGAGAACAAAGTTTTCTCGATTAACTTTCGCACCACGCCGAAAGATTCAACGGGCGTGGCGCATATTTTGGAGCATTCCGTTTTAGGCGGCTCGGAGAAATATCCCGTCAAGGAGCCGTTCGTGGAGTTGCTCAAAGGTTCGCTGGCGACATTCGTCAATGCGTTCACTTATCCTGATAAAACTTGTTATCCCATTGCGAGCCAGAACCTGCAGGATTTCTATAATTTAATTGATGTATATATTGATGCAGTGCTTCACCCATTGATCACCGAGGAAACTCTGATGCAGGAAGGCTGGCATTATGAATTGGACGATGCTGCCAACCCGCTCACCTACAAAGGCGTGGTCTTTAATGAAATGAAGGGCGCGTATTCTTCGCCAGAGGATTTAATGGCGCGCACCATTCAACAATCGCTCTTTCCGAAACACATTTACGGCATGGACTCTGGCGGCGACCCGCGCAATATTCCAGATTTAACTTATGTGGCTTTCAAATCATTTCACCAAACCTACTATCACCCGTCAAATTCATTTATATTTTTCTATGGCAACGACGATCCCGATAAACGCCTCAAGCTCATGGAAAGCTATCTTAAGCCTTACAAGAAGATCAAGGTCAAATCACAAGTGCCGCTTGCCAAACCATTTAAGAAACCGAAGAAGATCCAATATGCATATGACGCCGGCCAGGATACAGATATCAAGAAGAAACATTATTTCACGGTCAACTGGCTGCTGCCCGAATCTTCCGAACCTGTCACAAGTTTCAGTTTGCAAATTCTCGCAAATATTTTGATCGGCACGCCCGCCTCCCCACTTAAGAAGGCATTGCTTGATTCAGGTCTCGGTGAAGACCTTGCAGGGCTTGGTCTTGAAAACGAGTTACGCCAGCCGATTTTTTCAACAGGCCTCAAAGGCACGCGTTCGGCTGATGCGAAAAAGATTGAGAAGTTAATTTTCGACACACTTGAAACCCTTGTCCGCGATGGCATTGACCCCGACATGACTGCGGCATCCATGAACACGCTTGAGTTCCGTCTGCGCGAAAATAACACAGGCTCCTTCCCGCGCGGAATTTCTGTGATGCTGCGCGCCCTGACCACCTGGCTTCACGAAGATAACCCCTTCAAGCTACTCGCCTTCGAGGCTCCCCTCAATGAGATTAAATCTCGACTCGCCGCCGACAGGCATTATTTTGAAAAATTGATTAAGACTCACTTACTGGATAATAATCACCGCACGACTCTGCGCTTCAAACCCGACCCCGAAATTGGCCGCCGTTTCGAGGAAGAGGAGAAATCCCGACTGGCTGCCATCCGCGAATCGATGAGTGCATCACAATTGAAAGAGGTTGTTCAACATACAAAGAAACTCAAGAAAATCCAGGAGACTCCCAATTCTCCCGAAGCGCTGGCGACCATGCCTTTCCTTCAACTTGCTGACCTGGAAAAGCAAAATAAAACGATTCCCGTTGAGACCATTCAAATTCAGGATACACCGATTCTGTATCACGACCTGTTCACGAATGGAATTGTCTACCTTGACCTCGGCTTCGACTTGCACACACTTCCAAAAGAATTATTGCCGTTGACAGAGATTTTCGCGCACGCGCTCACCGAAATGGGAACGAAAGATTACGATTACGTGAAACTCTCACAGCGCATCGGAAAAAGCACAGGCGGAATCTACGGCAGCGCGGTCAGCACAACAGTGCGCGGGTCGAGGGAGAACGTGAGCAAATTATTCATGCGCGGCAAGGCTACCATCGGTCAAGCCACTGAGTTGTTGAACATCATGAAAGATATTCTGCTCAATACAAATTTTGACAACCGCGAAAGACTCAAGCAGATCGTATTGGAAGAAAAGTCCGTACTTGAATCCTCCCTCGTCCCCAGCGGACATATCTACGCCAATCGCCGTGTGCGCGCCCAGTTTGGCGGCGCTGGCTGGGTCAATGACCAGATGAGCGGTATCGGTTATCTCTTTGCGCTGCGTCAACTGGCAAAGGATATCGATAAAAAATGGGATTCCGTTTTGCAAAGACTGGAGACCATACGTGATTTATTGATCAGCAGTAAATCCTTGATCTGCAATGTGACCCTCGATGCCGAACATTGGAAATCCTTCAAGCCGCATTTGGAGAATTTTATATTTGCAATGCCAGAAAAAGATATAAACCTAAAACCATTTGACATCACCCCACAAATTGAAAAAGAAGGCTTGACCATTCCCGCGCAAGTCAACTATGTGGGCAAGGCTGCTAACTTGTATGACCTGGGTTATGAATTCGACGGCTCCTCCGAAGTGATCACCGGTTATTTACGTATGGCTTATCTTTGGGAAAAAATCCGCGTATTGGGTGGAGCTTACGGTGGCTTCTGCGTCTTTGACAGCAACTCTGGCGTCTTCTCTTTTCTCTCTTACCGTGACCCAAACCTGGATGCCACATTGGATAATTACGATGGAGCCGCTGGCTATTTGAAGCACCTCGATGCAAAATCATTGAGTGACAGTGAACTCACCAAAGCCATCATCGCCGCCATCGGTGACATGGACTCCTACCAACTGCCCGATGCAAAAGGTTACACATCCATGATACGCCACCTGACTGGCAGATCAGACGCGCAGCTTCAAAAGGAACGGGATGAAATCCTCTCCACTAACGGCGAAGACTTTATCGCCTTCGGTGAAGTACTGGAGAAAGCCGCAAAATCGGATGCTGTCGCAGTCATCGGTTCACAATCCGCGATTGAAGGCGCGAAGGCTGGGTTGAAGGTGACGAAGGTTTTATGAAATATCGCCTATCAATTAAGAATTCTCTGAGGTCTTGGTCATCCTTTTTGGTTGAGTTTTTAAAAATATTAGCGGTTAGCGCTGGCGTAATGCATATTCTTCTCGTTGCGTTCGTTTGCCTCTCACGCCTATCCTATCCTTATGAATTGGAGTGGTTTGAAGGGACATCGCTCGTGCAAGTAGGAAGAATTCTTGCAGGCGAACTTTTTTATTCGCCCTTATCCGTGAATAATGTTTCTGTGATTTACATGCCTCTGTACTATTATATATCTGCGCTTCTCGCAAGTTTTACCGGATTGTCATTCATGCCTCTTCGGGTCATTTCTTTTTTGTCATCTGTTGGAATTGGGATAATTGTTTTTTTTATCGTTAAAAATGAAACGAGGTCCAACATCCCTGGAATCATCGCAGCCGGTACATTTGCGGCGGCGTTCAAACTTACAAGCTATTGGTACGATATCGCAAGAACAGATATGCTTGCCGTGTTTTTTTTATTCGCGGCCATCCTGTCATTGCGAAGTGAGAGAAGGGGCATCACTCTCCTGTCTGGCATATTATTTGGCGCCGCATTTTTTACAAAACAAACCACTCTGCCATTTTTTCTAGCCATGATGTTTTATGTCTTGATATTTGAGAGAAAAAAACTATTCTGGGCAACCCTTTCCTTTTCAGTGATATTCGCGCTCGGCTGGGGAATTCTGTCTTTGCAAAACGGGCAATGGTTCACTTATTACACCTTCTTATTACCCGCAAACCATGGAATTGAACTCCACTGTGGATCGGTTTTACAGGGCCTGCAGTTTTTATTTGGTCACATTTTCTTCGTCATGATTATTTTACTTGCATGGTTTTCAAGCAGTTTTAAGAATATCATGATCACTCCATCCAATCGATACTACTGGTTCGTCGCTTTGACAGCCAGCGGGCTATCGATGCTGGCGTATCTAAATCGCGGCGGGTGGATAAATAACTTAACGCCGGCGTTCACATCCTACGCAATTCTCTTCGGCATTGGGATGGATACCCTCGCGAACAAAATCAGTAACTGGAAAAACCCTCGCGCCTTAAAATTATTTTTATGCCTTCTCTGGTTTGGATGCTCTATACAATTCGTCGCGCTGAGATACCATCCGACTGCGCAAATTCCAACAAACAAAGACCTACAAGCCGGAAACATGCTCATCAGAAAGATCAGCGCCTTGAATGGAGATGTCTTAATTCTTAGGCAAAATTATCTTGCGCTCCTTGCGGGAAAACTTCCCTTCGTTTCTCAAAACACACTCGCTGAAATAGCTGGAAACTACGGGCAAAACCCGGCAGCCGAATGGAAAAATCTAGAGGCTGAGATTAACCAGTCCATAAAAAACAAACGATTTACAGCGATCATTTTGGAATCTCCTGACATAAAAATCGAATCTTTGTTGGGTTGTTTTAAGAGAGAAATAATTGAATACGCATCAGACACTACTTTTTTTCCCATTGAAGGAGATGTGTCAAGACCAACAGTTATTTACACTGTTTGCCAAGATTAAGAATTGAGGCGAAATATGGAACTCCAGCTTATTATCAATTCAGAAAAGCACGAAATTGATTGCACCCCATCCACCGCACTGCTCGCCGCCCTGCGCGGACTTGGCTTCCACAGGTTCAAGTTTGGTGATGAAGGCAAAGGATCACAGCGTGAAAGTTGAAAAATCGAATGCCAACGACTCATTTGTTATCTGAAGATCAACTGGTCTCTGAACTCTGGGCGCGGGACGTGAGGTTTATTTTAGGTTCCATACCCGATCATCCACCTATGCTCGCGCCCGCCCGCCTGATCACCGCTCTCGCGGAGAACCATGAAGCGCGTTTGCAGTTGAGCTTGATCCCGCTTTTTCTCCGTCACCCCGAATTTTCAGTCTATGCCGAGCCAGTTGCTAAAGAACTTAATCCAGCATCTCGACTACTATTGCAATGTTTCTACAGTGCGGCAGTCTGGCTTGAACAAAAACACTTATCGCGAAACAAACTACCCGACTTGTTTTCGAAAGAACTGAGGCTCTCTCCCAATACCAATCCAGAAGAAAATCTTCATACACTGGCAGCACGCCAGCGAGAGTTAAGCGGAGCGCACATCAACTGGCTTGGTACTTATCAACACGCAGCAGATGTCTGGTTAAAAGAACTGGAATTACAAAAGGCGTAATTATGGATAAAGACAAACTTCAATCCATCTTAACAGCCCTGGGAGAGCAAGTCCCGCCTGCGTCTCGTTTATTTCTCATCGGAGGAAGCGCATTGACGCTTCTTGGAAGCCCGCGCCCGTCTCTTGATATTGATTTCGTCGGCGACGATGTTCATCCAAATGAATTACACCGTACAATCATGGATAAAGCCAAAGAAATGAAATTACAGGTTGACGCTGTTCCGATAGATCGCTTTATTCCCCTGCCAGATGGAAACGAGCAGCGCAGTATCTATATTGGTCAATTTGCAAATTTGGAAATCCATGTAATCGACCCATACACCATTGCTCTCAGCAAATTGGATCGTGGTCTGTTCACTGATTTTGACGATATTATCTTTCTGATCAAAAACGGTCATATAACACAAGAAGAGTTAGAGGCCATCACATTGAAAGCCGTATCGCAAGCGGGAAAGTTTGACCTTCACCCCGACATCCTTGCTCATCTGCAAGAGTTAAAATCTCGATTGAAATAATTCTGTAGTACTACTGGAGT
>JBBSCM010000169.1:0-8780 GCA_038250295.1 Anaerolineales bacterium | reverse complement strand
CTTCAGGAAGCCTCCCATGTGGTACGCGAGTGGGCTGTGGACGGTAAAGAATCTTCTTCAGCTCAAGCTCGGCATTCGCGTACTAGTGCATCACAACTACTTCGAGAACCACTGGGCTGATGCGCAGGCTGGCTGGGCGCTTGCATTCATTTATCACTCCTCCTATGTGGCAATTGATGGGCGGTTGTATTTCAATTTATTTGACGATGCAATGATCTCCATGCGTTATGCATGGAATTTCTCTCATGGAAATGGTCTGGTCTGGAATGTGGGGGAACGTGTGGAAGGGTATACCAATCTGCTCATGACACTAATGATGTCAATTGCCACATGGTTGTTTGAAAAACGATATGCTGTTTTGGCCGTTCAACTAACCGGGATTTTCTTCGTGCTTGGCACGGCTTTTCTTGCATTAAAGATATCAGAGACCCTGGGCATTACGGACAGAGTTCTTCTGCGTTCCCTGCTTTTCACGGCAATCCTTCTCTACTATCCATTGAATTACTGGTCATTAATGGGAATGGAAACAGGCCTGTTGGCCCTCCTGCTGAACGCAGGAGTATTATCATCACTGTTGTATGTGAATACGCTGCAGCAAAAATATCTCTGGCTCACGGCGATATGCTTCGGTCTTGCGTTCCTCACCCGAAATGATTCTCTTTTATTTGCCATATTAGCTTTTTCCTATTTATCTCAAACGCTGAAGAATGGACGTAAATATATCTACAGTTTTCTCCTGGCCGGGCTTGTTTATGGATCGTTTGTGATTGGGCAAACATTATTTCGCTACGGCTATTATGGCGAGATCGTGCCTAATACATACACTTTGAAATTGGTGGGAATGCCGCTAATGGAAAGATTGAGGAATGGTTGGGGATTTATCCGTCCATTCTTCAAAGAGACTAGCGCTGTTTTGTTAATTGCTGTTGTTGGGTTGCTTCTAAAATATTCAAAGCCAAAGCTGTATCTGTTCGGTTTTTTTCTGATCTCTTTTACCTATCAGATCTATGTGGGCGGCGAACCCTGGAATTATTGGCGCATCATGGCTCCTGCCATGCCATTTCTGTTCATTCTGCTTTTCGATGGAGCCACAGAGGCTTTGCGGCGCATGTTCAAGGTTTCGCGTGGTCCGGTGTTTGCCATACTGTTCTTCACTTTGACCATTGGTGGCGAGCTCCTCATGGATTTTCGATTCCTGCGCGAAATGTCCCTTCTGGCCTATCCTTACGATAACGAACCCGCGCAAAAGCATGTAAATATCGCTATCGCCATCAATGAGCTGACCGACGAAAACGCGACCATTGGTGTTTTCTGGGCTGGGACCATTCCATACTATGCCGATCGCCCGGCAATAGACTTTTTAGGCAAGTCTGACCCCTTTATTGCCAATTTGCCCCCTGACTTATCTGGAGAGATGGGATGGCTGGGTATGAACAGTGTGCCGGGTCACAATAAATATGACCTGAATTACTCGATCAAGAAATTACTTCCCACCTATGTCCAGGAGTTTGAAGTTGGCTCACAGGACCTCAATGCGTGGGGCGCGGAACATTACGTCAACGTGAAGTACAAGGGATATCGCTTATATTTGTTAAAGGATTCTCCCAACGTGTATTGGGATAAGATAAAACATTCAAACTGAAATTGGGTAAAAGTATAAGGGAAACAATGAAGAATTTTGAAAAACTGCAATTTATCGGGAAGTTGCTATTTGCTCTCATTTCCATATGGGTCTATTTAATAGTCTTCCGTAATTTTTTTCTTTTATCGAAAGATATGATCTATGGGGACTTCTCCGGAGAAAGAATTTCCCCAAAACCGTATTTTGGTTTTCTTAGAATACCTGACAGACCAAATACTATAGAACATCATGCTGTGGATCGATTGTCTGCAGATTACGCTCAGGTATATTTCCCTTCACAAGAATTCTCTTCCATGACCAAGAACTATGAAACAGGTTATCTCGACCCATGGAGGCGACCGTCCCGATATGCGCCTTTTATCCATTATGTGTGCTCCATCTCTTTTTGTAAATTCGATTATGGATATGCAAGTTTCCTGCACATGTTGACACAAATGTTACTATTTTATTTATTTTTTATTTTGAGCTTCAAGATGTTGAAGATAGAATCCGACCTGTGGTTTGATTTGTTGCTCGTAAATGCTTTTCTCTTTGCAACCCCTGCTGGGCTTGGATGGTTTGAACGGGGACAGTTCTCGCTTTATGTGGCGCTCAGTTATTTGTTGTTAATAATGGGGATCTTGAAAAACAAGCCAGTTCTTATTCTGGCTTCCGCCTTCT
This sequence comes from Anaerolineales bacterium, assembly GCA_038250295.1. Taxonomy (GTDB): domain Bacteria; phylum Chloroflexota; class Anaerolineae; order Anaerolineales; family Villigracilaceae; genus Villigracilis. The sequence continues at coordinate 6,478 of JBBSCM010000169.1, read as the reverse complement.
TTGCCTATGTCAAATGGACATCATTTCCTTTCGTATCGGTTGTCTTTATTGTTTATTTGCTGAGTTCGAAAACCAGGAAAGAAGGTGTTCAAAGCATTCAAATTGCCTTGGCAAGTCTTTCGACAGTATTGGTATTATCTCTGGCGTTTAGAAGCAAATTCATTCATTTTGTTGAAGGGCTGTACTGGCAGGAGCTTTATGAAGAACCAACCGGAATTACTCTGGTTCACCTGCTTTCGCCGACCTTGATCAAAGCACTACCCCTGATCCTGATATTTCTGGGCTATTTGTACGTGCGATGGAGCAATAAAAGTTTCAATGACCTAATTCCGTATCTAGTAGGTTCTGGCGTCCTTATGCTTACCTATCCCACCGTGGCATTTGAATATAATATTCCCAACTTGTTTTGCTTCATTCCGTTAGTGTCTTATTGGACAGGAAGTCTGGGTTTCACAGGCAAGGTAATAAGATACGCCTTTTTGCTTTTTATATTGTTAATATCCTTCCCGGATTATTTGGGTTCGTATCTGCGCGGAAATAATGTGTTGCTGGCATATCTGGCGGTTTCAGCAGCCTTCTTATTGATTCCCTATCTGTTTCCCAAAAGGTTTTTGCTTCAACCTTCGAGCGAAGAAAACCTCTAGGCGAATAAGAGTCGTTTGGATTCTAAACAAACTTAATTCGCCTTGCAGCGAAAGCGACCATACTAAATAACAGGATGCCATGCCTCCAACGCGAGATGTTGGTCGTGCCATAGGTGCGGTCACGGTAGCGGATGGGGAGGTCTATGATTTTTCGGTTCAGCTTTGCCGCGCCAAAGATCAAGTCAAAATCTCCAAAGGGATCGAAATCTCCAAAATAGGAACGGTTCGCGGCGATCTTTTCGTAATCTTCGCGCCACATTACTTTTGTGCCGCACAATGTATCTTTAATGGGTTGGCCCAATAACCATGAGAATGTCATGCTGAATAATTTGTTGCCGATAAAATTTAATGTCCGCATGGCTTCTTTTTCCATTGGGTATACCAATCTTACGCCGTTGATGAACTCACCTTTGCCTGAGACAATCGCATCATAAAAACGAGGCAGGTCTTCGGGTGGGACAGTTAAATCTGCATCGAGGATCATCAAGATGTCGCCGGAGGCTTTCTCGAAGCCGAGTCGAATCGCATCCGCTTTGCCAATGCCTGGTTGGCGCAGGAGCAGGCTCGGGGTTAATGGGTGAAGCGGAATTTCATCCGCAATGGTTTCGTAGGTGTTGTCATGTGAATGTCCCTCAACGAAGATGAGTTCGGTTTCACGTCCCATTGTTGGTACGCGTTCAAAAATGGATTTAATATTGCCTGCTTCATTACGCGCCGCGATGACTACGGAAACGCTTTGCTCTTGAACACGTTGCGGCGCGGGACGTGCGACCACAAAATTAGAAAGCGCGAAATCTCGAAAGGGCCATAGTTTGACAAGATAACGGTTTGCCACTCTGCCGAGAGGCAGCGGCCATAAAATCTCGTGTGAGAAGCGAACGCTTTCAAAACCTGCAAGGCGCAGCATATTATCAATATCTTCGTTGGTTAACCAATTTTGGTGCAGCATGGGTGCGGCGAGGTTGAGGCTTTGCGCGATGGTGAGAGGTAATTGCCAGAGATGGTTATAGAAATTTAAGATAAGTCGTGTATGAGGTTTGCATAATCTTTTTATTTGTTCGAGAGCGCGCTGCACATCCCATAGATCGTTGACCGTATCGGAAAAAATAATGACATCGAATTTTCCGTCGATGCTGGAAAGGTCATGCGCATCTATCTGGTGATATTCGATCTCCGCATGATTTTGTTTGGCGCGCGCGATCATCTCTGCAGAGAAGTCAATGCCGACGCCGTGAGAGGGTTGCAAGTGCGCGATCAAGCCGCCCGTGCCGCAGCCAATCTCAAGGATGCGTTGATTAGGGGTGACAAGATAACGATAGATTTCAACGAGTCGGCGGTGATACCATCTGCCCATGCCGCGCCAGTGGTCGCGTTTTTGAGCAACTGAATTCCAGTGTGTTATACGGGTCCGCTGATATTCAACGCCTGCTTCATCAAAAGGTGGGTTTATATTCATAGAGAATTGATTGTATACGTGGTGTGGAAGTTTGCAAAGGTGTCAAAATTTTGCCGCGAATTTCGCGAATGAGCACGAAATTTTTTTTATTTTGTCTTTACGACGCGGCGATAATCAAGAGAACCTGCTGAAAAATTGATCAGAATTGCCAGTTGCATACCTGTCGCGGTTAGGTAATGAATGGCTTGAGCCTCATGCATGGAATTTAAGCGATTTACTGCTTTAATTTCGATGATTATCTTTTTATCAACGATTATGTCTGCTTTGTATTCACTGATTAATTCGCCTTTATAGGCTACAGGTAAACCAACCTGCCTGTCAAATTGAATATTGCGCAAGGTGAATTCCCTTTCAAGGGCGGCTTGATACACTGCTTCGAGAAACCCTGCACCCAGGATTTTATGAACTTCCATCGCAGCGCCTATGATTTTAAATGATAATTCCTTGTGTATTAATTCTGTCATTTGGCCTCCTGAACTTGAAGACTGTATATTGGGTGGGTTAATTGAAACCCCCGTCTGGCTTTCGGGAAATTATCCCATTATCTTGGTGGTTGCGCAATCAATAAAGTTTTGTCGTGCCGGCCTCGCAAGAAGAAAACAGAACTTCAGCTGCGAACGCAGTGTGGTGCAGCGCAGGTGTTACGCGAATGTGCGCAGATTTTAAAAACCAATTCGTGAAAATCCGCGTAATTTGCGGCAAAGTGTTTTACCCTGTGCTTGAATTGCGTAATGAAATTGTCGCTAAAATTCTTAGCTTCAATCTTCATTGAATAGGTTATAATTCAGTCACTGAATTTTGGATTAAAAAATACATGGAATCAACAAACGACGAATCCCGCGAACTTTCATTGCTTGAACAGATCGAAGGCGACCCTGATGTAAACCAGTCCACACTTGCCACCCAATTGGGTGTGGCAGTTGGAACGGTCAATTGGCATTTAAAACGGCTCATTGCCAAAGGCGCTGTAAAAGTTTCGCGTGCTGAAAGAAAAAAATTGCGTTACATCATCACGCCCGAGGGGCTTGCCCTGCGCGCCCGCCTGGCCATCGATTATGTGGAGCGTTCTTTTTCGGTCTATCGCCGCACCCGTCAGCGCGTGAAGGATCATGTCACGAAAATTCGTCGTGCAGGATTTGGCCGCGTGCGAATCGTTGGCTCTGGCGATGTGGCGGATATTTGCAAGCTCACCTGTCTTGAACAGGGTATTGCAGTTGTGAACGATAAAACTGCGCCTGCCCTGGTTTTGGATGGATATAAGATCAGATTGGAAGGCTTGGAATGACTGAACGACACATACTGATCACAGGCGGCGCGGGATACATCGGTTCCATCCTGACCTCGGAGCTGCTCCGCGCCAATTACAGGGTCACCGTCCTGGATAGTCTCCTGTTCGGCGGCGAGAGCATTGTCCCGTTCCTGAATCATCCGAACTTCCACTTTGTGAAAGGTGATGTTACCGAGAATCGAACTGTACGTGACGCCGTTAAACGTGACTGGCAAAAACCCGATTCCATTGTTCATCTTGCGGCAATTGTGGGATTCCCAGCCTGTCAGGCCGTGGGGAAACAGGTCGCGTGGCGGTATAACGTTGAAGCCACAAAAACTGTCTTCGGGCAGGCGGCAGATTTGGGCGTGGAGAGATTCGTGTTCGCGTCCACATACAGCAACTATGGCTTATCCGAAGATGGCAAGCCTGTAACCGAAGAATCCCCATTAAATCCACAATCGTTATATGCAGAGACGAAGATCGCAAGCGAGGAATTTTTGCTCTCACAAAAGGATGCCGCCTGTGCGCCGCTGCTGTTCCGCTTTGCCACCTTGTACGGAATTTCCCCGCGCACAAGGTTTGACCTGATCGTTAACCAATTTGTGCTGGATGCGTTTACAAAACGCTCACTCATCATCTATCAACGCGGATATTCACGTTCGTTCGTGCACATCCGCGATGTGGTGCGCGGCGTGATCATGGGCCTGGAAGCAGAAAAAGAAAAAATCCGTGGGCAGGTTTTCAATTTGGGAACTGATAATGGAAACTATACAAAAAGCGATATTGTTAATTTTGTTTTGAAACGCATGCCCGAAACAATCGTTGAATACAAAGACCTGACCTTTGGCGGCGACATGCGCGACATTACAGTCTCATTTGAAAAGATCAAACGTCTTCTTGGTTTTGACACAACTCTGACAGTAGATGACGGCGTGCGTGAAGTGTTGTTTGCATTGAAATCTGGTTTGATCCGCAACCCGTCGGATGATCGGTACAGGAACGCGCAGTTTATTGTGCAATAGGCAGGTAAAAGCGTAAACAGGTAAACACGTAGACAAGCATACAACGGAACACGCAACACGAAATACGCAAGGAGAATTTATGGAAAACAATTTTTGGAAAAATAAACGCGTGATCGTCACCGGCGGCGCGGGCTTTCTCGGCTCGTTCGTCATTGAAAAATTAAAGCAGCGCGGCGCAACTGATATTTTCATTCCGCGCATCGAGAACTACAACCTCGTGGATGCAAACGACATCAAGCGTTTGTACGCTGACACACTTAAAGGTGTTGACCCGAAGAATGTGGTCATCATCCACCTCGCTGCGAATGTGGGCGGCATTGGCGCAAACCGCGAACATCCCGCCGATTTCTTTTACGACAACCTGATGATGGGTGTGGAACTCATGCATCAGGCATACAAAAATGGCGTCGGCAAATTCGTCGCCATTGGCACGGTCTGCGCCTATCCAAAATTTACGCCTGTTCCTTTCAAGGAAGATGACCTATGGATCGGTTATCCCGAAGAGACCAACGCACCTTATGGCCTGGCCAAGAAAATGATGCTTGTGCAGGCACAGGCCTATCGTCAGCAGTATGGCTTCAATGCCATTTTCCTGTTGCCGGTTAATTTGTATGGTCCGCGTGACAACTTCAATTTGGCGACCTCGCACGTCATCCCTGCGTTGATCCGCAAGGCCGTTGAAGCCGGCGAGCGTGGAGACAAGGAATTACAAGTCTGGGGTGACGGCTCTCCGACCCGTGAATTTTTGTATGTGGAAGATGCTGCAGACGCGATTGTTACCGCCGCAGAAAAATACAATGGCGACCTGCCTGTAAACCTCGGCTCTGGTTACGAGGTTTCCATCAAAGATTTGAGCGAAATGATTGTGAAGATGACTGGCTTCCAGGGCACGCTTGCCTGGCAGACCGATAAACCCAACGGCCAGCCTCGCCGCGGACTTGACGTCTCGCGCGCGAAGGAATTATTTGGCTGGGGTGCGCAGGTTTCGTTTGCAGAAGGAATGAAGCGCACGATTGAATGGTTTAAGGAAAATCGAGACAAGATTCGCTAGCAGAACACGCGTGACGTAGACAGGCACACAAGTACACACGCGCAAGCGGACAACGAAACACGCAACACGCATCACTTGCAGCCTGTTCCATCAAGAGAGACAATGACCGAACTCACAAAACACGAACCTCACACTATTTACATCAAGCCATCCAAAGGCCTTGCGGCATTGAACCTGCGCGACCTGTGGATTTATCGTGAATTGATCTTTTTCATGGTCTGGCGCGATGTGAAAGTGAAATACAAGCAAACTCTTTTGGGAATGGCCTGGGCAGTCATCCAGCCTGTAATGACCATGCTGGTGTTTACCTTCCTTTTTGACAAAGTGGCAAAACTGCCCACGGAAGGAATCCCCTATCCCGTCTTTTCATTCACAGCATTGCTGCCATGGGGCTTGTTTGTTGTCGCGCTCAATCAGGGCAGCCGCTCTCTCGTGGCGCACAACAACATGGTGACGAAAATTTATTTTCCCCGCCTTATTCTGCCCATATCCTCGGTCTTTTCGGGGATGGTGGATTTTGCGATTGCCTTCGTTATTTTAGTTTTCTTGATGTTCTATTATCACGTCACGCCTGCCTGGAATTTGATTTGGACTCTTCCGCTCTTCCTCCTGCTTGCGATCATCACGGCGCTTGGCGTGGCGCTCTGGCTTTCGGCGATCAACGTGCAGTATCGGGATGTAAACCAGGCGCTCCCGTTTCTGACTCAGTTTTGGCTGTTTGCCACACCTGTGGCATATTCTGCCACTGTCATTTCTGAGAAATGGCAGGTCTTGTATTTCCTGAATCCTATGGCGGGTGTGGTCAACGGATTTCGCTGGTCATTACTAGGCATTGGCAATGGACCTGATATTACCCTTTGGATTTCGACTGGTATTTCAATTTTGATTTTCATATCTGGCCTTTTCTATTTTAGAAGTATGGAAAAGACTTTTGCGGATACCATATAACTCGTCATTGCGAGGGCGGTGCTCTTCCCTGGCACCGCCCGCCAGGGCAGGTGTGCGACAAAGCAATCCCTCACACTGTTGGAGATT